>JAQXRG010000124.1 GCA_029218405.1 Bacteroidales bacterium
GTCCATGATGGAGAAACTGGCCAACCAGACTGCCGCACTGGAGCTGCAGAAGACCGCTCTGGAGGAATACAAGGCCGAGATGGAGGCCGCTGACCTTGACCGTGACGGCAAGATCGGTGCAAACGCCGAGACCATCGCCGCCAACAAGGAGGCTGCTGACAAGGCTATCGCTGACCTGAACACCCTGCTGGAAACGGAAGTGAAGGGCCTGAACGACAAGATTGACGCACTCGACGAACGTATCAAGGCTTTGGAGGCCGGCGTGAGCGAAGCCGACTGGCAGACCATCAAGAAGGAAATCGAGGACGCCAACAAGGAAGTGACCACCGCTTACGAAAAGGCTGACAAGGCGTTGGAAAAGAAGATTGATGACCTGCAGGAACTGCTTGAAAAGAACTTTGGCAATGACCTGGTGACACTGACCTCTTCTGTCAACACCATGGTGACCAATGTTGCGTTCGCTTGGGAAATAAATAATGTTGTTCTTACTCAGAACTTCCCGCTGATGACTGCTATCGAGAAGAGTGCTGTCTTCGGTGGCGAAGGCATCGAAAACTCCATCACCTTCACTGACGGTAATCAGTACCACGTAGGCAAGGATTTCTATATCCGTGTATCTCCTGCCAGTGCCACTATCACCAAAGAGATGATTTCTTTGGTCAACACCCAAGGTGGCAGTCTGGACGGCATTGTGAAGGTGACCAACGTTGAGCGTTACAACGGACTGCTTTCTGCCTCCCGTGCCGCTAATGTTCCCAACGGTATCTGGAAGGTTTCCGTAAAGGCTGAGAACTATAATGCGGACGCATTCAAGGCCGCCACGAAAGATGGTAATAAGACTATCCTGTACGCCGTAGCTATTGACAGCAAGGCCGGCAGCAACGAGAACGAAAGCCGTGCGGTTGTTTCTCCGTTCACACTCGGATTCGCACATGAGGCTTATCGGGCTCAGACAGAACTGAACTTCAACGTCAACAATGTGGCTGTTGCTGATATCCAGAACAGATACGATTCTCAAGACCTGGAAGACAGCAATACAAAGGAACTCAAGTGGTATACTACAGATAATGACCGTTACCCGATTCCTGCCGTTGTCGTTACAAACAACAACACGGCTGATGACGCAAATGATAATCGTTCAGCATCACGAAATATACCGCTTCTGCCTGCCGTACAGGGAGAGAACATCACCATCAAGCTGGATGGGGCAGCCGACTATAGCAGCAATATCCGCGCCATGTATGTCACGTTGGATAAAGATTATACTACCGCCAACGATCCCTCTGAAATCGTGGCATGGGAAGCATACGAGTACACCAACCTGAACAAGGTGGTGGAAGGCAAGGAGATTAGTATCAAGGTGGACAGCAAGCGTTCCATCCGCGACATCATCGGTTTCCGTGTCTATGCCGTGAACTACGACGGTACTATGGTTGACCCGGACGGTAAGGCATTCTATGTGAAGATTGGTATGGACGGCGTGACTATCCCGGCTACAGCCACTGAAGTTGTCGCTACATATCCTGAGTATTCTATGAATCCGTGGTCTACGACCTATGAGTTCGCTGAAGATACCTTCAGCAGCATCCGTGGCATCAAGAGCATCACTTCCTTCGAATGGACAGCTGATGGTATCGGTTCTGAATGGCAGAATACTCCCAATATTAAACATTGGGATGCCAACGGCTTCAAGGTACAGTTGGTAGATAAGAATGACAATTCAGTTTGGACTTCTACTGAAACGGATGTAGTTGTAAGTGCAAATGGTAAGACACTGACCATCACTCCGCAAAGCCCTGTTGACCTCTCTGCGGTTGTGGGTATCAAGACCCAATTCAACCATGGCTTGAAGTATATCGTTGATAACAGATCACTCAAGGGTACATTGGTGATGAAGGATGCTGACGGCTTCGCTATCGCAACGATGGAGGTAACTGCCAAGAAGGTATTGCCTGCTACAGCTCCTGCAAACTTCACCGTGAAGGCCGGTCAGATTGTTGGTGGCGTACACTATGCTTATCTGGAGCCTACACAAGTAGGTGGTGTTGTAGTAGGTCAGCAGAAGTTGACTCGTGTATTCAATAATTGGGTGGATTTCAACTCAAGCAACACTTTGGCTAACTATTACAACGCCATCTTTGAGAATGCTCAATTGGATAGCAATAGCGGCGAATACACCCAGTCGTTGATGACGGGAGCTAACTATAGCATCCCCGCTGATTTGGTGGACAATACGACACAGCATGCCACTTCCATCCAGTACATCTATCCGGGTGTCAGCACGGCTTCGCCCACGAATATGGCTAATGATAAAGCTGTTACCGTGAAGCAGTTCAATACCGTATTCTGTAGCATCTTCCACGAGAATGTAATGTCTTGGAGATGGGCTACAGGAACTGAACTGGGATGGTATCAGAAACCAGAGAATGGTAAGTGGTACCGCGATGCAGCTTATACTACTGAGGCAATCCTTCCGAAGGAGCGTTTCGTTTACGGATGTGATGACTTCACAATCGGAGTAGAAGCTATTTTCGGTAACAATACCTTTAATGCTACCGATTACAGCAAGAGTCTCAAGGACTTGATTAGCAAATTGAATTGGAACGGTGCAAAAGCTGAGTTGATCAGTAAGGAAACAGGTACTGTAGACTACTTCAAGATTACTATTTCTGATTCTAATGGTAACAAGATTTTGAACATTAAGAAGAAAGCCAATACTCAAAATCCTGTAGCTGATGTTCCGTCTGAATTGCGGTTGACAGTTAAGGATAAATTCGGAAAACCTGTTGTTATCAAGTTGGATGTAACAGTGTATAAGGATCGCGTTTCTAACAACTAATCAAAATCATCACTCTATTAGCAAGGCGGCTCTCTCCCCACAGGAGGCGGGCCGCCTTCTTGCGGTACGCTCGGCATGAGCATTGTCTAACGGGTGCAAGTCCCGAAGCCACCCTAATAGCGGGAAGGCTATACCCCAAGGCAAGGGTGTCCATCGTGAGGCGGAATCTGAAGGGAGCCGTCGGCAAACATCTGGCATAACGAACAGAAACTTCATACAAGGCATTTGACCGTGGTTAACCGTATGGTGCAGCAAACCATCAACCAGGTATTGACTATCATCTACGAGCTTCAGTTCTTCAGCTTCCGCCCGAGAAGCGGATGTCTGAACGCACAGCGAGAGGTACAGAAGACGGTTGATGAAAGCTACAGGTCCGTCAACATGAAAGTAGGAGATGAACACCTATAAATAGCGTTTACCTCCTACTCGTTCCAAAGAACCTGCTTTCGGGGTCAAGCCTTTATCATATCCGTCTTCTTGACTACAGGGCATATAACACGGCGAACAGGGGGATGTTCTCCATCCACGTCTGGTCCCGGTAATCGGACATGGACAGTCGCACGCCTTTCATCCCCTCATGGGCGGCTACAAAATGGCTGAGCGACTTCGCCTTCACGTTCTCCTCCGCCTTCACCTCGACAGGAAGTAGGCGGCCTCCCTTCTGCACGAGGAAGTCCAGCTCCCCGTCACTCCTTTCACTGCTCCAGTAATACACCTGCAGGTCCTCCCTTGCCACCATCTGCTGCAGCACATATTGTTCCGTGAACATTCCCTTGAGCTCCTCAAAGACCTGGTTGCCTATCAGCATCATGTCTGCGGGCGCTCCGCTCAGGGCGGCCAGCAGTCCCAGGTCCAGGAAGAACAGCTTGAAGGCGGAGAGGTCCTCGTAGAACTTCAGGGGGACACCCGCTTTCCGGACCCGCGGCACCTTCGTCAGTATGCCACAGTCCATCAGCCACTGGATGGCTACCTCGAACTCGGCGGCACGGGCACCTTTCTTGAGCACGCCATAGATGAACTTCCTGTTCTCCTTCGCCAGCTGGGAGGGGATGGAGTTCAGCACCATCAGTATCCGCTGCACGTCGGAGGTCGGAGCGTGCTTGGACACGTCATTCGCGTACGCGGTCAGTATGTTCTCCTGTATCCGCCGCACCTTCGCCAGGTTGCCTTCCTGCACATAGCTGAAGACGGCCTCCGGCATCCCACCCACATAGTAGTATTGCCGCAGGAGGTCTATGAACTTGGATTTCAGTATCTTCAGGAGCTGCCAGTCCGGACATGGCAACAGCCGTGCCAGCGGCTCGTTGCCCGTCGCCCACAGGAACTCCTCAAAGTCCAGCGGATGGATGTCCAGCATGTCTACCTTCCCGACCGGAAACGAGGTGCCCGGATGGAGCGCTATGCCCAAGAGGGACCCTGCCACCATCACATGGTATTCGGGAGCGTTCTCACAGAAGTACTTGAGTACGCCCAGCCCCCTGTTTACCTCTTGTATCTCGTCCAGGATAATCAGTGTCTCGCCAGGCCGGGGGATAACCCCTGTCAGTGCCTGCAGGGCGGTGAGGATGCGTGGCACGTCATAATCGGTATCGAAAATGCCCCGCAACCGTTCGTCAATGTCAAAATTGGCGTAAAGTACACTGGCGTACTCCCTGCTGCCGAACTCTTTCATCAGCCAGGTTTTCCCTACCTGACGTGCTCCTTTGAGAATCAGCGGCTTCCTGTGCGGGTCCTGTTTCCATTCCAATAGTCGGGTATATGCTTTTCGTTTCATGACTACACTTTTTCGGATGAATAATTGCCACAAAGATACACTTTTTCGGACGAATCATCACTATAACTGCCCACTTTTTCGGACGAACAGGGAATCAAGTGAAGATGCCCCGAATAGAACTCCAGCAGGGACTATACGTCACTTGGTGTCGAACTTGATGAGGCAGGTCATCCAATGCATTAATCGGAAAATGGTGTAGGTGACTGCAACTTGTACAAAAATCCTGGTAGAGAAGCAGCGGCGGGTAATTTGGCCGGGTCTGAGAATGCCTGTGCTGAGGTTACAAGAATGCCTGTCGTTACGGTACAACGACAGGCATTCTTGTTCTGTAACGACAGGCATCGTCAGGAGGTAACAACAGGCATTCTTCCACCGTAACAACCGCAGTTGTGACGGTCTCACGAACGAAGTCATGAGCTCCTCATGAACCCGTTCGTCAGCCCCTCACGAACCCGTTCATGAGGGAGTGACAAACCCAGTCGTGAGCAGGCTTATTTCGGCAGGCCGAAGGCAACCGTCATCTCGTGCATCTGCTCGTCCGTCATGCCCTCCGGCTCGAAGCCCATGGTGCGGGCGTTCAGGTAAATCTGGGCCGCCTTGGAGAGTACGTCAATCTGGTCGAAGGCATCCATCACATCGTCGCCTACGGCAAACACACCGTGCTTTTCCCACATCACTACATCGTAGTCATCGAGCTCGGCCAAGGTAGCTTCCGCCAGGTCCACCGAGCTGGGCATCTTGTAAGGTACGATGCCCACGCCGCGCGGACAGAAGGCCTTGGTTTCCGGAATCATGCTCCACAGCAGGTGGGTCATGGCGTCCTTCTCTAAGAACCGTTTGTTGTGCGTCATGGCCACTAGGTCGATGGGGTGCGTGTGCACGGTCGCCTTCTTGGCGCCACCCTGGCTGATGAGCCAGTTGTGGACAGACAGGTGTGCGGCCACTTCGGAAGTGGGCACCACGGTCTGGTCGGCGATGATGACATAGCTGGCGCAGTCGTCGCAGATGCGGATGATGGAGCCGTTCGCCATCGGCCAGCGGGCCAGGTCGCGCATGCGCTTGCCGGTGCCCTTGCAGTAGAAATAGCAGCCCTTCAGGTGGGGGAGGGTAGCGCCGATGGACTTCGGCTCGGTGAGGGCCGGCAGCTGGCGGATCTCGTCGTCCACAAATTCAGTCACGTTGATGGTAATGTTGCCGCCGTTGCGCTCGGCCCAACCTTTCTGCCACAGATAGCCGGCAACTTCGGCTACTTGGTTGATTTCATGGGCCAATGCGGGGCGTCCTTCAAGAATTGATTTCATATATTGTTGGTCATTTAAAGTTAATACTTTCCAAAGTTACAAAGAGTTTTGCTGAAACACAACGATTCACAGCGTTTTTTTTGCGCCGTGTGTCCCGGCGACGGTCATCGTCCGCCGATGCACTGCAGGTAGCGGCCGTAAGCGGCGTTCCAGCTGTCCGCGTCGGTGGGCAGGAACTCCATCGGCTGCACGTTGGCCGAGATGACCCGGCGCATGTCCGCCAAGGACGAGACGGCTCCCGCCGCCTTGGCCTGCAGCATGATGTTGCCGATGCTGGTGGCTTCGCTCGGACCGGCATAGACCGGCAGTCCGATGGCGTTGGCCGTGAACTGGTCGAGCAGCTGGTTGCGCGAGCCGCCGCCGATGATGTGGAGCTTGCGGAGCGGGTGGTCGGACAGCTGGTGGAACACGTCGAGGGTCTCGCGGTACTTCATGGCCAAGCTCTCGAAGATGACCCGGATGAACTCGCCGTGCGTCCGCGGGGCCCGTTCCTGGCCGGTGCGGGCGCAGTAGTCCAGGATGGCCTGGGGCATGTGGGCGGGATTGGTGAAGCAGGGGTCGGACGGGTTGATGAAGCAGCGGAAGGGTTCGGCCTCCTCGGCCAGCGCCACCATCTGCGGGTAGGAGTATTCGGTGCCCTCCTTGCGCCACTGCTTGAGGCATTGCTCCACGATCCAGAGGCCGGTGATGTTCTTCAGCAGCCGGATGGTGCCGTCCACGCCGCCTTCGTTCGTAATATTATAATGTGTGGTCTGCTCGTTGATGACCGGTCCCTGCGACTCGATGCCCATGAGCGACCAGGTGCCCGAGCTGAGGTAGGCGAAGTCGGGGTCGGAAGCGGGGATGGCGGCCACCGCCGATGCGGTGTCGTGTCCGGCCACCGCGATGACGGGCACCGGGTCTATCTGCAGCTCCTCGCACAGTTCCTGGCGGAGCAGGCCGATGCGGTGTCCCGGCTCGACCATCGTGCCGAACAGCTCGGGACGGATGCCGGCGGCCTTCATCAGCTCCTCGTCCATCCGCCGGGTGGAGGGGTTGAGCAGCTGCGAGGTGGAGGCGATGGTGTATTCGGTCACCATCTCGCCGGTGAGCAGGTACGACAGGGCATCGGGCATGAAGAGCAGGCGCCGGGCGTGGCGCAGGTGGAAGTCGTCGCGGCGGGCCAGCGCGTAGAGCTGGAAGAGCGTGTTGAAGTCCATGTGCTGGAGGCCCGTGCGGGCGTAGAGCTGGTCGGCGGGCATCACCTGTTCGAAGAAGACCTCCTTCTGTCCCACGGTCTGCTGCGGGTCACGGTAGGCGTAGGGCAGTCCGATGAGGTTGCCGTCGGCGTTGAAGCAGGCCACGTCCACCCCCCAGGTGTCGATGCCGATGGAGGTGATGGGCAGTTTCTTTTTCGCCACTTCCGCGAGTCCCTTCTTCAGGTGCTCGTACAGCGAGTAGATGTTCCAGTAGAAGTGCCCGTTGAGCGGGAGCATCTGGTTGGGGAAGCGGGTCACCTCCTCCAGGGTCAGCTGCGTGCCCTGCAGGGTGCCCAGTATGGTCCGGCCGCTGGTGGCGCCGAGGTCGAATGCGATGAAATGTTGAGTGTCCATATCTGAATTATTAATAGGGTTAACTGTTGCTACAAAGGTAGGAGGTTTTTGGCATTTTCACGCCATTATTTTGGTTTTTTTCTTGGATTTATGCGTACATTTTTTTATTGACGCTCTGCGGATGCCCGGCCTTGCTGGGCGCGCAGACGAAGTTTGTCTCGCAGCAGACATTCCCGGCGAAGATGGAGATGTGGCGTCGTGGAGCCGGGGGACTTCAAGGTCTGCATCGGCAGCAGTTCGGAGGATATCCGGTTGGAAAAAGGATTCAGGCTGGACTGATTAGGTGAAAAGACTGGAAAAGGGGTGAAAGGGAACGGCGATTCCCCTTCACCCCTTTTTCAGGTACAGGGGGTTACTGAACGAACTTCCCCCATTGGGTGAGGCGCATGTCGCCTTCCGAGAGGAACACCTGGTGCATGCCGAGTGCGGCCGACAGGCAGTGGGAGGTCTGGCCTTTGGTCGCAATCTTCAGATAGTCCCACAACAATTGCTTGTAGTCGGGGTGCGCGCAGTTCTCGATGATGGTCTTGGCGCGTTCCATCGGGCTCTTGCCCCGCAGGTCGGCCACACCCTGTTCGGTGATGATGACGTTGACAGAGTGCTCGCTGTGGTCCTGGTGCGACACCATGGGGACGATGGAGCTGATGCAGCCTCCCTTGGCCACCGAAGGACAGGTAAAGATGGAGATGTAGGCCGACCGGGTGAAGTCGCCGGAGCCACCGATGCCGTTCATCATTTTCGTGCCGCAGATGTGCGTGGAGTTGACATTGCCGTAGATGTCGGCCTCGATGGCCGTGTTCATGGAGATGACACCGATGCGGCGCACCACCTCCGGGCAGTTGGAGATTTCCGACGGACGGAGCACCAGCTTGTCGCGGAAGAAGTCCATGTCTTCGTAAATCTCCTGCAGGCAGTCGTTGGTGACGGTGAGCGAGCAGGTGCTGCCGAACTTGATGCGTCCTTCCTTGATGAGCTTGATGACCGAGTTCTGGATGACCTCGGTGTACATCTCGAAGGGCGGGATGCTCTTGTCGCGTCCCAGGGCACCGAGTACGGCGTTGGCGATGTTGCCGACTCCCGACTGCAGGGGCAGGAACGTGGAGGGGATGATGCCGCGCTTCAGGTCTGCGGCCAGGAAGTCCGCCACGTTCTGTCCGATGCGGTCGGTCACCGGGTCGGGGTCCTGGAAGGAACGGGCCTCGTCGGGCAGGTTCACTTCGACCACCCCGACAATCTTGGCCGGGTCAATCTGGATATGGTCTTGCCCGATACGGTCGCTGGGACGGAGAATGGGCAACGGGCGGCGGAACGGCGGGCGCTCCATCTCGTACACGTCGTGCATGCCGATCATCCGCTTGCTGTGCGCGGCGTTCAGCTCGATGATGACGCGGTCGGCCAGGCGGGCGATGGTCGGCGAGATGCCGCCGGCGGTCGTCAGGTAGATACGTCCGTCATCGGTCAGTTCGCAGGCCTCGATGATGGCCGTGCTGATGTGGCCCAGAAAGCTGGAACGGATGCGTTGTGCCACCTGCGAGAGATGGATGTCCGTATAATGGATCTTGCCGGCGTTCACCGCCTTGCGGAAGTCCGTATTGGTGGTGTAGGGAGCGCGGAAATAGATGCTGTCGGTACGTGCCAGCGCGCCGTCGCACGAGTCGCCGGTAGAGGCACCGGTGATGATGCTGACCTGGAAATGCTCCCCCCGCTCGTGACGCTCTTGCGCGAGCTTGGCCAAGGCGGCGGTCACGCCTTTCGGGGTGCCGGCGGGTGTGAATCCGCTGAGACCCAATATCTCTCCGTCTTTGATGAGGCTTGCCGCTTCGGCGGCAGTCATTCGGGTATAGTTCATGATGCTGTGTTTTTTTAGAAAGTTGTATAAATAGGGTTGTTCTGTTTTCAGTATTTCCGATGGAAGATTTCGCCATAGAGGAAGGCCTGGCGGGCTGTCTGGGGCGAATCGATGCGGATGCGCGGCACCGCTTCCGTCCGTTCTGTCAGGGTCTCCCGCTCCACAGGTGCCGGTGCTGTCGTTTCCGCCGTTCCTTTCCGCTTCCGTCTTTTCGGGCGGCCGGGCTGCGGGTCGGCCGGCATCGGTGCCCGGTCGGCTGTTTCCGGTGCCATCAGTTCCTGGACTTCCGGTAGAGAGAAACTCTCCGGTACGGGTAGGGCCTCCGGTGCCGGCGCCCGGCCGGGTACCGTCTTCTCCTTTTTCCCACCCAGCTGCTGTGCAGTGACGCGGAAAAGGAGAATGGCCAAAACTATCAGTATGGGCACAATACTTTCCATGGTTGTCGTTTCGAGTTTGTTCAAAGGTACTAAAATATTTTATATCTCCACATCTTTTTATGGAAGTTAACACAGAAAACGGTATCTTTGCCCCGTTTTATTATTAATATTCGTAGATTATGACAACAAATGCAACGGGAGCGGACTTTAAATCCGCGACTGAAACCCATCCGAAAAAACTGTTTATCGAGACGTACGGCTGCCAGATGAACGTGGCAGACAGTGAGGTCATTGCCTCCATCCTGCAGATGGCGGGCTACACACCCTGCGACACGCTGGAAGAGGCGGATGCGGTCCTGCTGAACACCTGCTCCATCCGCGACAACGCCGAGCAGAAAATCCTGAACCGTCTGGAGTTCTTTCATTCGTTGCGCGGCAAGAAGCGCCGCCGGCTGATTGTCGGTGTGGTGGGCTGTATGGCCGAACGGGTGAAGAACGACCTGATTGAGCACCACCATGTGGACTTAGTGGCTGGTCCGGACGCTTACCTGAGCCTGCCGGACCTGTTCGCGGCGGTGGAGGCCGGCCAAAAGGCCATCAATGTGGAACTCTCGACCACGGAGACCTACCGGGATGTCATCCCCTCACGCATCTGTGGCAACCACATCTCCGGCTTTGTGTCCATCATGAGGGGCTGCAACAACTTCTGCCACTATTGCATTGTGCCTTACACGCGTGGTCGGGAACGCAGCCGCGACATCGAAAGCATCCTGAACGAGGTGCGCGACCTGGAGAAGAAAGGATACAAGGAGGTCACACTGCTGGGACAGAATGTCAATTCCTACCGCTTCGAGCAGGAAGGGGTGACCATCACCTTCCCCCAACTGCTCCGCCGTGTGGCCGAGACCGTCCCGGGCATGCGTGTCCGTTTTACCACCTCGCACCCGAAAGACATGAGCGACGAGACCTTGCACGTGATTGCCGAGGTGCCCAATGTCTGCAAGCACATCCACCTGCCGGTGCAGAGCGGCAGTTCGCGCATCCTGCAACTGATGAACCGCAAGTACACGCGCGAATGGTACTTGGAACGGGTGGCCGCCATCCGGCGCATCATTCCCGATTGTGGCTTGTCCACCGACATCTTCTCCGGATTCCACAGCGAGACGGAGGAGGACCACCAGCTGAGCCTGTCGCTGATGCGTGAATGTGGTTACGACTCCGCGTTCATGTTCAAGTATTCGGAGCGTCCCGGCACGTATGCCTCCAAGCACTTGCCCGATGACGTGCCCGAAGAAGTCAAGATTCGCCGTCTCAACGAACTGATAGAACTGCAGAACCAGTTGTCGGCCGAAAGCAATGCCAAGGATGTGGGAAAGACCTTCGAAGTATTGGTGGAGGGGGTCTCGAAGCGTTCGAAAGAGCAATTGTATGGACGCACGGAACAAAACAAGGTCGTGGTGTTCGACCGGGGAACCCACCGCATCGGCGACCGGGTCCGTGTCACCATCACAGCGTCTAGTTCCGCCACCTTGAAAGGAAAGGAAGAGGTCTGACAAAAGCAAGAAGGAAATCCAAGGAGCCGGAATCGTCGGTCCCCCGGTATCGGGCGGCGACGGTACCGGTTCCTTGGATTTTCCTGCTTACTGCTTCTGGGGCATGACAATCCACATCACCAAGTAGAGGATTACGCCGCAGAACGCGGTCAGCAGAGTGGCCAGCGCATAAACGATGCGCACCAGCGTTACATCCCAACCGAAATACTCTGCGATTCCTGCGCAGACTCCGGCAATCATCTTATTGCTCGAACGAGCCAGTTTTTTAGTATCCATATTATCATTATTAGTTTATCGGGCGCAAAGGTAGTTAAATTCATTTAAAGAAATAGCATGCCTATCCAATTTATTTGTTATTTTGCAGCAAATTAGGGAAGAAAGTGAACGTACTCAAGATAGACCAATGCCCGCTTTGCGGAAAAAGCCATTTTGAGAAGGCGATGCAATGTACCGACCACTACGCCACCGGCGAAGCGTTCGACATTTACCGTTGCCGGGATTGTGGCTTTTTGTTTACACAGGGAGTACCTGTGGAAGCTGAAATAGGACGTTATTACGAAAGTCCGGATTATATTTCACACAGCGATACCCGCCAAGGTTGGACCTACCGGGTATATCACTGGGTGCGTCGTTTCATGCTGGGACGTAAGGTGCGCTTGGTCAAACGAAGCAGTGGCTTGCCGAAAGGTGCCTTGCTGGACATAGGTACGGGTACGGGTTATTTCCCGGATGCCTCGCGGAAGGCGGGTTGGACCGTGACCGCAATCGAGAAGAGTCCGGCGGCGCGGGCCTTTGCGAAGGAGCATTTTCACTTAGAGGTGCTGGCGCCTGAAGCGTTGGCGGAGCTGCCGTCCGCTTCGTTCGATGCCATTACCCTCTGGCACGTGATGGAGCATCTGGAAGACCTCAACGGGACCTGGGAGCAACTGTTCCGGTTGTTGAAGCCGGATGGGGTGGTGGTGATTGCTGTACCGAACCCCAACTCCTACGATGCCGCCTATTACCGGGAACGGTGGGCGGCCTATGACGTGCCCCGTCATTTGTGGCACTTCGTCCCCTCCGTCATGCAGCAGTTGGGTGCCAAGCACGGATTCATATTGGCCGAGAGGCATCCGATGCCGTTTGACGCTTTTTACATCGCCATGATGACAGAGCGGTATTATCACCATCGCCTGCCCTTCTTGCGCGGTCTGTGGATAGGTGCCAAGGCGTGGGTGGCCACGCTCGGGCGGAAGGAGCGGAGCAGCTCGATGATGTATGTATTCCGCAAAAAGAAATGAATGACAACGATTGGATAGAGAAAGGATATGGGAAAGAAACGGGGACTCTTTGACATGCAGTTCGTGACTTCCAGCATCAGTACCATGCTGGTATTGTTGTTGTTGGGAATGGTGGTGTTCTTCGGGATGACCGCCAACAACCTTTCTGTGTATGTGCGCGAGAACATCGCTTTCACCATCCAGCTGGACGAGAACGCGCGGGAGAGGGACATCCTGGCCTTCCAGCAAGAACTGAACCAACAACCGTACATCAAGCAGACCACCTATATCTCCAAGGAACAGGCCCTGAAGGAACAGACACTGGCCATGGGAACCGACCCCACCGAGTTCTTGGGCTACAACCCCTTCACGCCGTCCATCGAGGTGAGGCTGCATGCTGCCTACGCCAACAGTGACAGCCTGCGCTGGATCAAGGAGGAGGTCAAGGTTCACAAGCAGGTGACCGAGATAGATTATCCGCAGGAACTGATGGATGCTGTCAACAGCAATATCCGGAGGATCAGCTTTGTCCTGCTGGGACTGGCGGCACTGCTCACCCTCATCTCCTTCGCGCTCATCAACAACACGGTGCGGCTGACCATCTACTCGCAGCGTTTCCTGTTGCATACGATGAAGCTGGTGGGTGCCAGCTGGGGCTTTATCCGGCGCCCGTTCGTGGTGCGCAACCTGTGGGTAGGCATGCTGGCGGCTGCGATGGCGAATGCCTTGCTGATGGGAATGGCCTGTCTGCTGATACGCTATGAGCCTGACTTGCTGTCGGTGGTGACTCCCCAGGTGATGGGAGTGGTCATGCTGACGGTTTTTGTGGCAGGAATAGGAATAACGACCCTTTGCGCCTATATTTCCATCAACAAGTATTTGCGGATGAGGGTCTCGGAATTATATTATAAATAAGAGGTAATGAACAAGAACAATTTTGCCTTCGACAAGACCAACTTCCTCCTGTTAGGCATAGGAATGGTGGTCATCCTCATCGGCTTTTTGCTGATGACGGGTCCCGGCTCGACCGAAACGGCTTTTGAACCGGACATTTTTAGTGTACGCCGCATCCAAGTGGCGCCTGTAACCTGTTTCCTGGGCTTCGTGTTTATGATGTACGGGATTCTCCGCAAGCCGAAAGATGCCGGAAAGGAGGGGGCTGAGTCATGAGTTGGATAGAAGCATTGGTGTTAGGCCTCCTGCAGGGACTGACAGAATACCTGCCGGTCAGCAGCAGCGGCCATCTGGCCATCGGATCGGCCTTGTTCGGGATTGAAGGAGAGGAGAACCTGACCTTCACCATCGTGGTGCATGTGGCGACTGTCCTCAGTACGTTGGTCATCCTGTGGAAGGAAATCAGTTGGATTTTCAAGGGATTGTTCCAGTGCCGGATGAACGACGAGACCCGGTATGTCGGGAATATCCTTGTCTCGATGATTCCCATCGGCATCGTAGGGGTGTTTTTTAAGGATACCGTGGAGGCCATCTTCGGTTCAGGCTTGTTCATTGTAGGCTGCATGCTTTTAGTGACAGCGGCCTTGCTGGTTTACTCTTACTATGCCAAGCCGCGTGTCAAGGAGCGCATCGGATGGAAGGACGCCTTTGTGATTGGGCTGGCGCAGGCTTGTGCCGTCCTGCCGGGCTTGTCCCGTTCAGGCTCCACCATTGCCACCGGTCTGATTCTGGGCAACAAGAAGGAGACATTGGCGCAGTTCTCGTTCCTGATGGTCATTCCGCCCATCCTGGGCGAGGCGTTGCTGGATGGCCTGAAAATCGTGAAGGACGCTTCTGCGGCCGGTGCGGAGATTCCCATCGTTTCCCTCTGTGTGGGTTTCCTGGCCGCTTTCCTCTCGGGTTGCATCGCCTGCAAATGGATGATCAGCCTTGTCCGACGCGGTAAGTTGGTGTATTTTGGTATCTATTGTGCCATCGCGGGTGCCGTGACGATGCTGTGTAGTGTGTTGTCCTAACTCCTAAAGTCAAGCGGATGAATTTTAAAGAAGGAGAAGTGTTGTGTTTTGACAAGCCGTTGCGATGGACTTCGTTTGCGGTTGTCAACAAGATTCGGTACCATTTGTGCCGGAAGCTGAAGGTGAAGAAACTGAAGGTCGGACATGCCGGTACCCTGGACCCGTTGGCGACGGGAGTGATGATTGTCTGTACGGGTAAGGCGACCAAACGCATCGAGGAGTTCCAGTATCACACCAAGGAATATGTAGCCACCCTGCAGCTGGGAGCTACCACGCCCTCTTATGACTTGGAGAAGGAGATAGACGCCACCTACCCGACGGACCACATTACCCGTGAGATGGTCGAGACAACCCTACAGCGGTTTGTCGGAACCATCGAGCAGGTACCGCCGGCTTTCTCGGCCTGCAAGGTCAACGGCAGCCGTGCCTACGAGCTGGCCCGTAATGGTGACGAGGTGGAACTGAAAGCCAAGACGCTGGTCATTGACGAGATAGAGCTGCTGGAATGTCAGTTGCCCGAAATCAAGATTCGGGTGGTCTGCAGCAAAGGAACCTATATCCGGGCACTGGCCCGCGACATCGGCGAGGCGCTCCAAAGCGGGGCACATCTTACCGCACTGGTCCGCACCCGTGTGGGCAGTGTCACCCTGGCCGATTGTATGAATGTAGAGCAATTCCCCGAATGGCTCGACCAACAAGAAATAGAAGTAACAACAGTATAAGGAAAGAAAGGAAAGAAAGATGAAGTTGTCACAATTCAAATTCAAATTGCCGGAAGAGCAGATAGCGTTGTATCCGGCCAAGTATCGCGACGAGTCTCGGTTGATGGTGGTGCATAAATCGACCGGCGAGATTGAGCACGTCCAGTTTAAGGATGTCCTGAACTATTTTGATGATAAGGATGTGTTTGTCTTTAATGACACCAAGGTCTTTCCTGCCCGTCTGTACGGCAATAAGGAAAAGACGGGTGCCCGTATTGAAGTGTTCCTGCTGCGTGAGCTGAACGAGGACCTCCATTTGTGGGATGTGCTGGTGGATCCTGCCCGTAAGATCCGTATCGGCAACAAGCTGTATTTCGGCGAGGATGACTCGATGGTGGCGGAGGTGATTGACAATACGACCTCACGCGGGCGCACCCTTCGTTTCTTGTACGATGACGGTCCTCACGACGAGTTCAAGAAAGCGCTGTACGCATTGGGCGAACCCCCTCTTCCGCCTTTCATCCATCGGGCGGCGGAACCGGAGGACACAGAGCGCTTCCAGACCATCTTCGCCAAGAACGAGGGAGCGGTCACTGTGCCTGCCGCAGGCTTGCACTTCAGCCGTGAGCTGATGAAGCGGATGGAAATCAAGGGCATTGAATCCGCGTTCATCACCATGCATTGTGGCTTGGGGAACTTCCGCGACATTGATGTGGAAGACCTGACCAAGCACAAGATGGATTCCGAGCAGATGTTTGTCGATGCGGAGGTTTGCCGTATCGTGAACGCGGCCAAGGACGGCGGCCACAAAGTATGTGCGGTGGGCACCTCTGTGATGCGGACGGTGGAGACAGCCGTAGGTACCGACTGCCGCCTGAAAGAGTTTGAGGGATGGACCAACAAATTCATCTTCCCGCCCTATGAGTTCTCATTGGCCGACTGCATGATCAGTAATTTCCACATGCCGCTTTCGACCATGCTGATGCTGGTCTGCTCCTTCGGTGGCTATGAGCTGGTGATGGAAGCCTACCATACTGCCTTGAAGGAAGGGTATCGCTTTGGTACCTATGGTGATGCCATGCTGATTCTGGACAAATAAGCCATGGCGAAAGTATATCTCAGTCTGGGAACGAACCTGGGGGACAAGCCGGCGAATCTGCAGGCGGCTGTCGCCCGACTGCAAGCGAAGATAGGGAACGTGGTTTCCCTATCTTCTTTTTATGAGACACAGCCGTGGGGATTTGTTTCCCAACACTCTTTCCTCAACGCGGCCGTTTGCGTGGAGACCGCATTGTCGCCCGTGGAGGTGCTGCAGGCCACCCAAGCGATAGAGCGTGAGTTGGGCCGTACCCACAAATCGGTGGACGGCGTCTATGCGGACCGTCTGATAGATCTTGATCTGTTGCTGTATGATGACTATGTGCTGCAGACCGATGAACTGACAGTACCTCATCCGCTGATGACCGAGCGTGCTTTCGTCATGGACCCGCTGTGCGAGATTGCTGCGGACGTGGTTCATCCGGTCTTTCATCGTACGTTGGCGGAACTAAAAGGTACGGAAGGGACATAAAAAAAGCGACTGACCTGCCTCGCGCAGCCCATCCGCCGGAATCGGAAAGAACCCCCATATAGGGTTCTTTTCTCATCTTCGTTTAGTTCGTGTTATCCTTTCATTTGCTCTTATACCTTACAATCTTAAGGCTATTACCTATTGAAAAATCCTAACCTGAAAACATTACTAATAATAATCTAATACCTTTTCTAATGAATGGTTTCACAACCACGATGCAAAGGTACGGATTCCTGGGAAATCCGCAATAGTCCGAAACGGTTTTTTGCGCAATCCCTCTGTTTTCATGATGTAAATCAAGAAACCCGTATCCGACCGCCTTTTAACGGCAGAATCCGCTGGTTGCTGCTCCCTCGAAACTCCAGGTAAGGGGAATAGAGCATTTTGTCAAACTTTCCGTCCACCAGCACGTCGATGTAGGGCAGGATGGGGGCACGCAACGGGTCGGCGGACAGCTGCTCGTAAGTATAGCCCGTGTAGCACCAGACGTTGAGGCCTGTCTGCTCCTTTACCTGACGGATGACCGGCAGGAAGTCCTGGGGAGAAAAGAAAGGGTCGCCTCCGGAGAAGGTCACCCCGTCGAGCAGCGGGTTGGCGTTGATTTCGCGGATGATGGACGCCAGTCTTTCGTCGGTCAGCTCCGAGCCTGCCGCGGGGTCCCACGATTCGGGATTGTGGCACCCCTTGCAGCGGTGGCGGCATCCGGCCAGGTAAATGGAATACCGGATGCCGTCACCATCTACAATGGTTTCGGGGTAAGTATATAATAAATGTATCATGAGAAGTGCCTTATCCGTGCTTCACCCGGTCGCGCTCTTCCGCCCGCTTGGCCGAGTTCCAGCTGTTCAGGTCGCCGGTCAGATAGCCTGTGATGCGGCGCATCCGCAGGATGTTCTCACTGTTGCAGATGGGGCATTTGTCGTAGATGACGCCCTTGTAGCCGCAGTTGTGGCAGGTGTCCACCGGGTGGTTGATGGAACCGTAGCCGATGCCTTCGTCGTGCATTACCTTCACGATTTTCGCGATGGCCCGCACGTTCTTCTGTGCCTCGCCGTCCAGTTCCACGTAGGTGATGTGTCCGCCGCGGGTCAGCGCGTGGAAGGGAGCCTCGCGCTTGATCTTTTCGACGATGCTGATTGGTTCCTTCACGTCAACGTGGAAGGAATTGACGTAGTAGTCGCGGTCGTTTACGCCGGGGATGACACCGTACTTGCGCCGGTCCATGCGTGTGAAACGGCCCGAAAGGCCTTCTGCCGGGGTGGCAAGGACGGAGAAGTTCAGGTGGTACTTGGCCTTGTACTCTTCGGCCACCTTGTTCATCTCCTGCACGGCTTCGTAGAGCGTGTCCCATGCCTGCTGGTGATGGCCGTGCCCTTCACCGTAGAGGGCTACCATGGCGTTGTGGCCGCCGATGAAGCCGATGCCGAGGGTACCTTGCTTCAGCACGTCGCCTACTTCTTCGTTCGGCGCCAGTGCCGCTCCACCCTTCCATACGTTGTTGCTCATCATGAAGGGGAACTGGCGGGCCAGGGCAGTGCGCTGGTACTGGTAGCGGGTGTAGAGCTGGTCGGCCACGAGGCCGGCCATCGTGTGGACAGACTGTAGGAACAGCTCCTTGGCTTGTCGCTCCACGGTCTCGCGACAACCGTCTCCGGCGTTCTGTTCGGCTTTCCGGCGGGCCTCGATGGCCAGTCGGGGCATGTTGAGGGTGGTGAACGACAGGTTGCCACGTCCCAGTGAGGTCTTTTCACCGTTCAGGTTCTCGAACACGCGTGTGCGGCAGCCCATCGTGGCCAGCTCGTAGCGGTAACGCTTCGGGTCGTTGGCATCCCACTTCTCGTGCCGGTTGAAGGGCGTGTCAAGGAACATGAAGTTGGGGAACAGGGCCTTGGCGGTGGTGCGGCAGGCCTTCAGGAAAAGGTCGAAGTTGGGAGCCTCGAAAGTCATCTTGCCGTCCATGGCGGCCTCGAAGTCGGCCATAGCCCGCTGGTAGTCGGCCTCGGAATAGGAGACACCGTCCTTCACCTTGAATATCTGGATGGGGAAGACGGGTACCTCACCCCGGGTGCCCAGTCCCTCTACGGTGGCTTTCAGCAGTTCGTCGATGACCATGCGCCCTTCTGCGGAGGTGTCGGTGCCGTAGTTGATGGAGCTGAACACCACTTGGTTGCCCCCGCGCGAGTGCATGGTGTTGAGGTTGTGGATGAAGCCTTCCATGGCCTGGTGCGTGTCCTTTCGCGTGCGTTCGTAAGCGCGTTGCAGGATGTGGCACAGCTCATCGTCGTTCAGGCAGATGCCTTTCACGTGGAGAGCGGTGTGGAGAGCCTGCCGGGTCTTCTCGTCGGTGTGGATGCTGCCCAGCTGGTTCCGGACAAGTTCCGCCACTTTTTTTTCGGGGAGCTGGATGCCTTTCATTTCCATGCAGAAGGAGAGGGTATCCGCCACGGCCTTCTGGAACGACTTCAGCACCCCCTTCGCCATGAAGAAGTCGAAGGCCGGGATAGCCTGTCCGCCGTGCTGCTCGTTCTGGTTGGTCTGGAAGATAATGGTGGCCAGCGTAGCATAGCTCTGGATGGACTGGGGGGTGCGTATGCTGCCGTTCTTGGTGTGGAAACCCCGCTCGAAGAGGTCGTCCAGGTCGTACTGGATGCACGTGGTGGTCTTGGTGGGGTAGTAGTCGAGGTCATGGATGTGGATGTCGCCCAGCTGGTGCGCCTCGGCGAAGCGTTTCGGCAGGAGGTATTTGTAGGTATAGTCCTTGGTCACTTCGGAAGCGAAGGTCATCATCTGTCCGGCGGGCGTATGGCTGGACATGTTGGCGTTGCTGAGGTTCACGTCGTTCTTGTCGATGGCCACGATGCCGTCCATGATGTGCTTCATCTGGGTCTTGCGGTCGCGCTCGGTGTTGCGCCACTGGCGGTAGATGATATATTTCTTCGCCACTTCCGGCTGTTCTTTCATCAGTTCGTTCTCTACGATGTCTTGAATTTCCTCCACGCCCATGGTGGGGTTCGTCAGTCGGGTGACCACATTCCGTGTAATCCGGTCAATGAGCGTCTCCTGATGTTCCATGCCAGTGGCTACGAACGCTTTCCCGATCGCATTGAAAATCTTGGCTTGGGAAAACTGCTCCTGTTTTCCGTCGCGCTTGATGATACAGATAGTTGTAGGACTCATAAGGTGGATATGTGTTTAATTAAGTAATTCAATTTACGGCTCCCTGTCGGAAGACAGTGCAAATATAGGCTTTTTGGAACAGACGGAAAAGGTGAAATTGTGTTATCTGTCTAAATATGGACAACAATTCACCGTTGGATGTGCCCTACAGGTATCTGTAGCAGGGGGAAATGGAAAACTTCAATTTAAATCAGTTTTTTGTGTTGTAAATTCGGCCGAGATTGCTTATATTGGTCACATCCGGCTGTCCAGCCCCCACATCATCTTCTCGCGCAGGGTATTGAAGAAGGTGTGGCCGGGACGTTTCACGATACGGATGTCGTGCGGGGCACGGCTTACGTGCAGGCGGGTGCCCTCATGGAGGGTCTCGCTGCGTCCGTCGATGGCCACGAGGAAGTTGTGGCTACGGCTCTCCACATCGAGGGTGATGTCCCAGTCATCGCGCAGCACGATGGGACGCATGTTCAGCGTATGGGGAGCGACGGCGGTCAGTGTGATCGTGCCGCTTTGGGGCACCAGAATGGGGCCGCCGACGCTGAGTGAATAGCCCGTAGAACCGGTGGGCGTGGCAATGATGAGGCCGTCGGCCTGATAGGAGTTGAGCAGGCTGCCGTTCACATAGGCATGGATGGTGATCATGGACGAGCTGTCGCGCTTGAGCACCGCTATCTCGTTCAGTCCGTAGGGACATCCTTTCAGCGTTTGTCCTTCGCACGAGAGCTGGAGCACCCGCCGTGCCTCCGCCTGATAGTGGCCTTGGTAAATCTCTTCGAAAGCCTCTTCCATCTGGTCGGGCGAGATGTCGGCCAGGAAGCCTAACCGCCCTGTGTTGATGCCAAGGATGGGGATTCCCTTGCCGCCTACCCGGCTGGCGGCCTTCAGGAAGGTGCCGTCGCCGCCGATGCTCAGTACCATGTCGGCGGTGAAATCGCTGCCCTCGAAGATGTCGAGTCCGCAGAGGTTGGCGCGGGAGTGGTGGAGCAGGAAGCTGTAAAACTCGCTGCTGATGCAGATTTCCGCCTGCCGGGCCCGCAGGATTTCCAGCAAGTGGGTCACATGAGCGGACTTATGTTCCTGATAGGTGTTGCCAAAGAGGGCGAATTTCATCGTTTGTTCCATGACAAATGGTATTTTTTAACGGGTTATCATAACAGGTATATCGTAAAACCTGCTAACTTTGCAAAGTTTTGTAGATGCAAAGATATAAAAATTCACGCAATTATGACGAAATTAAGTGTAAATATAAACAAGGTAGCTACCTTGCGGAATGCACGAGGGGGGAATAACCCCAATGTAGAGAAGGTTGCATTGGACTGTGAAGCGTTTGGTGCAGAGGGGATTACGGTTCATCCGCGTCCGGATGAACGCCATATTCGCTATGCGGATGTGTACGCGCTCCGTCCGTTGTTGAAGACCGAGTTCAATATCGAAGGCTATCCTTCGAAAGAGTTTATCGACCTGGTGTTGCGGGTGAAACCCCACCAGGTGACCCTGGTGCCCGACGCGCCAGACCAGATTACCTCGAACGCGGGATGGGATACGAAGAAGAACCTGGAGTTGCTGACGGAACTGATGGACACGTTCGGCAATGCCGGCGTGCGTACTTCCATCTTCGTGGGTACTGACCTGGAGATGATTGAGTATGCCGCCAAGGCAGGAGCTGACCGGGTGGAACTGTACACTGAGCCTTATGCCACCCTATACCCCAAGAATCCTGAAGCGGCTATCGCTCCGTTTGTGGAGGCGGCCCGGCGGGTGCGCCACCTTGGCATGGGACTGAACGCCGGACATGACCTGAGTCTGGTCAACCTGGCGTACTTCCACCAGCGCATTCCTTGGGTGGACGAGGTGTCCATCGGCCATGCGCTGATTTGCGACGCTCTTTATCTGGGACTGAAGAAAACCATTGAAGAATATAAAAACTGCCTGTTGAAATAATATAGAATAAGAGTATGATGACATTGTTGCTGCAGGCCGCTTTGACGGCGGCCGATACGCTGGCCGGAGTGAATCCGGTGCTGACTCCCGTGGCTTCGGGGGAACCTGAGATGAACCTGCTGGAGATGGCCTGTAAGGGCGGATGGATTATGGTGCTGCTGGCCCTGATGTCGGTGGTGGCCTTCTACATCTTCTTCGAGCGTACTGTGGCCATCCGCAAGGCGGGCAAGGAAGACCCGCTGTTCATGGACCGCATCCGCGACTATATCCGTACGGGCGAGGTGAAGTCGGCCATCAACTATTGCCGCATTACGAATACGCCGTCGGCACGGATGATTGAGAAGGGCATCGCCCGCATGGACCGGCCTACCGCCGACGTGCAGGCTGCTATCGAGAACACCGGCAACATTGAGGTGGCGAAGCTGGAGAACGGCTTGTCCATCATGGCCACCATCTCCAGCGGGGCACCCATGCTGGGCTTCCTCGGTACGGTGACCGGTATGGTCCGTGCGTTCTGGAACATGGCGAACGCCGGGAACAACATCGACATCACCCTGCTCTCCAGCGGTATCTACGAGGCCATGATTACGACCGTGGGCGGGCTGGTGGTGGGCATCGCCGTGATGTTCGCCTACAATCATTTGGTCTATCGGGTGGATAAGGTGGTGAGCCAGATGGAGGCCCGTACCATTGCCTTCATGGACTTGCTGAACGAAGAACCGGTTCAAAAATAACGGCGTATGGCACTGAAGAGAAGACAGAAGATATCACCCAGCTTCAGCATGTCGTCGATGACCGACCTCATCTTCCTGCTGCTGATATTTTTCATGATTACCTCTACCATGGTCTCGCCGAACGCCATCAAGGTGCTCCTGCCACAAGGTTCCGAGCAGACATCGGCCAAGCCTATGGCACGGGTCATCATCGACAAGGACCTGAACTACTACGGAGCGTTCGGCAATGAGGATGAGATGCCGCTGGCCCTCGACGAGGTGCCTGCCTTCCTGCAGGAGTGTGCGGCCAAGGAGCCGGAGATGTACGTCGCCCTGTATGCCGACGAGTCCATCCCCTACCGTGAAATCGTGCAGATTCTGAACATTGCGAACGAGAATCATTTTAAGATGGTGCTGGCTACGCGCCGTCCTGACAAGAAGTAACGAGTGTGCGCATGAAACGAAGTAAAGTAACCGGAATCATCGGAACCGCCGTCCTTCACGTATTGCTGCTCCTGCTCCTGCTGCTCTGCGGACTGGCCCGGCCGGAGCTGCAGGAAGAGGGAGGTGTGCCGGTACTGCTGGGAGACGCTGTACAGGCCAAGGGAGACGCTGATTCTTATACGCTGACGGAAGTGGATGTGCTGGCGGCACCTGAACCGGCCCAACCGGCTCCCGCTCCGGTGCCTGCCGTGCCCGAGCCGAAAGTGGAACAGCCCTTGATGACCCAGGCGGACGAACCTTCGCTGCAGGTGAAGAAGGAGCAACCTCAGCCGGAACAGCCGAAAAAGAAGAAGGAGGTGAAGCCTGTCAAACCTGTTGAGAAGCCCGTAGAGAAGCCTGCCGTGAAACCGGTGGAAAAGCCGGCGAAGAAACCGGTGGAGCAGCCGGCCGACCAGCCGGCGGAGAAGACGGAGGCGGAAAAACGGGCGGAAGCTGAACGGGCTGCCGCACAGGCCGCCGCCAACAAGATAGCCGGTGCGTTTGGCAAAGGCTCGAAGATGGGCGACAAGGGAACTTCGGCAGCCGGGACAGGCATCGAAGGCAGTCCGACGGGCAACAGTGACAGTGGCAGTCCGACCGGTACGGGGGGATATGGCACTTTTGACCTGAACGGACGTTCGTTAGGCCCCGGCGGCTTGCCCAAGCCGGTCTATAACGTGCAGGACGAAGGCCGCGTGGTGGTGACCATTGTAGTGAACCCTGCCGGACAGGTCATCAGCACGAGCATCAACAAACGTACCAATACCGTGAACCCGGCGTTGCGGAAGGCAGCCGAGGAGGCGGCCCGCAAGGCACGGTTCAACACGGTGTCGGGGGTGAACAACCAGAGTGGAACCATTACGTATTATTTTAAACTGAAATAACTGACATTCGATGAAAGCGATTTGTTTCTTTTTGGCCGAGGGCTTCGAGGAAGTGGAAGCTCTGTTGCCGTTGGATATCCTGCGTCGCGGCGGACTGGACGTCCGCACTGTGTCTGTCACAGGCGACCGCATTGTGAAAGGGGCGCATCAAGTGCCTGTCGTGGCTGACCTGTTGTTTGAGGATTTGGCTGCCGACGAAGTGGAAATGATTGTCCTTCCCGGAGGAATGCCGGGTGCCGTCAACCTCGACGCGCATGCGGGACTGGACGCACTGGTCCGTTCGGCGGCTGCTGCCGGACAGCCGATGGCCGCCATCTGCGCCGCTCCGTTGGTCTATGGCAAGCGTGGCTTGCTGAACGGAAAGAAGGCTACTTGCTATCCGGGCTTCGAATCGTATCTGGAAGGGGCGGACTGCACCGGAAGGATGGTGGAGACCGACGGTAACTTCGTAACGGGCAAAGGCCCGGGTGCTGCCGCTGAGTTCGGCTTTACGTTGCTGCAGCGGTTGGCCGGGGCGGACAAGGCCGCTGAAGTGAAACAAGGTATGCTGTGGGCGGAATGAAGCAATACGTCATTGTGGTGGCAGGCGGAAAAGGGACACGCATGGGAGGCAGTATTCCCAAGCAGTTCGTCCCTGTCCAGGGGAAGCCGGTGCTGATGCGTACCCTGGAGGCCTTCAAGGCGTACCATCCCGACATGGAACTGGTGGTGGTACTGCCTGCCGACCAGCAAGCCTATTGGCGGCAACTCTGCGCCGATTACGACTTTACGCTGCCCCACCGTGTCGCGTCCGGCGGCGAGACCCGTTTCCACTCTGTGCGGAACGGGTTGGCATTGGTCCCTGATGCGGAGGGAGTGGTTGGTGTGCACGATGGGGTACGGCCCTTCGTGGCAAAAGAGGTCATTGCCCGCTGTTACGCCGAGGCCGCTCAGGGCCGGTGCGTGGTGCCGGTCACTGATGTGGTGGAGACTGTCCGCCGCCTGACGGACGAGACCGGCAGTGTGACCGTTCCCCGCGACCATTATAAGCTGGTGCAGACCCCCCAAGTGTTCCCCGCCGCCTTGCTCAAACGGGCGTATGCGCAGGATTATTCGTCACGGTTCACCGATGATGCCTCCGTGGTGGAGGCCCTGGGGGAGCGAATTGTATTGGTGCCGGGGAACCGGGAGAACATCAAACTGACCACCCCCTTCGACCTGCGGGTGGCGGAGGTGCTGGCGGCGGACGTATGATTGACCTCTCCGTCCGTGACATCAAGTACCTGGCAGGTGTCGGTCCTCAGCGCGCCGACTTATTAGAGAAGGAGCTGGGCATCCGTTCCTTCAAGGACCTGCTGTACTATTTCCCTTATAAATACGTGGACCGCAGCCGTATCTACACCATCAACGAGATAGACGGCAACATGCCCTACATCCAGCTGCGGGGGGAGGTGCTCAGCTTCGATTTTCAGGGAGAAGGGGCGAAGCGACGGCTGGTCGGGCATTTCTCCGATGGGACAGGGGTCATCGACCTGGTCTGGTTCCAAGGACTGAAGTTCGTGACCAACCGTTATAAGGCACACGAGGAGTACCTTGTCTTCGGCAAGCCGACAGTGTTCGGCCAGCGTGTCAGCATTGTCCATCCCGACCTTGACAAGGTAGATGAGCCGACCCTCTCTTCTCTGGGGCTGCGCCCCTATTACAACACGACCGAACGGATGAAACGGAGCATGCTGACCTCGAACGCTGTCGAGAAGCTGATGGGGAACTTGTTCCAAGCCCTGCACAACGAGCCGCTTGACGAGACCCTCAGTCCGGCACTGTTGGACCGCTATCACCTCATGCCCCTGGCCGATGCGCTCTACCACATCCATTTTCCCAAAAATCCGGAACTGCTGCGGAAGGCCCAGTATCGGCTGAAGTTCGAGGAGTTGTTCTATATCCAGCTCAATATCCTGCGCTACACCAAGGAGCGCAGGTTCAAGTACCGTGGCATTGTTTTCAACAAGGTAGGAGAAGTTTTCAACAGCTTCTATTCACAACACCTGCCCTTCCCGTTGACCGGCGCGCAGAAACGGGTCATCAAGGAAATGCGGCGCGATATGGGCAGCGGACGGCAGATGAACCGACTGCTGCAAGGCGATGTAGGCAGTGGCAAGACTTTGGTGGCCTTGATGACCATGCTGATAGCTTTGGATAATGGTTATCAGGCTTGTATGATGGCTCCAACGGAAATTCTTGCCACCCAGCACTACGAAACCCTTTGTCGTTTTCTGCAAGGAATGAACGTGCGCGTGGAACTGCTGACCGGCAGTATCAAGGGCAAGCGGCGTGAGGGCATCCTTCGCGACTTATTAACAGGTGATGTTCATATCCTGATAGGAACACACGCTGTGATTGAGGACACGGTGCACTTCTCGTCGTTGGGCTTAGTGGTCATTGACGAGCAGCATCGCTTCGGGGTGGCGCAGCGGGCCAAGCTCTGGGCGAAAAATACTTGTCCACCTCATGTGCTGGTGATGACCGCCACGCCTATCCCCCGTACGCTGGCCATGACGCTTTACGGTGACCTGGACGTATCGGTCATCGACGAGCTGCCACCCGGCCGGAAACCGGTGAAAACCGTTCATCAGTTTGACAACCGCCGTCCGTCGCTCTATGCTTTTCTGCGCACGCAGATGCAGGAAGGGCGGCAGGTCTATATTGTCTATCCCCTCATTCAGGAGAGTGAAAAGATGGACATCAAGAACCTGGAGGAAGGCTACCTGCACATTTGCGAGGCCTTTCCCGAATACAAGGTCAGCAAAGTACACGGGAAGATGAAACCTGCCGAGAAAGAAGAGGAGATGCAGCGGTTCTTGCGGAACGAGACCCAGCTCATGGTGGCGACCACGGTCATCGAGGTAGGCGTGAACGTGCCGAACGCTTCGGTGATGGTCATCGAGAACGCCGAACGTTTCGGCCTGTCCCAACTGCACCAGCTGCGGGGACGGGTAGGGCGGGGGGCCGACCAGTCGTACTGCGTGCTGGTGACAGGTTATAAGCTGACAGAAGACACGCGTCGCCGCATTGAAATCATGGTGCAGACCAATGATGGGTTCGAGATTGCGGAGGCCGACCTGAAATTGCGGGGGCCGGGAGACCTGGAAGGCACCCAGCAAAGCGGCATTGCCTTCGACTTGAAGATTGCCGACATCGCCCGCGACGGGCAGTTGCTACAGTTGGTGCGTGGCATCGCCGAGCAGCTGTTGGACGAGGATCCCAACGCAGAACGTCCGGAGAACGCCGTCGTGTGGAAACACCTGCTGGAGATGCGGAAGGAGCAGGTCAACTGGTCGGTCATCTCCTGACCTTCTCGCCGCTCAGATGACCATCAGGGCGATGGCGGCGGCAACGGGCAGGGCCAGCAGGAGGAACCATACCAGGCTGCAGGTGAACATGAGCAGGGTGTAGCCGCAGCTTCTCCAACAGCCGATGCGGTAGAGCTGCCAGTTGTTGTAACAAAACAACAGGAAGATGCAGAAAGTCGGCAGGTCATACAGGTCGTCCACCTCTGCCTTCCCGTTGATGGGGACCGCCAGGATGCTGAGCAACAGTACCTGGCAGGCCATGAAGATTTGGATGAACACATGCTCCGTCAGGTTGTACCGCCGCCGGATGCTCCGTCCCCGGAACACGCACCAGGAAGCCAGGGCGAACAGCGGAACGGTGAGCAGGATGCTGAAGGCCTTGTTCCCTTTTACCCAGCTTTCCAGTAGGTTCCAGACACGGGTCAGGTAAGGAGAGTGCTGGCAGTAGTCCCGGCATTTCTGCAGCCAGAAGGCGGAGGATGAGACAGTGGCTTTCTTCCGGAGGGTCGTGGAGTCGTTTGCTTCCTCCGCTTCCACTTTCCGGTCGATGACGGACAGCGTGTGCTGTAGCAGTTTCCGTTCAGTGTCCGTTTCGGCTTTGTCCAATTCCTCCTGCAGGTTCTTCCGCATCGTTTTCCATTCGATGGAGTCCTGGCCGGTCATGGGGCTCTCCTGTCGTTGCAAGGAGGAAGGGTCCACCAACTGTACGGTCATGAGATAAAGCGCCGCCAGCACGAAGAGCAGCTGGAACGGGCGGAAGTAGGTGGCGCGTTTCCCACGCAGGTAATCATCGATGAAGTAACCGGGCCGGTAGAGGAGCTCCAGCAAAGTGCGGCCGAAGCCTTGGTCGATGTTGAAGAACCCGGAGGCGAAATTACGCAATACACTGGTGAAATGGTAGCGTTCTGTCTTCCGGTGCTGTCCGCACAGCGGGCAGTAGTTGCCCGTGAACACTGTTCCGCAGTTCAGACATCTACAGGCTGCTTCGGGACCGGCGGCCGGACGTTGTCCCCGCACGAGCCGCACGCGGAACCGTCGGAGTGTCCTTCGGCAGACGGGGAACTTCTCTTCCTTCTTGTTGGCAGACATAATCGTTCTTTTTGGGCGCAAATGTAACGGATTACAACAGCTTCTGCAAATAAATGACGTGTTTATTGGGTGCATTGGTAGAGTTTTATTACTTTTGCGCCCTCAATCAGCAACAAACAGAAAATATGAGTCCATTTGATTATACACATATCCTGACTTCAGCAGTGGAAGAGCTCTCCGACAGCCAGTCGTTCCGTGGGTTGTTCCACCGGCACAAGGAGGGCGTGTCCCTGCCTTCGGGGAAATCGTTACAGCGCATTGTGGAACTGTCGCGCGCCATCCTGTTCCCGGGTTATTTCGGCAACTCGACGGTCAACAACCAGACCATCGGCTACCATATCGGTGTGAATGTGGAAGAACTGTTCGGCCTTTTGACGGAGCAGATTCAAGCCGGGCTGTGTTTCGGTGCGGAGAACGCCGAGGACCGCGCGGACGAAGCGTTGCCTTGCCGTGATGAGGCGGCGCAGTTGGCGGCCCGTTTTGTGGCGGCCTTGCCGGAAATGCGTCAGGTGCTGGCGACGGATGTGGAAGCCGCCTACTACGGCGATCCTGCCGCTACCTGTTTCGGGGAAATCATTTGCTGTTATCCCGTCATCCGGGCGGTGACCAACTACCGCATCGCCCACCAGCTGTATGAGCTGGACGTGCCGCTGATTCCGCGCATCATTACGGAGATGGCCCATTCGGAAGTGGGTATCGACATCCATCCGGGTGCGAAGATTGGCCATCATTTCACCATCGACCATGGTACGGGTGTGGTGATTGGTGCTACCTGTATCATTGGTAATCATGTGAAACTGTATCAGGGGGTGACCCTGGGCGCGAAGAGCTTCCCCTTAGACGATGAAGGAAACCCCATCAAGGGCATTCCCCGGCATCCCATCCTGGAGGATGACGTGATTGTCTATTCCAACGCCACCATCCTGGGACGCATCACCATCGGGAAGGGGGCGACCATCGGCGGCAACATCTGGGTGACCGAGAGCGTGCCTGCCGGTGCCCGCATCGTACAGCGGAAATAAGCGGTCACCGCTCGATACACGTGAGGGGGTGGCGGTTCCCTTTGATGGAGGTGAGGAATGCTTTGGCAGAGCCGAAGTTCAGGTACATGTCCAAGCGTACGGGCAGGTGGTTCTGGTCATCCGTCACGTAGAACGTGATGACTTCTTCCTCCTTGTCGTGCTTGTATTCGACCAGCGAGAACACCAGGCAGCGGTATTTCACGCCGTCCTCCGCCTTGTAGGTCTTCTTCCCCCGGTAGATGAGGGTCTGTTTCTCCACCGCCCGTCCGGTAGCCATGGAGAAGCGGATTTGGGTGCCAGGCTGGTAATGGGTAGGGTCGTACGAACGGGCCTGCAGCAGGATGCTCAGCATGTCATAGACACATGTGGGGCTTTCATCGTGATAGGTCTTGGTCTCTCCGTTAACGGTCCGCTGCTGGTCCACGATGCATTTCCCGCCCTGGTAGCCGAAGCTCACCTCGTCAATGCTGTACCGTTTCCCTTCCTCGGCGCTCTTGCGGAAGAACAGAGGCTCCAGGTCGCGGGTCGTGATGCAGGTCAGCGTGTCCCGCATCTTGAAGAAACGGTCGGCCTTCCGGTTGGTGTACGACTGCAGGTTGGTCTGGAAACACGGCCGGCCATTGTACGTCGTGGTGTCCACCGTCATCCGTGCCCATCCTACATTCACCCAGATAAACTTCCAGTTGAACTTGAGCTGGTAGTTCAGTTCCTCACCCGCCTGGAGGGCAGAGTTGTCCGCACCGCATTGCGCCCGCAAGGCCGTGCCTGCGAAGAGCAGGCACAGGCAAACGAATAGCTTGTTGATGATGGTCATTGGTCTGTTGTTTTCTTTCCCAACTTCTTGGCCCGTTCTTTGTTGCGGTCTTTCACCTTCTTGGCCTCGTCGGGTTTTTGTTTTTTCAGTTCGTCCAGCTTTTGCCGGTCCACAGGCAGGGCGTGCACGTCCCAGTCTTCCTCGAACTCGAAGTTCGCTTTCATCTCCCATACTTTATTATAATAGAAGACTTCCTCCGGCTGGCGTTTCTCTGCGTAACTGCCAGTGTCCCACTTGCCGTTGTTGTTCGTGTCGTTGAACAATCGGATGTAGTACTTGGTGCCTGCCTGTAGGAAGTAGAAGTCGCAGGTGCCGTCCGCTTTTACAGGTTCCTGACGCACTGTCGCGTCACTGCCGTTCAGCAGTTGCACAATGGCATGTTCGCCGGCTCCCCGGATATTCAGATACAGGGTGCCATAGTCTTCCAGTGTCTTGACCTTGACGGTGTGCTCCGCCTTGTTGCTGGAGAGCCCGTAGATGCCTTGGAACGCCAGCGAGTCAATGCGCAGGCGGTATTCCTGTCCGGGTTTCCAAGCGGCCAGCACTTGGTAGCTGCGGTGCGCCGTCGAGTCTGCCTGGAACAAGAAGGGAATTTCGTTCCAAAGACTGTCGGCCTTCACTTCCATGTGGAGTGCTGCGGTATCTATCTGTGCCAAAGGCTCGTCGAACTGCAGCACGATGTTCTTCCCCAAATCGAGGGCGGACGGAGCATCTACCTTCATGGCGAGGTAGCGGGGCTCCGCTACTGCCAGGGTGTCGCCCTTCTTCTGCCGCTTCTTGCGCTCTTTTTCCTTTTTCTTCAGTTCCTCTTGCGCCAGTGCTAACCTCCGCTCCCGGGACACCTTGTTGATTAGGTCTAAGGTATCGGTCCGGGGGACCCGTTGTCCCAGCGAGTCAGTGGCTAAATAGGTCAGCTGGAACGAGAGCGTGTCCCGTTCGGCCAGGACAGTGTCCTTGACCCAATACAGGATGCTGTCGTTGCGCAGGCTCGGCTCGACAATGAAGGCGTCCCGTTCGTCGAAGTTCAGTCCCTTCAGTAACGGCAGCGAATCGGCCTTGGCAGAAAAGCACAGCAAGAACTGGTTGGTTTTGGGGCGCTCGCTCTTGGTTAGGTACTGGTAGTCGTTCTCCTCCTTGAAAGCACGCAGCAGCAGGTCATCGGGCAGGAAACGGGTATAGTTCACGGTGATGATGGTGTCTATCTTTGTTGTGTCCAGTGCCGACCATACGGTGTCCTGGCGTACGGCTCCGGTCATCGAAGGAACCACCAGCGAGTCCATCCAGGCGATGACTTCTGTCTTCGAGTCGAACAAGAAGTTCTGGTTGCCGTCCTTGAGCGCGTACAGCCGGTAGCTGCCCGGCGCAATGCCCCGGATGGTAAACTTCCCCCGGCTGTCGGTGCGTGAGATACGCTCGAAAGGCAGACGGGTGAAGGCCGTGTCGTTCAGATTGCTGTGCAGTCCCACCTGGATACCTTTGATGGGTTCCAGGTTCTCGGCGCTCAGTACGGTGCCCGACACTTCCATCGTGTCGATGTGCGAACCGGTCGAGAAGGAGTAAGTGAACTGTCCCAACGGGTTGCCTTCGTTGTTGTCAACGATGGCATCCCCGAAATCGATGGTGTAGGTGGCGTCGGCTTTCAGCGAGTCCTCGAACGTGACCTGCACGCGCCTGCCCACCGCCTTCACCTCGGGCGATACCATTTGTGGAGGCGAGATAATCACCTTTTCCGAAGGATTCTCCAGCTTGATGAACTCATCGAACTCGATGCTCACTTTCTTCCGTCGCACGTTGGTAGCTTGGGGCGAGGGTTCCGCCCGTACAAATCGTGGAGGGGTCTCGTCATACGGCCCTCCGTCAGGATTGCCGATGCTGGCGCAGGCATAAAGGCCGGCGATGATGATCAGGAGAAGCAGCAGTCTGGGTAGATATTTCATGGCTCTTGGGTTCACTTGTTCAGTTTCAGCATTTCCTCTATCAAGTCACGGTTGTTGCTCAGGCGGGGCACTTTGTGCTGCCCGCCCAGCTTACCTTTCTGCTTGAGCCAGTCGTGGAACAGGTTCGGACGGGCCACCACGATTTCCAGTTGCTGTAGCGTGATGTCCTTGTGGCGCTTGGCTTCGTAGTCGGAGTTGATGGACTGTAGGGCGGTGTCGAGCACTTGGCGGAACTTCTCCAGGTCATCGGGTGGGGTGCTGAATTCGATGAGCCACTGGTGCCGGCACTTGGCGTTCGCATCCATGAATACCGGAGCGGCGGAATAGTCGAGCACCTGCGCGCCTGTGGCGGCACAAGCCTGTGCCAGTCCCTTGTCCGCATTGTCCACCATCAGTTCCTCGCCGAAGGCATTGATGAACGACTTGGTGCGGCCGCTGATGATGAACTTGTAAGGATGCTTTTGGGTGAACTTCACCGTGTCGCCGATGATGTAGCGCCACAGTCCGCAGGAAGTGCTGATGACCAAGGCGTAATTGCGTCCCACTTCCACTCCCGTAAGGGGGACGATGTGCGGTTCGGGATGGTCCAGTTCTTCCAGCGGAATGAACTCGTAGAACACATCGTAGTCAATCATCAGTTCCATGGCCGGGTCCGTCAGGTCGTTCTGCAAGCCGAAAAAGCCTTCGCTGGCGTTGTAGGTCTCCATGTAGTGCATGTTCGGACTCTTGATGAGCTGACGGTATTGCTCGCGGTAGGGGGTGAAGCAGACCCCTCCATGAAAGAACACCTCCAGGTGCGGCCACACTTCGTCGAGGGTCTTCGCTCCCGTCTTCTCCAGGATACGCTTGATGACGGCCAGCATCCAGGACGGCACGCCCGAAAGATTGGTTACTTTCTGACGGATGGTGGTGTCGGCGATGCGTTCCACTTTCTCCTCGAACTCGCTGAGCAGGGCGATTTCCTTGCTGGGCACCCGTATCAGGTTGGCCAAGGGGTTGATGTTCTGGATAAGGATGGCGGACAGGTCGCCCACCAAGCTGTCCTTCACGTTGTAGTTGGGGCTGTGGCTGCCACCGAGAATGAGGGCCTTGCCCGAAAACAGGCGGCTGTCCGGGTTGGAGCGCAGGTAGAGAGCGACCGCGTCGGTGCCACCTTTGTAATGGATGTTCTTCAGGCCTTCCCGGCTCACCGGGATGAACTTGCTCTTGTCGTTGGTGGTCCCCGAGGACTTGGCGTACCAGTTGACTTTTCCGGGCCACAATACATCGGCTTCTCCATGGCGCATGCGGTCCACATAGCCTTTGATGTCTTCGTATGTCTGGACAGGAACCCTCCGGAAATCGCTGTACGATTTCATGGCTCCGTAATTATGCTGTTTGCCCCATTCGGTAGCGGCTGCACGTTGAATCAGCCGGTGGAAAACTTGTTCCTGGATTTCCTCCGCACGGGTGTCGTACAAATCGACCGCCTTCTGGCGGGGAACGAACAGTTTTCCGATGAGCTTTGTTGATACCATTTTCTTTCTTGTTTTAGATTTTTAGCGCACAAAGGTAGGCTATTTATCGGTGAAAACGGGAGGGAAGCAATTATTTTTTTGCAGATTTCACAAATCTACGCTTTTTTCTTATAACTTTACCACGTCTTGCAAAAACAGGAGGTAATCATGAGAATAGGAATATTGACATCGGGTGGCGATTGCCCAGGCATCAATGCCACCATCAGGGGCGTATGCAAAACGGCCATCAACCATTATGGAATGGAAGTGTATGGCATCCACAGCGGCTTCAGGGGACTGTTGGATGATGATATTGTTCCCTTGACAGAAGCAGACCTGACCGGACTGCTGAACATGGGAGGAACCATTTTGGGGACTTCCCGCGAGAAGCCTTTCAAGAAACGGGGCAACCCGGCATTGGCGAACGACAAGCCGTCCATGATGCTGAAGACCATTGAGCGGCATCAGCTGGACTGCATCGTGACCATCGGCGGCAATGGCACGCAGAAGACGGCCGCCAAGCTGGCGGATATTGGGGTGAACGTGGTCAGTGTGCCCAAGACCATCGACAACGATGTGTGGGGCACTGACATCTCATTCGGTTTTGATTCGGCTGTCACCATCGCAACGGACGCCATCGACCGCTTGCATTCGACCGCCAGTGCCCACCAGCGTGTCATGGTCATTGAAGTCATGGGGCACAAGGCCGGCTGGATTGCCTTGTATTCGGGCATGGCCGGAGGAGGTGACATCATCCTGCTGCCGGAAATCCCTTTCGATATCCACCGTATCGGCGATACCATCATCAACCGGTTGAAGAAAGGCAAGCCTTACTCGATTGTCGTAGTGGCGGAAGGCATTCCGACCCTGAACGGGAAGAAGGCGGCGCAATTCATCGCGGAAGAGATTGAGTATGAAACAGGGTTCGAGACCCGTGAGACCGTGTTAGGCTATATCCAGCGCGGTGGAAGCCCGACGGCGTATGACCGTAACCTGGCTACCCGTATGGGTGGGTATGCGACGGAACTGATCGCTACCGGCCAGTTCGGACGGATGGTGTCGTTGCAGGGCAACTCCATCACTTCCGTACCGCTGCAGGACGTGGCGGGTAAGCTGAAACTGGTGACGGAAGAACATGACCTGATTATTCAGGGACGCCGCATGGGGGTCTGCTTCGGATGACCGGGGAAGGACGATGGTCGCCCATTCCTACACAAATGACCACAGGCCCCTTTTTCTCTGAAGGGGGCCTGTGGTCATTGTGTGGAGTCGGCAAGCGTCCGTGCGCTGCTTGTGAGTGGGCTTTTACTCCTTCTGTTTCTTCAGCGACTTGGGTGCGTCCAGCCCTCTGTTCTGCAACAAGTACTTGATGTCGGGGGTCTTGCCACGGAAATCCGTGTACATCTTCAGGGCATCGTTGATGCCGCCCGGCGACAGGACGTGCTTGCGGAACTTCGCGGCCACTTCCTGGTTGAAGATGTCACCACTCTCGGTATAAGCACCGTAGGCGTCGCAGTCGAGCACTTCTGCCCAGATATAGCTGTAGTAACCGGCGGTATAGCCGCCTCCCATGGTATGGTTGAAGTAGGTGGTGCGGTAGCGCGAGGGAATCTGCTTCAGCAGGCCGCGCTTGCCCAGTACTTTTTCTTCGAACTTCATCACGTCAAGGTCGGCAGGCACTTCTTTCAGGGTGTGGAAATCCATGTCGAGCAACGAAGCGGCGAGGTATTCTACAGTGGCGAATCCTTGTCCGTATTTGCCGCTCTTGTCCAGTTTCTCAATCAGGGAAGCGGGCATAACCTCGCCCGTCTTGTAGTGGCGGGCATATACTTTCAGCACTTCCGGCTCGAAGGCCCAATGTTCGTCCACCTGAGAAGGCAGCTCGACGAAGTCGCGGGGCACACCACTGACACCCGAGTAGTGAACATCGCGGAACAGGCCGTGCAGGCCGTGCCCGAACTCGTGGAATAAGGTGTTGGTCTCATCGGCACTCAGCAGGGCAGGCTCGCCAGCGGCTGGCTTGGTGAAGTTGCAGACAATCGTCACGATGGGCACCACCTTGTTCCCGTGCGCGTCGTAGTTTTGCGGACGGTAGCTGCCGCACCAGGCGCCTCCTCGCTTGCTTTCGCGCGGGAAGAAGTCGAAATAGACAATGCCAAGCAGCTTGCCGTCATTGTCCGTGCATTCGAATACCTGTGCGTCGGGATGTGGCTTGGGCATATAGCTCAAGGCACGGAAATGAATGCCGTACAGGCGGTTGGCTACGTAGAACACACCGCCCAGCACGTTGTTCAGTTCCAGGTAAGGACGTACCTCATTCTCGTCGATGTTGAAGCGGGCCTTCTTGGCTTTTTCGAAGTAATAGCGCCAGTCCCAGCCTTGCGGATCGAACTTCTTGCCGTCCTTCTTGATTTCGGCCTTGATGTCTGCCAGCTCCTCTTTGGCCTTGGCCAGGGCAGGTGCCCACAGTTGGTCGAGCAGGTTGTAAACATTCTCTTCGTTCTGGGCCATACGGTCTTCGAGGGCCATGGAGGCATAATCGGGGAATCCCATCAGTTTCGCCTTCTCCAGCCGCGCGGCCACCAGGTCGCGTACTACCTGCTTGTTGTCGGCATCGTTGCCGTTGTTGCCCCGGTTGGTATAGGCCTTGAAGATGCGTTCACGCAGTTCCCGGTTGTCGGCATACTGCAGGAACGGCATGATGCTGGGGTTCTGCAGGGTGAAGACCCATTTGCCTTCCATCCCGTTCGCCTTCGCGGTTTCGGCGGCGCCTGCGACCAGAGAGGCGGGCAGTCCGGCAAGGTCGGCCTCATTGTCAATGACCAATTTGAAAGCGTTGGTCTCCTTCAGCATATTTTGTCCGAAGGTCAGCTGCAGCATGGATATCTGGCTGTTCAGTTCCCGCAGCTTCTGCTGGTCGGCTTCGCTCAGGTTCGCGCCGTTACGGGCAAAGCTCTTGTACGTGTTCTCCAGCAGCTTGCTGTCCTCGGCGTTGAGGTGCAGTTGCTCGCGTTGGTCATAGACGGCCTTCACACGGGCGAACAAACGAGTGTTCAGCGAGATGTCATCGCGGTGGGCGGAGAGCTTGGGGGTCATCTCCTTGCTCAATGCCTGCAGCTCAGCACTGGTATTGGCGCTGTTCAGTCCTCCGAATACCAGTTGTACACGACTCAGCAGTCGGCCGCATTGGTCGAGTGCCACGATGGTATTCTCGAAGGTGGGTGCCGCGGGGTTGTTGACGATGGCGTCAATTTCTTTTTTCTGTTCTTCCATTCCCTTCAGCATTCCTTCGCGGTAATCCTGAATGGTGATTTCCTCAAAGGGCGGTACACTGTACGGGGTTTTGTACTCCGTGAAGAAGGGGTTGACACGTGTCGCTGCCGGCTGGGCGAACAGGACCGTGGAGGCACTGAGTGCCGCTGTCATGAATAGGGTTCTTGTTACATTCATAGGTGGTTTAGATTCATTAATGATGGTTTCTTAGTTGGCAAAAGCCGCTTCTTCCGCTTCCGAGATGATACGTTCCATATCCTCGTAGTGCTGCGAAGCGGACAGGTCTTCCTCTGTGTCCTGCGTTGTCGCGGTGGGTTTCAGCTCTTGTCGTTTTACTTCCTGCAGCGTCTTGGCGATGGGCTTTGTCGCTTCGGCCGGCGGTTGTTCCGCAGGTGAAGCCGCCTGTTCCCGCTCTGCCTTGACCGCGAAAATAGCGTCGATGAATTTGGGGTCGTTCTTGATTTTGGCCAGTGTCTCCCGGGCAGCCTCCTGTTGCGACTCTTTCTTGGAATAGCCTGTCCCGTGGCCGGCCGGTACGTCCTCCACCCGTATCACGGTGTCGAAAATCGGGTTCTGGTCTTCGTCCACCGACTGTCCTGTCAGCTCGAAGGTGACCTGGAACTTGTTCTTCTGGCTCCATTCAATCAGCTTCGACTTGAAATTCACTTCCTTGCGTGACACCTTTTCCAGGTTCAGGTACGGGGCAATGATGCGTTCTTCCATGAATGTCATGCAAGCATCGTACCCACGGTCCAGGTAGATGGCTCCTACCAACGCCTCGAACGCGTTGCCGCAGAGATAGCTGTTGTGTGAAGACTGGCGGGGCGCTGATTTAATCAGCTTGTCAAGGCCGATCTTGACGGCGATATGGTTCAGCGTCTCACGCTGGACAATCTTCGAGCGGGTATTGGTCAGAAACCCCTCGCGTTTCCCCTCAAAGCGTTTGTAAACAATATCCGCCACGACCGCGTCCAGGATGGCATCGCCCAAGAACTCCAGCCGCTCGTTGTTCAGGGGACGTCCCTTTTCTGACTTGACAGCCGATGACTTGTGCAACAGGGCCTGCTGATAGACCTCAATATTGCGGGGATAGAACCCCAGTATCTTATAAAAACAAAGATAAGGCTCCTTATCCTTTCGGAAGAGGAGTCTTATCCTATCAGTTATATTGTCAAACACAGTTTATTCAGTGTATTTTTTAACGATTACACATGCATTATGCCCACCGAAACCAAATGTGTTGCTCAAGGCGGCGCGGACCGTCCGCTGCTGTGCCTTGTTGAACGTGAAGTTCAGGTTGTAGTCGATGTTCTCATCGTTGTCCCCTTCTTCATGGTTGATAGTGGGTGGAACAATATCATTCAATACAGACAGTGTGCAAGCAATGGCTTCAACAGCTCCCGTAGCTCCCAGCAGGTGGCCGGTCATTGACTTGGTGGAGCTGATGTTCAGACGATATGCATGTTCACCGAACACTTCCTTGATGGCCTTCACCTCGGAGATATCACCTACCGGAGTAGAAGTGCCGTGTACATTGATATAGTCAATGTCCTCGGGCTGCATGCCGGCATCCTCCAGGGCGTTCTGCATCACGAGCTTGGCTCCCAAGCCTTCCGGATGGGAAGCGGTGAGGTGGTGGGCGTCTGCCGACGCGCCGGTACCTGCCAGTTCGGCGTAAATCTTCGCGCCGCGTGCCTTGGCATGCTCCAGCTCTTCCAGAATCAGACAGCCTGCGCCTTCGCCCATGATGAAGCCATCACGGCTGGCACTGAACGGACGGGAAGCCCGCGTGGGGTCGTCATTACGGGTGGAAAGTGCGTGCATCGCATTGAAACCGCCTACGCCAGCAGGGAAAATCGCCGCTTCGGCACCTCCTGTGACAATCACGTTCGCCTTACCCAGACGGATATAGTTGAAAGCGTCACAGATAGCGTTGGACGAAGAGGCACAGGCTGAAGTCGTAGTGAAGTTCGGTCCATGGAAGCCATACTTGATGGAAATCTGACCTGAAGCGATATCAGCAATCATCTTCGGGATGAAGAACGGATTGAATTTCGGGCCGAGGGTGTCCTTGGTCTTCTCGTAACCAGCCACTTCTTCCTCGAAAGTGTGGATACCGCCGATACCTACACCCAAAATCACGCCGATACGGTTCAAGTCTTCTGTTTCGAGGTCCATGCCCGAGTCGTTCACGGCTTCCTGAGCGGCTACCATGGCGTATTGGGTGTACAAGTCCATCTTGCGGACTTCCTTGCGGTCAATGAATTGAGCGGCATTGAAGTTCTTCAATTCACAAGCGAACTGTGTCTTGAACTTGGACGCGTCGAAATGAGTAATAGGCCCTGCCCCACTTACTCCGTTCACCAGGTTTTCCCAAAATTCAGGAACCGTGTTGCCGACCGGTGTAAGTGCGCCAAGACCTGTTACTACTACTCTTTTTAACTCCATAGGGGGCAATGCTTATTTTGCGTTAGCTTCGATATAAGCGATTGCGTCACCTACCGTCTGGATCTTTTCTGCCTGGTCGTCAGGAATAGAGATTCCGAATTCCTTTTCGAATTCCATAATCAGTTCAACGGTATCCAAAGAGTCAGCACCCAGGTCGTTAGTGAAGCTAGCTGCCGGAGTAACTTCTGATTCTTCAACGCCCAGTTTGTCAACGATAATCTTCTGTACTTTTGATGCGATTTCAGACATAATTTTCAAAATTTAGTTTATAAATAGAGTATTTTTGTTTTTTCCGCTGCAAAGGAACAACTATTTCTGCTTTTATACAAATAATCGGGCAAATAAATGCATGTTCTTTGCACATTTTTAGCAATTATGTGCATCAAAACGGCCGAAACGGGGCGAAAATGACGGTCTCAGGACGGTTTCAGCACTCCCGGCGCAAGGGATAGTCTCCCCGCAATTGCTCGAACTGGTCGGGGCAGGCACGCAGCCTGTCGCAGTCACGACGGGGGTCGTAACTTTGCAATTGACGGGGGACGGCATCTTCGGAAAGGAAGGAGGGGGACACCTGCGGAAGCTCGATGCGGAAGTCGGTCCGTAGGCCGAAGTGACGGCAGAAAGCGTCCAGTACCATACGGGTGGCATTGGCCTTTCCGTCGGCGGAATAGCCGGCAATGTGCGGAGTCCCGATATAGACTTTGTCCAGCAGTTCCCGGCTGATGTTTGGTTCGTTCTCCCATACGTCCAGCACGGTGCCTGCCACTTTTCCCTGGTCGAGAGCGCCGAGCAGGGCGGCTGTGTCCACCACTTCTCCGCGGGCGGTATTGATTAGGTAAGGCCTGCGGCGCAGAGCGTCGAAGAAGGTGGTGTCTGCCAGGTGGAAGGTCGGATAGTCCCCTTCCTTCACCAAGGGGGTATGGATGGTCAGAACATCGCATTCATGGGCCAGTACGGGCAAGTCGGTAAAGCCCGGCTCGCCTTGGCAGGCTTTGGGAGGGTCGTTGCGGAGGACCCGCATCCCTAACCGCTCGGCCATGGCGGCTACGCGGCTGCCCACGTGTCCCACGCCAATCACACCCAGACAGGCTTTTGACAGGGTGATGCCCTTTTCCTGTTGCAGCAGTAGCAGGACAGAGTGCAGGTATTGTTCGACAGCGCCAGCGTTGCATCCCGGACAGTTGCTCCACGCAATGCCGGCTTTCTGGCAGTAGTCGGTATCGATATGGTCGAAACCGATGGTAGCCGTCCCGATGAAGCGCACCCGGCTGCCTTCCAGCAAGGAGCGGTCGCATCGCGTCCGCGTGCGGATGAGAAGGGCATCGGCATCCTGAACGACATCGCGGGTGATGGACTTGCCTGGCAAGTACACGACTTCGTCTGCCAGCGTTTCGATCGCCTCTTTCAGATAGGGAATCTTGTTGTCAACGATTACTTTCATGGCTTTTTTCTGTTATGTGCGTGCAAAGTTACGATTTTTATGACAGATTAATTGGCCAAACGGAAATCTTTGTATAGTTTTGGGCAATAATATAGAATAAGTAACGATAAACAACGTTGAGAAGCAATTTCGAGAACCATGAATAGTCTGCATATCATAACTCCCGTGAAAGACTCCATTGACTTCACGATCGAGACGGCGAAGGCGATTCTTTCGTCGGACCTGAGCGTGCCTTTCACCTATACCATCTATAACGACTTCAGTACGCCTGAGAATACCCGCCGTCTGGAAGAAGCCTCCCGGCTGCTGGGGTTCCGGCTGGTCCACCTTGCCGACCTGACCGACCATCCGTCGCCCAATTACCTGTTGGTGCTGAAGAAGACACGGCGGGAGGCCATCGAGGCAAATGCCGGACTCTTGATTGTGGAGTCCGATGTGGTCGTGCGGAAGAATACCCTCCAGGACCTGTACGACGGGGCGCTGGCCCGTACCGACTGTGCCATTGCGGCAGCGGTGACCGTGGATGAGAAAGGGGAGGTGAACTATCCTTACCTGCATGCCAAAGGACACGAGGGACGGGTGTATCCCGAAAAGAAGCATTGCAGCTTCTGCTGTTCGCTGCTCACCCCCGGTTTTCTCCGGGCGTTTGATTTCGAGGAACTGGACGCTTCCAAGAACTGGTTTGATGTCACCATCTCGCACGAAGCGTTGAAGAAAGGATTCCGCAACTACCTGTTCACCACCTTGCCTGTCTGGCACCGTCCGCATGGCAGCCGTCCGTGGAAGCAGCTGAAGTACACGAATCCCTTGAAATATTATTGGCTGAAGTTCACCAAAGGACTGGATAAAATCTGATGACGATGGGAAGCGTATGGAACCATTGCACCTTGGTGCTGCATCCCTCGTTTCAGGGGTTGGAAGCGTTCATGCAAAGTCTGCCGGAACGTTTCGAGCGAGGCGAGGGTATCTTGATTCATGACGGCCGTAACCAGTTGCGCCGCATCCCTTATCAAGGGACAGAATATGTCGTAAAATCGTTCCGCCGGCCGATTTTCATCAACCGGTGGGTCTATGGCACTCTGCGTCCCTCAAAAGCGTTGCGGTCGTATCAGAACGCATTGGCGTTGCAGCGTATCGGGGTGGGGACTCCACAGCCGGTAGGCTATATGAACCTGCGGAGTGGCGTGTTGTTTGACCGTAGTTATTTTGTGACCGTTGCGTCTGCCTGCCCGTACCGGTACGAGGACCTGTTCACACAGGAGTTTCTCTATCAGGAAGAGGTGCTTCGTGCCATTGCCCGTACGACGGCCCGTTTGCACGAGCACGGTATGGCGCACAAGGATTACGGACGTGCCAATATCCTCTTCCGGCAGTTGCCGGACGGGCCTGTCCAGATAGAGATTGTTGACCTGAACCGCATGGCATTGGGGCCGCTCGATGTCAAGGCGGGTTGCAAGAACTTCGAGCGCCTGCCTGCTACTCCTGAGATGCACCGTGTGCTGGCCGATGAGTACGCCAAGGCCCGGGGATTCGACGCGCGGCAATGCTATGAACTGATGCAGGCCTACCGTAGTGTGCAGCCTGGAAAGATTGATAACCTTTATTGAGTGTGCTGTATGGGAAAAAAGAAGATTATCGCCGTGGTGGTCACCTACAACCGTCTGCCTTTGTTGCAACGGAACATCGAGTGCTTGCGGAAGAACCGCCCGGTGGACCGTATTCTGGTCATTAATAATGGCAGTACCGATGGTACCGCCGAATGGTTGGCCGGACAGGATTCGGCTGCCTTGACAGTCATTACCCAACCCAATGTGGGGGGATCCGGCGGCTTTTATCGGGGCATCCAGGAAGCTTGCCGGCTGGGGGCTGACTGGATATGGTGCATGGACGATGATGTGTTTCCCCGCCCGGACTGCTTAGAGTGTCTGCTCCCTTACACGGAACACCCGGAGGTGGGCATTTTGGCTCCCCGCCGGCTGATGGAAGGGCAGGTATATACGAACGATTTCCTGGACTATGATTTCCGTCATCCGTTCTCGTCGTTGTACAAAGGCAAACTGAAGAAACGGCCTGTGACAGCTCCGGTAGAAATAGCGGGTACGGCCTTCGAAGGCCCGTTCATCCGCCGCGATGTGGTGGAGGATATCGGGTTGCCCAACAAGGAGCTGTTCATTTTTTGCGATGATACCGACTATTGCATCCGTACCCGCAGGGCAGGCTATAAGATAGTGTATGTGCCCGATGCCCTGATGGACAAAGAGAAGTTCTTCTCTTCGGACACCTGGGCGGAACGGAACCGGAAGAAGAAGTGGAAGCGTTACTACCAAGTGCGCAACTCCACCTACCTGAACCATAGGTATGGAGAGAACTGGCCGGTGCGTCATCTGCGGGGCTTCGTCGGGGTCATGGGGTACATCCTGACGGCCGCTGTTACCGCTCCTTTCGCTGACGCTTACCGTTGGGGAGACATTCCAAAGCTGTGGAAGGCCTATCGGGACGGTATCCACGAACGGCTGGGGAAAATGGATGAATGGAACACCAAAAAGAGTTGAGTCATGAGATTGATTAAAGTAACAGGAGGACTGGGCAACCAGATGTTCATTTATGCCATGTACCTCCGCATGAAGAAACGTTTTCCCGATACACGGTTGGACTTGTCGGACATGATGCACTACAACGTGCATTACGGGTACGAGATGCACCGGGTGTTCGGTCTCCCGAAGATAGAGTTCTGCCTGCCGCAGCCGCTCAAGAAAGTGTTGGAGTTCCTGTTCTTCCGCACCATCATCGAGCGGAAGCAGAAAGGTTCCTTGCTTCCGTACACCCGTCGCTACAGATGGCCTTTCGTTTATTTCAAGGGCTTCTACCAGTCCGAGAAGTATTTTGACGACATCCGTGACGAAGTGCGTCGCGCGTTTACGTTCCGTCTGGACGCGGCTGGCCCGAAGACGGTGTCCCTGCTGCGTGTCATGGACGCGGACGATTGTTCCGTGTCGTTGCATGTCCGTCGGGGGGACTACCTGTCGCCCCAGCATTGGGAAGCCATCGGTTGCATTTGTCAGTTGCCGTATTATCAGAACGCGTTGCGGAAGCTGGAGGAGCAAGTCCCGTCGCCGCATTATTATGTCTTCTCGGACGACCTGGAGTGGGTGAGGCAGCAGCTTCCTTTGCCCGGTGCTGTCTATGTGGACTGGAATACGGGAGAGGACAGCTGGCAGGACATGCTGCTGATGAGCCATTGTCGTCATCACATCATCTGCAACAGTACGTTCAGCTGGTGGGGCGCCTGGCTGGGCAACCATCCGGACAAGGTGGTGGTGGCTCCCGAACAGTGGACCCGTCATGAGGACAGCCGCGTGATTCTTCCTCCCGAATGGTTGAGAGTTCCTATCCGATAATTTGTAAGTATATGAGTCTGTATTTTCTGAAAAAGGCCCTGCTTGCCTTGGGGCAGCTATACAAGGCAGGACGTAAGACCTCTTCTCCCTGCCTGATTATGACCTTGTTGGTGAAGAACGAGGAGATGATGTTGGAAAAGAACTTGCTTTTTCACAAGGCGATGGGGGTGGACGGGTTCATCATTACCGATAATAACTCAACGGATGCCACACCCCGTATCATCGAGAAATACCGTCAGTTGGGATGGGTGAAGGAGGTCATCTCCGAGACGGCCACCGATTACGAGCAGAAGGCTTGGGTGGACCGGATGATTTGGAAGGCCAAAACGCTTTATCACGCCGATTGGGTCATCAATGCCGATGCGGATGAGCTGTGGTACGCGCCTTCGGGGAACCTGAAGGACGAGATGGCCGCTACATCCGCCAATGTGCTGAACTGCGAGATGCGCAGTGTTTATCCCGAGGAGGGGAAGCCTTTCTGGACCTGGAGCCGGACAGTGGGGTATGTCGCCGATTATGAGCAATACGGGTTGTCGCTCTATTCCATCTTTGAGCGCCAGAACAAGAAGGTGATGCACCGTACCGACGGCTATCTGCAAATCTCCATGGGTAACCACAAAGTGAGGCTGTTCCCCCAGCGGACACAGGACAGCGCGGTGCGGGTCTATCATTACAACATCCGTGGCAAACGCCAGTTCCTGGAAAAGATGATTAACGGCGGCCAGCAGCTGGAGCGGCACAAAGGACGGCACGGTGGCCGTCATTGGCGGTATTTTTACCGGTTGTACAAGGAAGGCAAACTGGAAGAAGAATACGACCGTGTGATAGGGACGGCTGTGCTGCCGCAGCTGGAGCGGGAAGGATACGTCCGGACCGATACCACGATTCCCGACTTCTTTGCCCGCCTTGCCAGAGGTTGACACACCGTAAGGGCAGGAGGCTTGTGAGGCAGGGGCCGTTAACGAAAGTAGGAGGAAAACCCAGCGGTTTTCCTCCTACCCGGTAGAATAATTATGCGTATGAATTACTCAGCACGCAGGGTGAAACGCTTGAAAGCGGTCACCTTCAGTTCAGGATCGGAAGCCTTCAGCACATCAGCTACGGTCTTCTTCGGATCCATGATGTCTTCCTGCTTCAGCAGGCAGACTTCCTTGAGGAACTTGCCCAGACGGCCCTTGGCGATGTTCTCAATCATGGCAGCCGGCAGGTTAGCGGCCTTTTCCTCAGATACCTTGGCGATGATTTCCTTTGCCTTGGCAACATCTTCAGCAGTGATCCAGCCCTTTGCCATGTTGCTTTCCATGTGGTCTTCGCTGTCCACGTGAGCCGGGTTGATGCCCGCCTTCTTCAGGGCCACTTCGACAGCCTTCTGAACCTGTTCAGCCTTGGTCTTGTCGATAGCTACCTGGATTTCGCGCTGCTTGATTTCCTCTGATACGCCGTCTTCGTCAATGGCGATGGGGTTCATGGCAGCGATCTGCATGACGATTTCGTGAGCTACCGTCTCATCGGCCACCTTGTTGAAGGCAGCGATGGTGCAGAGCGCGTTCTTGCCCTGGTGGTTGTAGATAGCTGTGTAAGCGCCTTCGATGAAGTTGTAGCCATCGAGCTCCATCTTCTCACCGGTGATACCGCTGCGGTCCACCACAGCGTCCTGCACGGTGCCGTTGCCCATCGGCAAGGCCTTCACCTCGTCCAAGGTCTGGCACTTGTTGGCCACAGCGGCGTCCAGGATAGCCTGGGTCAACGCTACGAAATCAGCGTTCTTGGCCACGAAGTCCGTTTCGCACTTCAGGGCGATGATAGCGGCGAATGTGCCGTCGGTCTTTGCCAATACGCAACCTTCAGCAGCTTCACGGTCAGAGCGCTTTGCAGCGACTGCCTGTCCCTTCTTGCGGATAATTTCCATTGCTTTGTCGATATCGCCATTGGCTTCGGTCAAAGCGTTCTTACAGTCCATCATACCAGCGCCGGAAATCTTGCGGAGCTTGGTAATTTCAGCCATAGTTACAGCCATAATAGTATCTTTTCTTGTTTTAAGTGGTTAATAATCATTTTTGGAAGCGCGTTTTCTTGTCCGCGCGTCGTTGGAACAAGCGCTGTCCGGCTCGTCGGGCCGACCGAAAACGTGCGAAAAACAAAAGTGAGAATTGAGAATTGAGAACCGAGAAGCCGGCAGTGCCTGTACCTCTCCATCGTCAATTTTCAATTCTCACTTGTTTTTATGGGTAAATCCGTACAGACGGATTAGGCTTCTTCGTCCTTGCCCATGAAAGCGGCAGCCTTGGATGCGTTGATGGCATCCTCTTCAGCCTTGTCCATGCGGGCCTTCGAAGTCTTCTTCTTGGTAGCCTTCGGTGCGTTCTCACCGGCAGCTTCCATATCTACCTTCTCAGCCTTTCTTTCTTCCAGGCCTTCTGCCATGGCACCGCAGCAAGCGTCGAGGATTACTTCGATGCTCTTGGTGGCGTCATCGTTGGCAGGGATGACAAAGTCAACGTTGTTCGGGTCAGAGTTCGTGTCAACGATAGCGAACACAGGAATACCCAGACGGTTAGCTTCGCGGACAGCGATATTCTCTTTCAGTACGTCCACTACGAACAATGCAGACGGCAGACGGGTCAGGTCGGCGATAGAACCGAGGTTCTTCTCCAGCTTGGCGCGCTGACGGGTAATCTGCAGGATTTCGCGCTTGGACAGGTTGGAATAGGTACCATCGTTGGTCAGCTTGTCGATGGTGGCCATCTTCTTCACCGCCTTGCGGATGGTCGGGAAGTTGGTCAGCATACCGCCCGGCCAACGTTCGATGACATAAGGCATATTTACAGCAGCAGCTTTCTCAGCCACTACCTGCTTGGCTTGTTTCTTAGTAGCAACAAACAGGACTTTCTTTCCTGATTTGGCGATTTGCTTCAAAGCTTCAGCAGCTTCGTCCACTTTGGCAACGGTCTTGTTCAGGTCGATGATATGGATTCCGTTGCGTTCCATGAAAATATAAGGAGCCATAGCGGGGTTCCACTTTCTCTTAAGGTGTCCGAAGTGGCAACCGGCTTCCAATAACGTATCAAAATTTACTCTTGACATGGTTTTTTAATCTTTAATCGTTTACTTTCTTTTTTGTTTTTGTCTTGAACCAACTGGCGGGTAGTCTTCCTACAAGCACTTGCAGCAAGAATCCTGCCGGTTTAGATACTAAACGCTTCTTTAAGTTTTTGAGTTTTCAAGTATAAAAACTGCCAACTATTAAAAACTCAAAATTAACGTTTACTGAACTGGAATCTGCGACGTGCCTTGGGACGTCCCGGCTTCTTACGTTCAACAGCACGCGGGTCGCGGGTCATGAAGCCTTCCGCACGCAATGCCTTCTTGTCTTCCGGGTTGATCTTCACCAAAGCGCGGGAAATCGCCAGGCGCAGTGCCTGAGACTGGCCGGTGAAACCACCACCGTTCAGGTTGACCTTAATGTCATATTTGCCTGCCACTTCCAGCTTGTTCAGCGGCTGGAGGACCACATACTGCAGAATGGTGGAAGGAAAGTACTGTGCGAGGTCTCTCTTGTTAATCGTAATCTTTCCGTTACCTTCGCTGACGTACACGCGAGCTACTGCGCTCTTACGTCTGCCAATTGCATTTACTACTTCCATGCTGTATTATTTAAGTGTATTAATATCAATTACTTTCGGAGTCTGAGCCTCGTGCTTGTGCTCGCCGCCGGCGTACACGTACAGGTTACCCAGTAACTTGGCTCCCAGACGGTTCTTGGGAAGCATGCCCTTCACTACTTTCTTCATCAGCTTCTCTGCACCGTTGGGCTTTGCCAGGATGGCAGCCGGGGTGGTTTCGCGCTGGCCACCGGGATAACCGGTATAACGCAGGTAGATCTTGTCGGTCATCTTGTTACCTGTAAATCTCACCTTGTCTGCGTTGATGATAATCACGTTGTCACCGCAATCTACGTGAGGGGTGAAGTTGGGTTTGTACTTACCTCTCAACAGTTTTGCAACTTTCGCACCGAGACGGCCTACGACCTGGTCGGTAGCATCCACAACGACCCATTCTTTGTTCGCTGTTTCCTTGTTTGCAGAAATGGTCTTGTAACTTAAAGTGTCCACTCTTGAAAAAATTTAATTTGTTAACTACTAAAAAACAATGTCCTCACACCTTGTCCTTCCCGGACAAAGAAGAGCAAAGTGCTCAGAACTATAAAATTATCTCTTGTTGATAATAATCGGCTTGCAAAGGTACGGCTTTTCTTTCAATCCACAAACATTTTAAGTATTTTTTTGGCCTTCTGCGTGTAAACACAAAAAGCACAAGGGAACGACGGTGCCTCCGTCACTCCCTTGTGCCTGGTGGGATTCCGGCCGGGCCGCACCTTAGCGGACCAGGTTCTCCGGCATCTTGCTGGGCATCTCCACGCGCTTCCAGATTTCGTGTACCCACGAGTCAATCTGGTTGCCGTCCTGGTCGTTCTTGACGAAGAACTTCAGGTACATGATGCTCTTGTCATCGCTGAACTCGTAGAACAGCTCGTTCTCCTGACCTTCCAGCTGCGGAAGATGGATGTTCTTCTTGATGATTTCTGTATAGGACTTCTCGGAGTTGATGCGGTAGGTGCCGTAGCCAATCATGATGGCGCCTTGGTTCATCATCACGAGGTTGATGAAGCGGCCGTCGTCAGACAGAATCTTCAGCGAGTTGCCGGTCTTCAGCTCACCGGGAACATCGGGGGAGCTGGAACGGTAGAAGCACATCTGCCATACGCCATTGAGCTGTGACGGCATCTTTTCTTTGACTTCTTGTGCCAGTGCGACTGACAGACTCATAGCCAACAAGGCTATACAGGTAAGGAAATAACGTGTTTTCATAATTTGTATGGTTTAGCTGTGAATACTCTTTTCGCTTATCAAGCACCACAAATATACTGATTTATTTCAAAAGGTGTACTTTTTTCTTCCTTTTTTTCATCCAAAAGCACAGAAAAAACACGAACTCACACAGAACCTGTTCTGCGATTATGTCGCAGAGCATACCTTTGGGGAGGTAGGCCTGGTTCAGGTGTGAGTTCGTGGCGGACCACCGTCGTCGCGGCGGTGGTTTAGAAGTCGGCGTTGCGCGGTGTACGCGGGAACGGAATGACGTCACGGATGTTGGCCATGCCGGTCACGAACAGCAGCAGGCGTTCGAAGCCCAGGCCGAAACCGGCGTGCGGGCAGGTGCCGTACTTGCGGGTGTCGAGGTACCACCACATGTCCTTCATCGGGATGTTCAGCTCGGTGATGCGGGCCATGAGCTTGTCGTAGCTTTCCTCACGCACGCTTCCGCCGATAATCTCGCCAATCTGCGGGAAGAGCACGTCGGTGCCCTGCACGGTCTTGCCGTCGGCGTTCTGCTTCATGTAGAAAGCCTTGATTTCTTTGGGATAGTCGGTCATGATGACCGGCTTCTGGAAATGATGCTCCACCAAGTACCGCTCGTGCTCGCTGGCCAGGTCGCAGCCCCAGTAAACAGGGAACTCGAACTTGTGGCCCTGAGCGACGGCTTCTTCCAGGATCTTGATGCCTTCGGTGTAGGGCAGCCGGACAAAGTCCGTGGCCACTACCTTCTGCAGGCGCTCGATCAGTCCTTTGTCCACCATCTTGTTGAGGAACTCCAGGTCGTCCTTGCAGTGGTCCAATGCCCACTGCACGCAGTACTTGATGAACTCTTCCTCCAGGTCCATCAGTTCCTGCAGGTCGGCGAAGGCCACTTCCGGCTCTACCATCCAGAACTCGGCCAGGTGGCGGGGAGTATTCGAGTTCTCGGCGCGGAACGTGGGGCCGAACGTATAGATGGCTCCCAGCGCGGTGGCGGCCAGCTCGCCCTCCAGCTGTCCGGAGACAGTCAGGCTGGCCTGCTTGCCGAAGAAGTCACTGTCGTAGATGATGGAGCCGTTCTCGTCCTTCTTCAGGTCGTAGAGGTTCATCGTGGTGACCTGGAACATCTGGCCGGCTCCTTCACAGTCGGAGGCGGTGATGATCGGGGTATGGAAATAGAAGAAGCCATGCTCGTGGAAGAAGCGGTGGATGGCGATGGCCATGTTGTGGCGGATGCGGAACACGGCCCCGAACGTGTTGGTGCGCGGGCGCAGGTGAGCGATCTCGCGCAGGAACTCCATCGTGTGTCCTTTCTTCTGCAGGGGATAGGTGTTGTCGCAAGCACCCAGTACCTCTATCTCGCGGGCCTGGATCTCGCAAGCCTGGCCGGAGCCGATGGAGGCCGCCAGCTCACCGTTCACGCTCAGGCAGGCACCCGTGGTGACCTGCTTCAACAGTTCTTCGTCAAAGTGGGCCAAATCGACTACGATTTGCACATTATTAATAGTAGAACCGTCGTTCAAGGCAATGAAACTGACCTGTTTGCTACCACGGCGGGTACGTACCCACCCTTTCACGTTGACCATTGCCCCGAAGTCGCGGCGCTGCAGGAGGTCAACTACTTTTGTTCTACGGATAGTTTCCATGAATCTTTCTGTTTTGTAGGTTATTCTCGCTTAGTGTCTCTTATTCGAAGGAGCCCATGCGCAGCATGTTCACTTCCTGCTCCGTGAGGAAGCGCCAGTCGCCCCGGCGCAGGCCCTTCTTGGTCAGTCCGGCAAAGTACACGCGGTCCAGCTTGGTGACACGGTAGCCCAGTGACTCGAAGATACGGCGCACGATGCGGTTCTTCCCCGAATGAATCTCAATGCCCACCTGCGACTTGTCGGTGTCCGAGGCGTAGCTGATGGAGTCGGCGTGGATGTCGCCGTCGTCCAGCGTGATGCCGGCGGCAATCTGGTCCAGGTCCGACTTGGCTACGTTCTTGTCGCAATACACATGGTAGATTTTCTTCTTCAGGAACTTGGGGTGCGTCAGCTTCGAGGCCAGGTCTCCGTCGTTGGTCAGCAGCAGCACGCCCGTGGTGTTGCGGTCCAGACGGCCTACCGGATAGATGCGCTCCTTGCAGGCATCCTTGACGAGGTCCATCACCGTCTTGCGTTCCTGCGGGTCGTCGGAGGTGGTGACACAGTCCTTCGGCTTGTTCAGCAGCACATAGACCTTGCGCTCGATGTTCACCGGCTGGTCGTGGAACTTGATCTCGTCGGAGCGTTTCACCTTCGTGCCCAGTTCGGTCACCACTTCGCCGTTGACCGACACGACACCGGCGGTGATGAACTCGTCCGCCTCACGGCGTGAGCAGATGCCGGCGTTGGCCAGGAACTTGTTCAGACGGATGGGCTCGTTGGGGTCCGCCAGGATTTCCTTGTACTCCATCTGTTTCTTGTGGCTGTACTTGGCATGGGGGTTGTAGTCGGCTGTGCGCGGACGGAACCCACCTTTGTTGGCACCGTAGCCTCCGCCAGACTGTCCCGGACGGCGGTTGTTGCCGTAGGGACGCTGCTGTCCTCCCTCGCCGTTGTTGAACCGGGGACGGTAGGAGCGTTGCTCGCCGCTCTCATTGTTGTAAGAGGGACGGTTGCCGTACGGGCGCTGCGGACGCTCGCTTCCTTCGTTCCGGTAGTTCGGGTTGTACGGGCGGCGCGGGCGGTCGCTGCCGCCTTCGTTGCTGTTGAACCGGGGACGGTAGGAGCGTTGCTCGCCGTTCTCGTTGTTGTAAGAGGGACGGTTGCCGTAGGGACGCTGCGGACGTTCGCCTCCTTCGTTCCGGAAGTTCGGGTTGTACGAACGGCGCGGGCGGTCGTTGCTGTCACCGTTGCTGTTGAAGCGGGGACGGCGGTTCCCGTACGAACTGCCGCCTTCGTATTTGTTGTATCTGTTCGCTCCTTCTCTGTTGTACGATTTGTAACCTTCGCGGCCAGACTGGCTGTATTCGCCATCAAGTCTGTTTTCGTTTTCTGCCATAATTCTGTTCAGTTTTTATAAGATTAATAATACCCCTCGCGGGCAATTTATATAATGTACTAAGTTGGTTTTATACACCGGTATAGTTGTGCGGAGTGATGGCACGCAGTTCCTCCTTCACCGCTTCGCTGACATTCAGGGTCTCAATGAACTCCTTGATGGAGGCTTCGTTGATGGCCTGGTTGGTGCGGGTCAGCGCCTTCAGCGCCTCGTACGGATGCGGGTAAGCCTCGCGGCGCAGGATGGTCTGCACGGCCTCTGCCACCACGCTCCAGCAGTTGTCCAGGTCGGCGGCGATCTTCGGTTCGTTCAGGAGCAGCTTGCCCAGTCCTTTCAGCGAGCTTTGGATGGCGATGACCGTATGGCCGAACGGCACGCCGATGTTGCGGAGCACGGTCGAGTCGGTCAGGTCGCGCTGCAGTCGTGATACGGGCAGCTTACCCGACAGGTGTTCCAGTATGGCGTTGGCCATGCCGAGGTTGCCTTCGGCGTTCTCGAAGTCGATGGGGTTCACCTTGTGGGGCATGGCACTGGAGCCGACCTCGCCCGCCTTGATCTTCTGCTTGAAGTACTCCATGGAGATGTACTGCCAGAAGTCGCGGTTCATGTCAATCATGATGGTGTTGATGCGCTTCATGGCGTCGAAGATGGCGCCCAGGTTGTCGTAGTTGGAAATCTGGGTAGTGTATTCCTCCCGCTCCAGTCCCAGCTTCTCGGCCACGAAACAGTTGCCGAACGCCTTCCAGTCGTAGGCCGGATACGCCACATGATGGGCGTTGTAGTTGCCCGTAGCTCCGCCGAACTTGGCGGTGATGGGGCAGGCCTTCAGCAGGGCTAACTGCCGGTTCAGGCGGTAGGCGAACACCTGGATTTCCTTGCCCAGCCGGGTGGGGGAAGCCGGCTGTCCGTGGGTCTTGGCCAGCATGGGGATGTCCTTCCATTCCTCCGCATACGCCGTCAGCTGGTCGATGAGCCGCTGCAGCTGCGGGTAATAGACCTCCTCCAGCGCGTCCTTGATGGACAAGGGGACGGAAGTGTTGTTGATGTCCTGCGAGGTCAGGCCGAAGTGGATGAACTCCTTGTAGGCGTCCAGGCCGCCCATTCGGTCAAACTGTTCCTTGATGAAATACTCCACGGCCTTCACGTCGTGGTTGGTCACGCTCTCAATTTCCTTGATGCGTGCGGCGTCCGCTTCGGAGAAGTTGCGGTAGATGTCGCGCAACGGCTCGAAGAGTTGATGGTCGAAGGCCGCCAGCTGAGGCAGGGGCAGTTCGCACAGGGTAATGAAATATTCAATTTCCACTCGCACCCGATATTTCATCAGGGCATATTCGGAGAAGTAAGCCGCCAAAGCTCCCGCTTTGCTTCTGTACCGGCCGTCGATGGGGGATACGGCCGTCAGTAAATCAAGCTCCATCATGTTGTTGATTCCTTATTTTTAAAATGTAAATGATATCATTTGTTTCAGGCCGCAAAATTAATGCTTTTTTCGTTGCCAACGGGTCTATTACAGAAAAGATTAGTATTTATTTTCGTTAAATCCGCTTGCGGTGTCCTTCCCTTGCGCTAACTTTGCGGCGTAAATCATAAGAACCTACTGACATGGAATTACCCAATGACCCGATGATGCTTTTCAGCGTCATCAACATGAAACTGCGTGACTGCTATCCTTCCCTCGATGCCCTGTGCGATGACCTGGGCGTCAGCCGCCAAGACATCGAAAGCCGGCTGCAGGCAGCCGGCTTCGAGTACAATCCCGAACAGAACAAGTTCTGGTGAGCCTGTCCGCACGGGCCTTATTCTTCCCGGACAAAGTAGTCGTAGTGCACTAAGGGGCGTTGTCCGTGCTGGCCCATCTGCCGACGGGCCTCTTCGGACGAGCACGCCACACGGCCCACTCCCATGCGACGTCCCTGCTCGTCCACTACCCGTACGATGTCATCCTTCTCGAATTCACCTTCGACACGGGTCACGCCCACCGGCAGCAGGCTGGCGGCTTTCCGGCTCCGCAGGATATCCGCCGCTTCCGCGTTCAGGTGCAGCTCGCCCTTGGCGAACCCCTCGCTGTGCGCAATCCACTTCTTCACGCTCGACACCTCCTGAGGCCGGGGGACGAAGCGGGTGCAGACGGTCTCGTCGGGACGCTCCAGCAGGTCGGTCAGGATGTTCTCCCGCTTGCCGTTGGCGATGATGACGGCGATGCCCTCGTCGGCCACCTTGCGGGCAATGGTGGTCTTGGTCAGCATGCCGCCCCGGCCGAAGCCCGACTTCTCCGTCTGGATATAGTCCGTCAGGTCCTTGCCGGGCTCCACCTGCCGTATCACTTCCGCACCGGGGTCGGAGGGAGAGCCGTTGTAGATGCCGTCGATGTTGCTCAGGATAATCAGCGCCTGCATGTCCATCATCGAGGCCACCAGGCCGGACAGCTCGTCGTTGTCGGTAAACATCAGCTCCGTGACAGACACGGTATCGTTCTCGTTGACGATGGGAATCACCCCGTTGTCCAGCATCACCCGCATGCAGTTGCGCTGGGTGAGGTAATGCCGTCGGGTGCCGAAGCTTTCCTTGGTGGCCAGCACCTGCCCCACCGTAATCCCGTGCTCGCGGAACAGCTCGTAGTAGCGGTTGATGAGCTTGGCCTGTCCGATGGCCGAGTACAACTGCCGCTGGTCCACGCTGTCCAGCTTGCGCGACACCTTTATCTCGCTGCGTCCCGACGCTACCGCGCCCGAGGACACCAGCACCACTTCCACGCCTGCCTTGTGCAGCTCGGCCAGCTGGTCAACCAATGCCGATACCCGGGTCACGTCCAGTGTCCCGTCCTTGCGGGTCAGCACGTTGCTGCCCACCTTCACCGCTATTCGTGTGTATTGATAGTCCATGGTTATTGTTGTTGGTTCATTCGGCCGCAAAAGTACTGCTTTTTTTCCATATATCCCCATGATGGGCTTAGCGGATGCTGATGGCCACTCCGCCGCTGGGCGCCAGGCGTTGCCGGAGCACGGTCTTTGCCGTCACCTTCTTCCGGGTGATGACGTACGCCTTGGGGTTGGTCTGCCAGTGCGCGTCCTTCGCGTCGGCATAGAGGGTCGCCTCGAAGGTGCGTCCGGCCGGCAGGAAGCTGAGGTCGATGACCGCCGTGCGGGCGTTCTCGTCGGTGATGCCGCCCACATACCATTCTTCCTTCCCTTTGGCCTTGCGGGCGATGGTGATGTAGTCACCGGGTTCCGCTTCCAGCACCTTCGTGTCGTCCCAGTCCACCGCCACGTCCTTGATGAACTGGAAGGCATCGGGGTAGCGCTCGTAGTTGGGATAGAGGTCCGCCGCCATCTGCAGGGGACTGTACATCGTGACGTAGAGGGCCAGCTGCTTCGCCAGCGTGGTGCTGAGCCGGGCCGGGTTGGAACCATAGACGGAGAGGTCGCCCTCGAAGATGCCGGGCGTATAGTCCATCGGTCCTCCCATCAGGCGGGTAAAGGGCAGGATGGTGGTGTGGTCGGGCCGGTTGCCGTTGAACGACTCGAACTCCGTGCCGCGGGCCGACTCCTGGGCAATCCAGTTGGGATAAGTGCGGCAGAGCCCTGTGGGACGTACCGCCTCGTGCGAGTTGACCATGATGCGGTGGCGCGCCGCCTCTTTCGCCACATGGAGATAGTGGTTCACCATCCACTGTCCGTCGTGGTGCTCGCTGCGCGGGATGAGCGGACCCACATAACCGGTCTTCACCGCGTCGTAGCCGTGGGCGTTCATGAAGCGGAAGGCATCCGCCAGCTGCCGCTCGTAGTCAAGGGCGGACGAGGTGGTCTCGTGGTGCATGATAATCTTCACCCCTTTCGCCTTGGCGTAGCGGTGCAGCTCCTCGACATCAAAGTCGGGATAGGCGCGGGTGAAGCTGTAGATGCGTTCTTTGGCGTAGGCCCAGTTGTCTTCCCATCCTTCGTTCCATCCTTCCACCAGTACGGCGTCGAAGCCGTGCCGGGCGGCGAAGTCGATGTATTCTTTCACGTGGGCCGTGTTCGCGCCGTGGTGCCCGTTGGGCGGCAGCTGGCTGTAGTCAGTCTCGCCGATGCGGATGTCCTGCGTGTCGGTGTAGGCCCAGGTGGAGCCGCCGCCGGTGAAGTATTCCCACCATACGCCCACGTACTTGGTGGGATGAATCCACGAAGTGTCCTCCAGAGCGCAAGGCTCGTTCAGGTTGAGGATGAGGGAGGAGGCCAGCAGGTCGCGCGCGTCGTCACTGACGATGAGGGTGCGCCAGGGCGATACGCTGCCGGTCTGCAGGTAGCCCTTCACACCGTTCTTGTCGGGCGTGAGGTGGGTGCTCAGCACAAACCGGCGGTCGTCTAAGTTGAGGTGCATGGCGGGATAGTCCACCAGTGCCGCCTCGTGCAGGCTGATGTAGAGTCCCTCGGCCGTCTTCAGCAGCAGCGGCGTCTGTACGGCGAGGGTGGGAGAGGGCGACTTGCAAGCCAGCCCTTCCTCGCGCACGGCAGGCATCCGTTCCGCCACTTCCGACAGGCGGGAGGTGGTGGTGGGGAATTCGTTGGTGTCATAGTCGGCGGGCAGCCAGAAGGCGGTATGGTCGCCGGTCAGCCGGAACTCGGTCAGCTCTTCGGCCAGATTGAAGTGGCGCAGATGAGGCTGGGTGGGAAACTCGTAGCGGAATCCCAGTCCGTCGTCGAAGAGGCGGAACCGGAGGTGGAGGCGGCGTTGGCTTTTCTCCTGCTCCAGCTCTACGGACAGCTCGTTGTGGTGGTCGCGGATGCGGCTGTACTGTCCCCATACGGGGGTCCATTCGGTGTCGGAAGTACGCTCCGTGTGGGACAGGATGCGGAACCCACTGCTGTAGTCGATGTTGGGGAGGATGCGGAAGCCCATGCGGCTTTCTTCCACCACCGCCTGTCCTTTATAGAATAAGGAATAGGCGGGCGTGCGGTCTTCCGTCAGGCGGAACCGCAGTTCGAACTGTCCGTTGGGGGAACGGAGGGTTTGGGCGACGGTCGGCAATGCCGTCAGCAGCCCTACGAGGAGGGCGAGTAAGGGTCTGTTCAAGTGTCTCATAGTTTCGTAAAATGCTTGGTAGGCAAAAGTAGTGTTTTTTTCTCCAAGATGCAAGCGAAAAAACGAGGAAGAAGATTTTGTTTTACAAAAAACGAGGGTCGCACCCTTACGACTGCGTTCGTTACCTCCTCACGACTTCGTTGGTGGCCCTCTGACGAACGCGTTCGTGACAACCTCACGAACGCAGTCGTCAGACCGTCACGACTGCGGTTGTTACGGTACAAGAATGCCTGTCGTGACCTTGCAAGAATGCCTGTCGTTAGGAGGTAAGAATGCCTGTTATAAGGAGGTCACAATGGGCAGTCTCGTCCCCTCGAAACAGGCATGTTGCTACTCCCTATACCCGTGTTTTTGGTGATTTTGCTGTCACCTACACCTTTTTTCTTTTATTCGATTGGTACATAACAAGATAGGTAGGTAGCAGAAGGGTGACAGAGGTGACAGCAAAAGTATGAAATATACATTATTTAACTAAAAAAATAGCCAAAAAACTTCTAATTCGTCAGAGTTTCATGTCACGCTTTGGAACCTGAATTATGAACGGTTCCAAAAAGAGTTCACCAAAGAGGGAAACGAGTTCCTAAAACCACAAAGGAAAAAGCTATGAGACAGAGACACCGTTCACGGTTATCGTTGTGAATCTGTCACCAGTGTATATGCGAAGTCTTTCATCTGAATCTCATATATTTCCTGCTTCAGCATCCATTCTCTGACGCTCTCACTTTCCGTATGGATGTGTACATCGTAAAAGCGAGGGAGAGCACGCCGCTCTCGCCTCGCTTGTCCGGACAGGCCCTCTTTTCGGAATGCTGTCACAGGCCGGTTAGATAAGAGATTAAAATTGGAATACCTGTGCGCCTATCTGGAAGAAGGCTCTGTCCATCACCGGATTGAATACAGCGGTTGCAAAGACGGGAAGTGAATAATCGTGCGTGAGTCGCAACCGGCGTTCGGCACGAAGTTCGAGGTGTATCAATCCGGGTTTGTCACTATAGAACGTACTCCGGTCGCCTGCTTTGCTGGCCAGTGTAAAGGCACCGCCTGCGGAGGCATCGAACCGCCAGTCGGCATCTTGGTACAAGGTGTATCCGGCCATCAGGTAGCAGGAGTAGCGGTTGGCACTATTGTCGCTCCAGCGGTCGCGTCCGAAGAGGATGGTTGACCAGCTCAGTGTCAGCGGAAAGCGTGGGGCGGATTCGGCGAACCGATAGGTAAGGATGCAATCCAAGAAGCGTCCGGTGGTGCGGGCGGAGTAGTTGAAGAACTGGTGATTGTTGTAGTCGGCTCCGGGTGAGAAATTGTAGGTGTCCCAGAGGGCCAGCTGCCAGCCACCAGCCTTGAACTCACCGAAGAAGTTGAACTCTTTGTACTGGCCCGAGCTGTTGGTGCCGTTCCAGAAACCGAGTCGTACGTGGTCGTTTTGGTCGTGAACGGCCAGGCTGGTACACATCACCAGACCGTCGCTCACCTCAATGCCTCGCCACAGGTGGTTATTGGCGACTTGAAGGCTGAAGTCCACATGGCGGCGTACGGAGGACAGCTCCTGCGCCTTGGCGGTAGCATGAAAGCCAGCTACCGCCAAGGCAACAGTAACAACCTTAAATAAAAACCTACCTATGTGTTCTGCATAACTATGATTGATTGTCATTCTGATTATCGTTTATGGGTTTGTCGGTTATTTCTCCAGGTCAATGATCACCTTCATGGTCGTGGCTCTGTTCTGGTCGATGTATTGATAGGCCTCGTCGTATTGCTCGAAGGAAAAGCGGTTGGAAATCAGCGGTTCAAGATTCACAAGGCCACGGCTCACGAAGTCCACGGCGGTCAGGTAGTCCTCGTGGCGGTACATCATTGTACCGATTAGACGGAGCTCGTGTTCGCCCAGGTAGAACATGCTGAGCGCCGGATCCTTGGCAAATACCGCTACAATGACGATGTCGCTTCCCTTTTCTATGGTCTCCATCAGCGAGCGTACACTCGACTCGACACCGGCTACCTCGAAGCCCACCTGGTAGCCTTCGTCGCCGAACACCTCTTGGACGGCTTCCTTTAGGGGCTTGTGGAGTACGTTGGCCGTATATTGGATGCCGCAATCGTTGGCTTTGGCCAAGCGCAGGTCGCTGACATCGGTAATCAATACCTTCTTGGCGCCACGTGCCTTGCAGAACTGGGCCACCAGGTTGCCGATGGCTCCGGCACCACTCACTACCACGTTCTTTCCCTTGACATCGGTGCGCTGGGTGGCGTGGGCACCTACGGCGGAGGGCTCAATCATCGCACCGTAATCTAAACTCATGCCTTCGGGAAGCACCACTACGCGGTCGTCGGTCGTCACGAAATAGTCCTGTGCCACTCCATCAGCCTGGAAGGCCTCCACGCGGAGATGTTCGCACACGTTGTATTGGCCGCGTTTGCAGGGGCCGCATTCGCCACAGACCAGCTGCGGACGTGCGGTAATCGCGTCGCCTGGCTTGCAGACGGTCACATCCGTGCCTACGGCTACTACGATGGCCGAATATTCATGGCCTTGCACTACGGGATAGAACGTGGCAGGGTGCAGGCCATGGTAGGAGTGAATCTCGCTGCCACAGATACCGATGCGCTTCACGTTGATCAATACCTGGTGGGGCTGCAACTGCTCGGCCTTGGGGGCTTCCAACTCTCTGAACTCAATATGCTTTGGGGATACTAAAACTGCTTGTCTCATAATTCAATAATTTTTAAATGGATGAATAGAATGGGTTATTGTTTTCTGTTTTGAAGTTCGTTGATAATCTGGTTATACTCCTGGCGGCTGAGGCGGTAGAAGAGCAGGATGCCTGCGGTGATGACCCACAAGACGCCAGGGATGGTGCTGAAAGCATGATGGATGACCTCTTTCACGGCCTCTGACTGTTCCGCGTTGGCCTCATAGCCTGCCCAGCCCATGACTAATGCCAGCAGCGAAGTGCCCAGCGCCATGCCAATCTTGTTGGCCAATGAGATGAAGGAGTACTGGAAACCATCGTTACGGATGCCGGTCTTCCACTCTCCATACTCCACACAGTCGGGGATAATGGCGTAGATGGCAGTGTTGAAGCCCGAGAAGAAGAATTGGGCCAAAGCGGCAAAGAGGTAGAACAGCACCGGGTTCTGGGTGGGCGAGAAGAAGTAAAGCGCCACCATGCTGACCCCCATCAGGAGGCTGAAGACGCTCGCTGCCCATCCTTTGTTTCCTGTCCACTTGAAGACCCAAGGGAAGAGGGCCGCTCCGATGATGGACGGGAGGATGATGACTCCCGAGAAGAAGGAGAAGAGGTTCTCGTTGCCCTCCACATACTTGAAGTAGTAGATGAGGTCAGCGTTGCGGCCATAGAGGATGAACCCGAAGAGCAACTGGCCGACAACGGCCATCAGGAAGGGCTTGTTCTGGACAACGGCCTTCAGCTGTCTTCCGATGGGAATGGCCTTTTGGGCCATGGGTATCTCGACCACTTCCTGGGTCTTGGCAAAGCAGAACCAATGGGAGAAGGTGAATATCAATCCATAGAGGGCAGCTACACAGAGAAAGCCTTGTGCGCTGCTCAGGGTGCCGTCACCGCAGTGCTTCACCAGCGGCACGGTGATGATGTTGATGATGCCAATGGCAATCATGGCCGCTACCGAGCGGTAGGTGTTGATTTGGGCACGTTCGTCGATGTTTTGCGTAATAGCACCGCACAGCGTGCCATAAGGCAGGTTGACGCAGGTGTAGCCCAAGACCAAAAGACCGTAGGTCACGCTCATATAAACAATTTTGCCTGCATACCCCATGTCCGGGTGTGCCCAGAAGCAGAGGACCAAGACCAGCGCTGTCAGCGGAGATCCGAAGAGGAGCCAGGGACGGTAACGCCCCCAGCGCGACTTGGTACGGTCGCTCAGACTGCCGATGAGGGGGTCGTTGAACGCATCCCAAATGCGGGAAACGAGCATCAATGTGGCGACAGCCGCCATGGAGATGCCAAACACGTCGGTATAGAAGATCATCAGGAAGGAGACAACAAACGACCAACTGAAGTTGCATCCCACGTCGCCAAATCCGTAGGCGAGCTTACTGATGAAAGGCACTTTCCCGTTCGGGGAACAAGTGGTTTGATTTTTCATGATATTTTCTGTTTCTAAAATGAATACTATGTTTTTCTTTTGTACTTAACAAAGATGCTTGCCGGCTGTCAATCTTTCGTTTCGACGTTGCGAAGATAGAACGTTTCTCGCTGTCAATCAAATGTTTTTCTCTTGTTTTTTCTCGCAACCGTTCCCGCAACCGTTCCCTTTTTTCGCAACCGTTCCCATTATTCGTCCCGGTTTGTCTTGTCTTTTCCCGGAAAGGCCTTATCTTTGCAGAAACGAAAATCTATATTATGAAATCTGTATGATGAAGTACGTTACGATTATCGACATCGCCAAGGCATTGGGCATCTCGAAGAGCACGGTCTCTCGGGCTTTGTCGGGTGACACGCACAATGTGAAGCCCGAGACCATGAAGCTGATTTGTGAGACGGCCGACCGTATGGGGTACCGGCGCAACGAGATGGCGGTCAACCTGCGCCGCCAAAGCACCCGCAACATCGGTATCGTCATTCCCGAAGTGGTGACCTCGTTTTTCATGAATTTCATCCAGCAGGCTCAGAAGGAGCTGCGCGCCTGCGGGTACCGCACCATCATAGCGGTGTCCAATGAGGACTGTGACCAGGAAGCGGATAACATCCGGATGCTGGAGCAATGCCGCGTGGAAGGCATCCTGATTAGCGTATGCCATAAGAGCCGGAATGTAGAGCTCTATAAAAAGGTGATGGACAGCGGTATCCCGATGTTGTTTTTTGACAGGCAGGTGGCGGGCATCGAGGCTCCGCAGGTGCGGATTGACGATTACATCATGGCTTTTTTCATGGTCGAGGCGTTGATACGTAGCGGATGCCGGAAGATTGTGCACTTGTCTGGACCTGAGCATATCAGCAATGGGTACGACCGTCACCGGGGGTATAGGGACGCGCTGGAGAAGTTTGGCGTTCCTTACGACAAGCGTTATGTCATCCGGGGCGGACTGTCGGCCGAAGAGGGTGGCGCGGCCATTGAGGACTTTTTGAAGTTGGGGCTGGAGCTGGATGCGGTCTTTGGCTTTACCGAGACTTCCACGTTGGGAGCGAAGAGCGTGCTCCAGAAGCTGCGGTACCGCATCCCCGATGATGTGGCGGTGTGCTGCATCTCGGGTACGGCACTCTGTACCCTCGTTCACCCTACCATCACGGCGGTGGAACAGCCTGTCCTCGAAATGGCTTCCTTGTCGTGCAAGTTATTGCTCCATCAGATTGCCCAGCCTACCGCCCCCAAGGAGTGTGTCATCTTGCGGGGCAACATGACCCTCCGGGAATCGACCCGGTAGGGCGATAGCAAAATAAAACAGGAGGCCAATGCCTGTCATTGGGCATTGGCCTCCTGTCAGGTTCAAGGCCCTAAGGCCTTACGGGTTCTGGTCCTTGACAGGGTCCATGGATGGGTTGGCGTCGAACTCTGACATGGGCAGCATCATGATGGGATACCACGAGTCGGGCTCCAGGCTGAACTGGGCGTAGTAGGTATGGTTGCTGACGGGCGTGGTGTAGTCGCGAATCATGGGAATCTTCAGGCGGTTGATGTCGAGGATGCGGAAGCCTTCGCCCCACAGTTCAATGCGGCGCTGGAGAAGGATTTCGTCCAGCAGCGTCTTCACCTCCATGCTTTCGGTCGATTCCAGGGTCTGCTCGTCGCTGTCGGTCACCTTGGCCAGACGGAGGGCAAAGTTCCCCTCCTTGTAACGGTCGGCGCAGAGGTCGGTCAGCACCTGACGGGCCTCAGCGTACCGCTTCAGGCGGCAGAGGGCCTCGGCGCGGTTGAGGTACATCTCGGCGGCACGCATGTACAGGTAGTCTGCCGTCCACGAAGCGGAAGACTTCACCTTGTACTTGTGCTGGCAGTAGCTCACGTGCGAGCCCAGCTCTTCTTCCTCCTCGGCGGGAATGGCCGGCTCGAACCACGACTTGCGCACATCGTCATCGTCCATCATGGCATAGAGCCAGCTGCCGCAGCACATGCGGGCGTAGGAGGCATAGCCTTCCGCGTCGGCGTCCATCAGGCAGAAGAAGGAGGACCAGCTGGTGCCTTGCGACTCGATGATTTCCGAACCCCACATCCATTCGGAGTTGGCGCAGCTGTTGAAGCCCGACAGGAGGTCCTTGGTGCTCATGAGTGACAGGCCCGGCTTGCCCAGCGCGGCTTCTGCCGCATTGGCGGCCTTCTGCCAGTCCTGCTGGACGAGGGCCACGCGCGACTGGATGCCGTAGGCTACGTAGAGGTCAACGTGCGAGATGTGCTCCTGGGCGAGGTTGGACTGCTGGAAGAGCTGGATGGCCTCATCCAGGTCCTTGTTGATCTGGTCGTACACCTGCTGCACGGTGCCGCGCGGCTTGCCCTCGGTCTCGGCAGTGGTCGGTTCGAGGTAGAGGGGCACGCCGGGGTCTTGCTCGTGGCCCACGTAGGTGCGCTGGTAGTAGCAGATGAGGCGGGAGTAGCAGAACGCGCGCACGGTGAGGGCCTGGGCCTTGATGTTGGCACGGCGGTCATCGTCGCCTTCAGCGGTATCGATGGAGGCCAGCACGTTATTGGCGTTGTTGATCATCTGGTAGTAGAAGTTCCACAGGTTGTGCGGACGGTCGCTCGTGTTGTTGATTTCCGTGCGCACCCAGTAGTAATAGTCGTAGGTGAACCAGTAGGAGCCCGGTTCGTTCTGCACAAAGTCCTCGCCCATCAGCTCGTTCATCAGGTGGTGGGCGCAGAGGCCGAAGTTCTCCGTGGAGTAGCTGACAGACCAGTTTTCATCCACATAGAAAGCGCGGTAGATGCCGTTCATGGCGGCCATCTCACCATCGACGGTCGATTGCAGTTCGGTGCTGGCCATCTTGTCGGTGGGCACCGTGTCGAGGTCGCAGCCGGTGAAGGCCAGTGCCAGGCCCAAGGCCATGGCGGATGCTATTTTCTTCATTGTAGTTGCTGTTTTTTTAGTGGTTAGAACTTGATGTCCACACCGAAGGAGATGGTCCGGATCGGTGCGTACCGGTAGTCTTGTGTTCCCTGGAAGTTATACTGCGGGTCCATACCTTTCTTCGAGGAGACCAGCAGGAGGTTGTCGCCGGTGGCGAAGACACGCAGGCTCTGCATGCCGGCCGCCTTCAGCCAGCTCTTGGGCAGGTTGTAGCCCAGGCTGATGTTCTTCAGGGTGAAGTAGGAGGCGTCGAGCAGGAAACGGTCGTCGTACTGCGCGTTGCGGCCGGCCTGGATGCGGGGCACGTCGGTCACATCGCCGGGCTTCTGCCAGCGGTTCAGCATGTCCTTGCTCCACGAGTAGCCCATGTTGCGCGCGTTCATCAGCGAGGCGTAGGTGGTGTCATACACCTTTCCGCCCACTGAGAAGGTGGTCAGGACGGACAGGTCGAAGTTCTTGTAGCGGAACGAGTTGCTGAAGCTGCCGGTGAAGTCGGGGATGCGGCTGCCGCAGATCTGTCGTCCGTTGGCGGTGGCGTCGTCGTAGCTGGTGGTCAGCTCCTGGGTTTGCACGCCGTTCTCGTCGGTGTGGGTCACGTAGTACTGCACCAGACCGGTCTCGGGATCCACGCCTTCGGCCTTGGGCATGTAGAACGAATTGATGGGCTCGCCCACCTTCTGAATGAAGGAACCGCTGATGATCTGGTCTGATCCGTTGTCGCTCAGGCGCGTAATCTTATTCTTGAAGGTGCTGAGGATGAGCGAGGAGTTCCAGGTGAAGCGGTCGGTGCGGAAGATGTCGCCGCTGAGGGTGAGGTCCAGACCGGTGTTGCGCATGTCGCCGATGTTGTCGTAGTAGCCGCTGAAGCCACTGGAGCTGGGCAGCGGGCGCAGCAGGAGCAGGTCGGAGGTGTTCTTCACGTAGAACTCGGCCGACACGGAGAGGCGGGAGTTGAACATTGAGGCTTCTACGCCTACGTTCAGGTTCTTGTTCTTCTCCCATTTCAGCTTACGGTTTTCAATCGAGGTCAGGAACGCGCCCGACAGGTTGCCGTTGGGGTAGGTCATGTCGTACAGTCCCTGCCAGGGATAGTAGTCGGAGTAGCCGTCGGAGTCAAGCAGGTTGTCGTTGCCCTGCACGCCGTAGCTCACTTTCAGGGTCAGGTTGTTCAGCCAGTCTTCCGCCGGCTTCATGAAGGCTTCCTGCGACAGGCGCCAGGCACCGCCCACTGACCAGAACTGTCCCCAGCGGCTGTCGGTGTAGAAGCGCGAGGAACCGTCGGTACGGAAGCTGGCCGAGAGGTAGTAACGGTCGTCGAAGTTGTACGAGAGGCGGCTCAGCCAGGACTCAATCTTATAGGTGTCCTTGTAGGAGGTGCCGTCGGTGATGGTGGAGGCATTGGCCAGTTCATGGATGCCGCTGAAGGGGAAGTTCTGGCGCGAGGCATAGAGCTGCAGGTTCTCGTAGGAGTAGAACTCGTGGCCGGCCAGTACGTCTAAGTTGTGCTTGCCGAAGCTGCGGTTGTAGTTCAGCAGCTGGTTGAAAGTGAAGCTCAGCATCCGTTCGGCGGTGCGCGCGCTGGAGCCGTTCACCGTGGCGGCGTTACCTTCGTTGGGGTTCTGATAGACCAGCCGGTTCATGTTGCGGTAGTCCGCACCGAGGTTCACCGTGAGCTTGAAGTCCTTCAGGAAGCCCAGGTTGTCGTTATTCTTGTCGCCCAGCTCGAAGTAGGCGCGGGAGGTCAGGTTGTCGCTCTTGCGCTCGCGCTTGTCCTCCAACAGGGCGGCGATCCAGTTCATGTTGCTCATGGCCGCACGGGTGTCACCGTAGTCGAAGATTTTCTCGCCGTTCAGGTAGTTGCCGTTCTCATCGCGCTGATAGACGGGATAGATGGGGGCGACCATGGTCGAGGAGTACCAGATGTTGTAATAACCCGAGCCACCTGTCTGCATGTACTGCTGGTTGGTGGTGGAGAACTGGGCGGACAGGGCACCCTTCAGCCAGTTCTTCAGCTTCGACTCCACGCCCACACGGCCGGAATAGCGTTTGAAGCCGGTGTTGATGGCCAGTCCCTTCTCGTTGAGGTAGCCCAAGGAGAACATATAGGTGGTACGGTCGTTGCCACCGTTGGCGGAGAACTGGTATTCCTGGCGTACCGGGCAGTCGCGGGTCGCCTCGTCAAACCAGTCGTCCTCGTACTTCAGCCGGGCGTTGGCGGCAATCTTGCCGGTCGAGGGGTCGATCAGCTGCGAGGAGTGGACGTTGAACGGGTTGTACTGCTCGCCGCCCAGTTCCTTCATGAAGGAAGCCTGTGTCTGCTGGATGGCGTCGGCCTCGCTCATGCCCGAAGCGTAGATGTAGCTGTTCTTCAGGGCCTCGTAGGCCAGTTCCATGTATTCGGCGGAGTTCACGCGCTCATAGACCGGGAAGGCACGGGAGCTGACGCCCCAGGTGGCTTTCAGGTTGATGTTCATGGCACCCGACTTGCCTCGCTTGGTGGTGATGATGACCACACCGTTGGCGCCACGCGCGCCGTAGAGGGCCGAGGCCGAAGCATCCTTCAGCACGGACATAGACTCGATGTCGGCAGGGTTGATGGCACTGATGTCGCCGTCATAAGGTACGCCGTCGAGCACATAAAGAGGATCGTTGTTGGCATTGATGGAGCCGAAGCCACGGATGACGAGCTTGGCACCGTCGCCCGGCTGTCCGCCACCGGAAGTGGTCTGCAGGCCAGCCACCGTTCCGTCCAGTGCTTTCGACACGTTGGCCACGGTGCGGGCTTCAATCTTGTCGTTCTTGATGACCTCGGCCGAGCCGGTGAACGACGACTTCTTCGCCGTACCGTAGGCGACCACCATCACTTCGTCGATGGCCAGCGCGTCCGAACGCAGGAGCACTTTCATGCCCGGTACTGCCTTCACTTCTTGCTGCTGCATGCCGACAAACGACACGACCAGGGTTTTCACTCGGGAAGGTATTTCCAAGGAGAACCTTCCATCCACATCTGTCACTGTTCCGGTTGTTGTGCCCTTGGCGACAACGGAGGCGCCGATGACCGGCTCGTTGTCTTCGGCAGAGATGACCACCCCTGTGATTTTCACGGTCTGTGAAAAGACGAGGTTGACCGCTGCAAAGAGACACAACAACAATACACCACACTTTTTCATTTGCTTTAGTTATTATTGTTGGTACTTAAAATATATCTCTCGTTCAATCGTTGTTTCCTAAATAATCGTTATCCTTTGTTGCAAAATTACAATGTTATGTGCTATCCTTCCAAAGAAGAGAACGAAAATCTGTTGTTTTTTAACAAAATACTCGCTTGTCTGTATGGTATATGCAAATAATATACACTATCTTTGTGCTCGTTATACTATAAAAAGGGAAGACAAATGAAACGAACAATCGCCCTGATCTTGTTTTTTTTCGGTTACCAGCTGCTGTTCCAGACGCTGGCGGTGGGCCTTTGGGCATTGGTACAAGTGGTGGGGGGAGTCCCTCTTGGCAAACTGGCGGGAACTTCGCCCTCCTTGGGCTGTGTCCTGGCGGGACAAGCCGTGGCGACTGTGGCCATCGGCCTGCACGTGTGGTGGGCGGGCGATGTCAGCCGGGAGAGCCGCACGTGGTCGGTGGTGTCGGCGGGCAGCCTGCTCGCCTGCGTGCTCCTGATGCTGGGCATGGGAACCTGGACGAACCTGTTGACGGAACTGCTTCGGCTGCCAGACTATCATGCCGGACTGGTACGAGAGATGATGGGCCGTCCGCTGGGGGTGCTCAGCATCGTCCTGCTGGCACCGGTGGCCGAAGAGCTCTTGTTCCGGGGAGCTGTCCAGCGGCAGTTGATGGTGACCTGGCACCATCCGGCGGGAGCGGTCTGTGCCAGTGCGCTAATTTTCGGACTGGTGCACGCCAATCCGGCGCAGATGCCGTTCGCGGCACTCATGGGGTTGGTGTTGGGCTGGGTCTATTACCGTACCGGCAGCCTGTTGCTCTGCATCGTGATGCACCTGGTCAACAATGGCAGCTCTGTGTTGCTCTACCACCTGTCCGGCGCATCGGCGGCGGAGGTCACGATGGTGGAGGCACTGGGCGAGGCCGGGGCGTATGCTACGGTGGCAGTCGGTCTGTTGCTGGCCGTCGGATGTGTCGGGTGGCTGCAGGGCCGCTGCAAGAACGGGTGATAGGGAGTGCCGGCCGCGGTGGACGCGGCCGGACCGTTTACCGCAGTGTGGAGCCGATGCCGGTCTTCCGGACAACGGTTCCGGTGGCTTTCTCCTTGTATAAGAATCCCCTGAACATGCCGCCGCTGTTGAAAGGCATGGCGATGTTGCCGTCCTTGTCCACGGCGATGAGGCCGCCGTTGCCCTGCTCCGCGTTCAGCTCGTTGAACAGGATGTGCCGTGCGGCTTGCTCAACCGGCTCCTTCAGGAACTTGCAGCGGGCGCAGAGATTATAGGCCACCGCATGACGGATGAAGTACTCGCCGTGCCCGGTGCAGGAGACGGCGCAGCTGGCGTTGTCGGCATAAGTGCCCGCACCGATGACGGGTGAGTCGCCGATACGGCCCCATTTCTTCTTGAACATGCCGCCCGTGCTGGTGCCGGCGGTCAGGTTGCCTGCCTTGTCGAGCGTCACGCAGCCCACCGTACCGTTCTTCTTGCTCTCCTGCTTCAGCTGTTCCACCCATTTCAGGGTCTTGGGGGTCGCAAAGTAGAGGTTGTCATCCACCATCTCCAGTCCCTGTTCGCGGGCGAAACGTTCGGCACCCTCTCCGGCCATCATCACATGCTCCGACTGGGTCATGACCCGGTAGGCGGCCTCGATGGGATGCTTGACATGCTTCAGGCCGGCCACGGCCCCTGCCGAGAGGTCCTGTCCGCGCATGATGGAGGCGTCCAGCTCGAAAGTCCCTTCCGCCGTGCAGGTGGCGCCGACCCCTGCGTTGAACAAGGGGTTCGACTCGAAGTAGCGGAGCACGGCCCGTACCGCTTCCTCGCCTGTCCTGCCTTGGTCGAGAAGGGTCGCGCCGATGCTCAACGCCGAGTCGAGGGCGGCATGATAGTGGGCGGACTGCTCGGCATTCGCTTCGAGACCGGCCATTGCGCCGGCACCGCCGTGTACTACGATTACATATTCTCTCTCCTTCTGTGCCTGCAGCTGGACGGTGGCCAGCAGCAGGACAATCGCCAATGCTTGTCTGAGTGTTCTCATTTTTCGGATGCTTTTTAAAATTCGTGTCCAAAAGTACATATAAGTTTTTGATTATCCATGAAGAGTGCGTATCTTTGTGCCCGAATAATAGATTGACATAGATGAAGACATTTGAAGAACTTGGCGTATCTCCCGAAATACGCAAGGCGATTGAGGAAATGGGCTATGAGAGTCCGATGCCCGTACAAGAAGAAGTTATCCCGTATTTGTTAGGAAATGGCAACGATGTGGTGGCGCTGGCGCAGACCGGTACCGGCAAGACCGCCGCTTTCGGACTACCGTTGATACAGAAGATTCGTGTGGAGGAGTGTGTGCCCCAGGCGCTGGTCCTCTGTCCTACCCGTGAATTGTGCTTGCAGATTGCGGGCGACCTGACCGACTATTCGAAATACTTGACTGACCTGAAGATATTGCCGGTCTATGGCGGCTCGTCCATCGAGAGCCAGATACGCAGCCTGAAGAAGGGAGTCCATATCATCGTGGCCACACCGGGCCGGCTCATCGACCTGATGGAGCGCAAGGTGGCGCGCTTAGAGACCATCCGTGACGTGGTGATGGACGAGGCGGACGAGATGCTGAACATGGGCTTCACCGACAGCATCAACGCCATCCTGGAGCAGGTGCCGCAGGACCGCAACACCCTGATGTTCTCCGCTACCATGAGCAAGGAGATTTCCGGCATCGCCCAGACGTACCTTCACGACGCGAAGGAAATCGTCATCGGCACAAAGAACGAGGGCACAAAGAACGTGAACCATATCGCCTACATCGTGCACGCCAAGGACAAGTACCTCGCCCTGAAACGGGTGGTGGACTTCTATCCGCAGATTTACGGCATCATCTTTTGCCGTACCCGCAAGGAGACACAGGAAATCGCGGACAAGCTGATTCAGGACGGTTACGACGCTGATTCGCTGCACGGCGAGCTGAGCCAGGCGCAGCGTGACTTGGTGATGCAGAAGTTCCGCCAACGCCATCTCCAGCTGTTGGTGGCCACGGATGTGGCGGCACGGGGACTGGACGTGAACGACCTGACGCATGTCATCAACTATGGGCTGCCCGACGATACGGAAAGCTATACGCACCGCAGCGGACGTACGGGGCGTGCCGGCAAGACGGGTATCTCTATCGCCATCATGAACCTGCGCGAGAAGAGCAGGATGCGCGAGATCGAACGCATCCTCAACAAGCAGTTCAGCGTGGAGGCTTTGCCTACGGGACATGCCATCTGTGAACAGCAGCTCATCAAGGTGGTGGACGATATCGAGAAGGTAAAGGTGGACGAGGAGGAAATCGAAGCCTTCCTGCCCAGTATCTACCGCAAGTTTGAATGGCTCAGCAAAGAAGACCTCATCAAGCGTGTGGTATCGATGGAGTTCAACCGCTTTCTGGATTACTATAAGAACGCGCCCGAAATCGAGCAGCCTTCGACGAGCGAGAAGGGGAAGCCGGCCAAGGAGCGGAAGGAACGGAAGGAGCGGGGCGAGAAACGGAGCCGGAAGGCGGAAGAGGGCTATACGCGCTTGTTCATTAACCTGGGCAAGACGGACGGCTTCTTCCCTAACCAGCTGATTGACCTGGTGAACAGAAACATCAAGAAGGACCGTATCGAAATCGGCCGTATTGACATGATGCAGAATTTCTCGTTCTTCGAAGTGGCGGAGGACCAGACTCCGAAGGTGCTGAAGGCCTTGAACAAGGTGAACGTAGGCGGACGGAAGGTCGTGGTGGAAGTGGCCGAGGAAAACGAGGGCAACAGTGACAAGGCGGGCAAGAAGCGCGAGCGTTCCGCGGCTCCGAAAGCCGCCGCTGCCGGGAAACGTGGAAAACCGGCTTCTGACGAGGCACCGTCCGCTCCCAAGGAAAAGAAAAAGAAGAAGGGGACGGAAGAGGCACCTGCCAAGAAGGTGAAGCCGAGCCGTGAGGAACGGGGCTACACCGCAGCCCGGGGACCGAAGCGCAAGGATGACTGGAAGCAGTTCTTCATCCACGATGACCGTCCGCTGAAAGGGGAGATGCCTGATTTCGAAGAGGAAGGCTGGGCGAAGCCGAAGAAAGGCAAGAAGAAATAAACGCCCGGTGCCGGAGGTGCTTCAGAGGGCCTCCGGCCGGGTGTCAGATCCTGAACGAGACGTAGGCCCGGTCGTCGAACGAACATTGCCCTTTGTACATTCCTTTCGTACTTTGGTAGGAACGGATGCACAAAGGGTCTTTTTGTAACTGTTCCGCCAGCCAGGCCTCAGTGGCGGCGAGGGTGGGGAAGAGGCGTGGATAGCCGTCGGAAGCCAGTACCACCCGTTCCCCTTTGGTGACGGGAAGGACCTGCAGGGCATCGGGAGGCAGGGGGAAGCCATCGAACACGGCGAACGCATAGGGGGAAGCCGATGTCGGAAGGTTTTGGAAACGGGACTGTTCCACGAGGAACGGACGGAGGACGGCCCTGCCCGGGTCATCGGCCAAGAGCTCCTCCTCGGTACAGCCCTGCAGCAGCTTTGCCTCTAAATAGGCGGCCCGGACTTCCGCCAGCAGTTGGTCGATTCGTTTGTTGCGGGTGAACAGCCGATGGCCGATGAGGCACTGGCAGTCGCCTACCTGCCACACCTCCTGCCGCCAGCGGCTGTAGAGGACGGCGCTGGCGGTCAGCCGCCGTTCGGGATGCTCGCGCACGCTGTCCATGAGACCGTGGTCGGTATAGAACCGGGCGATGCGGTCAGTGATAGCGGCGGTAGCCTCCGTTCCGGCGGCGTGAGGGGGAAGCTCTTTGACGGCCTCCTCGACCAGCCGTCCCGCCCACTGTCCGGTGGTCAGGCCGTCCTGGCGGAAGTCGGACTTCGACGTGGCACCGTCGATGACCCCTATATAATAAGGTGTAATGACGATACGGTCTTCGTTGGCCGCTTCCGATACTTTTCCTTTCAGAAACACTTCCATCATTCCAGGATCAGTTGCAGTTGCTGGGAGTCCACCCGTGCCTGCAGCCACTGGCGCAGTTTTTCCACTTCGGCCTTCGCAGGTGTCTTGCGGCAGTTCACGATGGCGAAGGTCAGCGTGTCAGTCCGGTTGCTGTCCACCTCCAACCGCAGGCTGCGCGAGATGGAGAGGGAGCGGACATTGGGGAACAGTACCTTCACCTCATCGCCCATCTTGCTGTCCATCAGCGATACGCCGCTGAAGAACTGGAGTTCCTGACGCAGGGAGTCCAAGGTTTGTTGCTGCTCCGCTAACTGCTGGCGGCTGGTGCGGTAGAAGTCTTCCATGACCGATGACTTCAGCTCGCTGACATTCAGTTGTGGTACCTCCTGGTTGTTGCCGCTCTGGAAGATTACCAGTTCGGTCTTGGGGAGCTGGTAGTGCTCTGCCATGCGCTGGCGGGCGGTCTCAATCTGTTCTTCCGACACCTCCTTGCCCAGGAGCACCACACGGATTTCTCGTTTGGAATAGGAGATTTCCCGGCTCAGTATCTGGGAGTCGGCGAACTGTAGCTCATGGGTAATAAAGCTGTTGGCCTCGGACTGGTAGAAGGTCTCCTTCACGATACCGTAGGTGAGATAGACCGCCGGACACATGGTGCCGATGGTAATCCAGATGATGTAACGGCGTACCAGCTGCTCGCGGGCCTTGTCCACGAACTGCTTGCGCTGGAAGTGCATCACCCGTACGCCGATGAAGGTGGCGAGACTGATGAAGACCGAATTGATGAAGTAGAGGTAGAAGGCTCCCAGGAAGTAGAGCAGGTTGCCGGTGGCTAAACCGAAGCCGGCAGTGCAAAGCGGCGGCATCAAGGCGGTGGCGATGGCGACTCCTGGAATCACGTTGCCTTTTTCTTTGGTGGCCAACGCCACGATACCCGCCAGTCCGCCGACCAAAGCAATGAAGACATCGTAGATGGTGGGCGACGTACGGGCCAGCAGCTCGGACTGGACCTCGTCCAACGGTGTGAAGGCGAAGTAGAGGGTGGCGGTGGTCACACTGAACAGGGTGGCGATGAAGTAGCTCTTGAGCGATCGTTTCATCAGCTCGAAGTCGTTCAGGCCGATGGACAGTCCGACACCCATGATGGGACCCATCAGGGGCGAGATGAGCATGGCGCCGATGATGACGGCGGTGGAATTGACATTCAGCCCGAGGGAGGCGATGAAGGTGGCGAAGATGAGCACCCACAGGTTGGTGCCCTTGAACTCCACGCCACCGCGGATGGAATCGACGGTGACTTGCTCGTCCTCCTTGCTGCGTTTCAGGTCAAGGTATTCATTAAAGAACTTTTTCAGTTGCGAGGAATGATGCGATGTAGTTTTCATGATTGACGGATTAAACGGTTAATGATGGGGATAGTGCGCAGGGGAAGGTCTTTATGGAGGATATAAGCCAAAAAGACGCCCAGCAGGAGGGTACGGAACGCCAGCCGGAGCGCGAGGTGGCCAATAGGCACTTCGTAGGCGATGATAAACAGGACGGTGGCCAGACCGAGATAAACGGCCATGTCCTTCAGCGGATAGTCCACGGGATACTTCTTCTGGCCGATGAGGTACGAAACCAGGGTGATGGTGCCATAGCCGGCCACGGACGCCCAGGCCGATGCGACATAGCCGTAGTGTGGCACCAACCAGATGTTGAGCATCAGGATGATGGCGCAGCCGATGAGGGAGAAGTAGGCGCCCCAACGGGTCTCGTCGGTCAGCTTGTACCAAAAAGACAGGTTGAAGTAGAGCCCCTTACAGATTTCCGCTCCCATCACGATGGCCACTACACCCAGCCCTTCCCAGTAGTCGCGCGCCACCATGTAGCGGAGCAGGTCCATATAGAACATGACTGCCAGGAAGGCCAGCAGGGAGAAGATGAAGAAATACTTCATGGCGGCAGAATAGGTGCGGCGGTCGTCACCCTCCTTGTTCTTGCCGAACACAAACGGTTCGTAGGCGTAGCGGAAGGCCTGGGTGAACATGGCCATGACCAAGGCCACCTTGCTGGTGGCGCTGTAGATGCCTAACTGTACCAGTCCTTCCTGACGGTCTTCGAAGAGGAAGGGGTAAATCATCTTGTCCACGGTCTGGTTGAGGATGCCCACCAGCCCGAATATCAGGATGGGGAAAGAGTAGGCGGTCATGCGGCGCAGTAGCGGGCGGTCCATGCGGTAGGAGATACCCCGTAGGTCGGGCAGGAAGAAGCCCAGCTGTGCGGCCGACAGGATGAGGTTGGACACGAAGATGTATCCTACCAAGTAGTCGGGCCGATAGAACCAGTTCACCGTGCCGGGAGCATGGACGTGCAGCCACGGGCAGGCCAGCAGGAAGAACAGGTTGAGGCCAATGTTGCCGATAATGTTGAATAACTTGATGCTTGCGAATTTCAGGGCCTGTTTCCGGTAGCGAAGATGGGCGAACAGGATGCCTTGGAACGAGTCTAAGGCTACCACCAGCACCATCATCGCCACATAGTCGGGATGGTCGGGGTATTCCAGCAGGGTGGCGATGGGGCGTAGGAAGGTCATGCACAGCACGACAAAGGCTAAGGACAATCCCCCGACAAACAGGAGGGAGTTGGCAAAAACCTTCTCCGGACTTTCGCCTTCCTTGTTGGCGAAGCGGAAGAAGCCGGTCTCCATCCCGAAGGTCAGCAGGACCAGGATGAGTGCCGTATAGGCATACACGTTGGACACGACACCGTAGCCTCCCGATGCGGCAGGCAGTACGGCGGTATAGAGGGGCACAAGCAGGTAGTTCAAGAAACGTCCTACGATGCTGCTGGCCCCGTAGATGGCAGTGTCCTTTGCCAGACTTTTTAATTCAGCCATAATCAGTCGAATAGAGTATTATTACTGTTGTAGATGCTCCGTCCCAGGTGCTTGTAGGCCAGTTCAGTCACCTCGCGTCCGCGGGGTGTCCGTTTCAGGAAGCCCTCCTTGATGAGGAAGGGCTCATAGACCTCTTCCAACGTGCCGGGGTCTTCGCCCAGTGCGGTGGCGATGGTGGTCAGTCCCACGGGGCCTCCCTTGAACTTGTCGATGAGGGTGCAGAGCAGCTTGTTGTCAATCTCGTCCAGTCCATAGCGGTCGATATTGAGCGCCTCTAAGGCATAGCGGGCTATCTCCGTGTCGATACGGCCCGAGCCTTTCACCTGGGCAAAGTCGCGTACCCGTCGCAACAGTGCGTTGGCGATACGGGGAGTGCCTCGGCTGCGGGAGGCGATTTCGCCGGCTGCCTCCTCGTCGCACGGGACACCGAGGATGCCCGACGAACGGAGCAGGATGCGGGTGAGCGTCTTCTCGTCGTAGTATTCCAGGTGCAGGTTGATGCCGAACCGGGCCCGCAGGGGGGCGGTCAGCAATCCGCTGCGGGTAGTGGCACCTACCAGCGTGAAGGGGTTCAGGTCGAGCTGGATACTCCGCGCCGACGGACCTTTGTCAATCATGATATCGATGCGGTAATCTTCCATGGCGGAGTACAGGTATTCTTCCACGACGGGGCTGAGCCGGTGGATCTCGTCAATGAACAACACGTCGTTCGGCTCCAGGCTGGTCAGTACGCCCGCCAGGTCGCCGGGCTTGTCGAGCACGGGGCCTGATGTCACCTTGAACCCCACGCCCAACTCATTGGCGATGATGTTGCTCAGTGTGGTCTTGCCCAGTCCGGGAGGACCGTGCAGCAACGTGTGGTCCAAGGCTTCGGCGCGCAGCTTGGCCGCCTTGACAAAGATGCGGAGGTTGTCCACCACCTTTTCCTGCCCGCTGAAGTCTCCGAACTGCAGCGGGCGGAGCGCGTTCTCGAAGTCACGCTCCTTGCCGGTGGGCTTGTAATCTCGTATGTCAAACTGTTCTTCCATGCTTTTACTATAGGAAATGCTGTATTTTATTTGAATCTTCGAGCAAAAGTACAAAACTTTCACGGATATTCCTTATTTTTGTGGAGTATCTTCACAGAAATCAGTATGCAGGACAGAAACAAAAGAGTATTGGTGGGCATGAGCGGAGGAATTGACAGTTCGGCGGCCTGCCTGATGTTGCAGGAACAGGGCTACGAAGTGGTAGGGGTGACGCTCCGCACATGGGACATACCTTCCCATTTTTCCACCCCGGGGCAAGAGGAGCCCGATGAAATTCTGGAGGCCCGGGCGGTGGCGGTGCGGTTGGGCATCGAGCATCATGTGGTGGACGTACGGGAGGAATTCCGGCGGACGGTGGTGCAGTGGTTTATCGATGAATACCTTGCCGGACGTACGCCTAATCCGTGCGTGTGGTGCAACCCGAGGGTCAAGGAGCGGGTGCTCGCTGAATGGGCCGACCGGCTGCAGTGCGACTTCGTGGCCACCGGGCACTATTGCCGGCTGGAGGACAGGGGAGGCTACCGGTACATTCTCACTGGGGATGACAGCACCAAGGACCAGTCGTACTTCCTGTGGCAGTTGCCCCAATCCCTGCTGCGGCGGTTGCTGTTCCCCTTGGGAGGATGGACGAAAGTCCGTGTGCGCGCGTACCTGGTGCAGAAAGGCTTTCCGGCCAAGGCGAAAAGCGGGGAGAGTATGGAGATTTGTTTCATTGAGAGAGATTACCGGACGTTCCTGAAAGAGCAATGCCCGGATTTGGACGAACACATCGGTGAGGGATGGTTTGTGGACAGCAAAGGATTGAAACTGGGTCGGCACAAGGGGTATGCTTATTATACGGTCGGACAGCGGAAGGGACTGGATATCGCATTGGGCCGCCCGATGTATGTGCTGAGAATCAATGCAGA
>JAQXRG010000125.1 GCA_029218405.1 Bacteroidales bacterium
CAGGCAGGCCAGGATGACCAGGCCTACCAGCAGTTCTTGAACGGGGAGGGTGAAGATACGTTCCATCGTTTCTCCTTTCGCTTAACCGAGCAGGCTGCCTGCCTGATGCACGACAAACGCCACGATCCAGGCCAGTGCCGTCGTATAGGCCGCCGTGAAGGCCGCCCACTTCCAGCTGCCCGACTCGTTCTTGATGGCCACCAGCGTGGCGACACACGGAAAGTACAGCAGGATGAAGAGCATGTATCCGTAGGCCGTCAGGGGCCGGATGGGGATACGGTCGGCCAGGTTCACGCTGTCCGCCTCTTCCTCGTTCGTGTACAGTACGCCCAGGGTGCTGACCACCAGCTCCTTGGCACCTATTCCCGACAGGAGTCCGATGTCCATTTTCCAGTCGAAGCCCAGCGGCTCCATCAGTGGCTCCATGGCTTTCCCCAGTTGGCCGATGTAGGAATGCTCCTGCTGCTCCATGCGCGTGGCGTAATCGTCGTGACGAGGGTAATAGCCGAGGAACCAGATGAGGATGGAGGCCACCATGATGATGCCTCCCATCTTGCGGAGGTATTGTGCTCCTTTCTCCCAGGTGTGTCGGAGCACGGATTTCGTGGTAGGCATGCGGTAGGGCGGCAGTTCCATCACGAACGGGGTGTTGTCACCTTTCACGATGAGGCGGCTGAAAACCTGGGCCAGCAGGACAGCCAGCAGGATGCCGGTGGCGTAGATGGACAGGAGCACCAGGCTGGCACGACGGGGGAAGAAGGCGCCGATGAGCACTAAGTAGATGGGCAGCCGCGCGCTACAGGAGATGAGCGGGGTGATGAGCATGGTCACCAACCGCGACTTCCGGCTCTCGACGATGCGGGAGGAGAGGATGGCGGGGACATTGCACCCGAAGCCCATGATGAGGGGGATGAACGACTTGCCGTGCAGTCCCATCTTGTGCATGATCTTGTCCATGATGAAGGCCGCCCGGGCCATGTAGCCCGAATCCTCCATCAGGGAGATGAAGAGGTAGAGCAGCAGGATGTTGGGCAGGAACACGATGACACCGCCCACGCCGCCGATGATGCCGTCCACGAGCAGGTCTTTCAGCGGACCGGGGGGGAACGTCGTCTCTGCCAGTTGTGAGAGTTGGCCTACCAGCCACTCAATGCCGTCTTGCGGGTAGGCACCGAGGATGAAGGTGCACTCGAACATCAGGTAGAGGAAGATGAAGAAGATGGGGTAGCCCCAGATGCGGTGGGTCACGATGCTGTCCACGATGCGCGTGAACACCTCCTGGTCGTCCGGACGGTTGACGGTGTAGGTCTCTTTCAAGGCGCCCGAGATGAAGCCGTACTTCGCGTCGGTGATGGCTTGCTCGCTGTCTTCGTCCAGCACCTTCCGCAGCCGGGCGGCTTCCCGGTCGCGCAGTTGGAGGATAGCCTGGCTGTTGGGCAGCTCGTGGACAATCCGCTCCGCTATCTCGCGGTCGTTCTCCAGCAGCTTGATGGCCAGGAAGCGGGTCGAGTAGCGGTGGCGGATATGGCTGTTCTCCTGGATGGCCTTTTTCACCGCGTCGATGCTCCGTTCCAGTTCCGTGCCGTGGTTGATGTGGATGTGGCGGATGAAGGTCTTGGGATGATAGCCTTTCTCGTTGCCATGGCTGCCGCTGTACTGATGGTCGGGCACGTAGGTGGCGTGCCATTCGCGGAAGGCTTGCATCGCCTCGTTCTCGATTTCTTTTTTCTGTCCCATGAAGTCGGCGCCCTCGTACAGCTCGATGACCACGTGCATCAGGCTGTCGATGCCCCGTCCGGTCCGGCTGACAGTGGGGACGATGGGGACACCCAGCAGTTCGCTCAGGTTCTTGATGTCGAGGGTGTTGCCGCTCCGCTCCAGTGCGTCGTACATGTTCAGTGCGATGACCATCCGCACGTTCATGTCAATCAGCTGGGTGGTGAGGTAGAGGTTGCGTTCGAGGTTGCCCGCATCGACCACGTTGATGATGACATCGGGGGTCTCTTCGATGATGTGCTTGCGCACGTACAGTTCCTCGGGGCTGTAGGCCGACAAGGAATAGGTGCCGGGCAGGTCAATGAGCTTGAAGCTGTAGCCTTGGAACTCGAAGTGTCCGGCTTTCGCGTCCACGGTCACCCCGCTGTAGTTGCCCACGTGCTCGTGTGCCCCCGCTGCCATGTTGAACAGGGAGGTCTTGCCACAGTTGGGGTTGCCGACCAGCGCCACGTTGATGGCGCGCCGTTTGCCCTTGGCGATGGCCAGCAGCTCTTCTTCTGCCACGGGCTCTGTCTCGGCGATGGTCCCCTCGTAGTGTTCCTCGCTCAGGAGCGAGCGGGCCTCTTCCTCACTGACCACCTCCACCATGCCTGCTTCCTGGCGGCGCAAGGATATCTCGTAGCCCATTACCTTATATTTAATGGGGTCTTTTAACGGAGCGTTGAGCAGTACCTCTACGGTCTTTCCCTTGATGAAGCCCATCTCGATGAGCCTGCGGCGGAAGCCGCCGTGTCCCAACACTTTGATGATGACCCCTTTCTCTCCGGTTTGTAGGTCTGATAATCTCATGATTCTCTTCTTTTGGTTTTCATTGGGGCAAAGATACATCATCGCCGCCACGTGTGCAAACTATTTAGATTGTTTTTAAATAGAATACGAAGGTGTGGACATTTCCCATCCGCTCCATGAGCACGGTCAAGGCCCGTTTGTGCGTCGCGAAGGTGAGAAAACGTACGTTCCAGAAGGATAATTGGGGTAAATGCCGTATCTTCGCGGCAGGAATACAATCAGTAGAAACGAAAGGATATGAGAGACGAATTCAGGCGAAAGACCGTCCGTTTCATTGAGGAGCATCGTCTCTTCGGGGCGGAGGACAAAGTGCTGGTGGCAGTGAGCGGCGGCGCGGACTCTGTGGCCCTGCTGCAGGTGCTGTTGCAGGAAGGGTACCGGTGTGTGGCCGCTCACTGCAACTTCCAGCTGCGGGGTGAGGAGGCGGACCGCGACGAAGCCTTCGTACGAGGGTTGTGCCGGGAAAAGGGGGTAGAGCTACATGTCACCCGTTTCCCGACGGCGGAATATGCCCGTGAACACGGCATTTCGTTGGAGATGGCGGCACGGGAGTTGCGCTATGCGTGGTTCGAACAGGTGCGCCGAGACACCGGAGCGGCGGTCATTGCCGTGGCGCATCACCGGGATGACAATGTGGAGACGTTCTTGCTCAACCTGGTGCGGGGCACGGGCATCAACGGACTGAAGGGCATGCGTCCGGTGCGAGGGTGTGTGGTGCGTCCGCTGCTGTCCGTGGGGCGGGAGGACATCCTGCGGTACCTTCAGGCGATGGGGCAGCCGTATGTGACCGACAGCACCAACCTGCAGGACATCGTCACCCGGAATAAGCTGCGCCTGGATGTGCTGCCGTTGTTGCGGACCATTAACCCTTCTGTCAGTGAGGCCATTGCTGCCACGGCGGAACGGTTGTCGGAAGTGGCGGTGGTCTATCGTTCCGCCATGGAGGAGGCTTGCCGCCGGGTGACGGACGGTCAGGGCAACATCCACATCGCTCGCCTGCTGGCCGAGACGGCCCCTCAAGCGGTGCTCTTCGAGCTGCTGCATCCGAAAGGATTCAATGCCACGCAGTTGCAGGACATTTTCCGGAGTCTGTCCGCCGTGTCGGGAAAGCGGTTCCACGCTCCGGGTTTCGAACTGCTCCGCGACCGCGAGTGGCTGTGGGTGCGTGCCCGTGGGCAAGCCGAGGCCGAACCGGTGCTCCGCACGGAGTTCTGCAGGGTGGATGCAACGTTCGAGCCGCCTCGCTCGCCGCAGATTGCGTGCTTGGACGCCGACCGGCTGCAGGGGCGGTCGTTAGTCGTACGGAAGTGGCAGGCAGGCGACCGTTTCGTCCCGTTGGGGATGAAAGGATTCAAGCGGGTGCGCGACTATCTGCGGGACCGCAAGCGGTCATTGTTCGAGAAGGAACGTCAGTACGTGGTGGAGGGAGGCGGCGATATTGTATGGTTGGTCGGTGAACGCATTGACCAGCGCTTCCGGGTGACGGAGCAGACCCGCCGGGTGTTGCTCCTGTGGGTAGAGCCACCTGTGGAGGAGTCCCGGCAGGCGGCGTTGCCTCCGGGGAAGGACTGAGAAAAGAAGCTACCGCTCATGGCCTGGCCGGCAGGTCAGCCAGGAGCGGTAGCCATTCATGGATTATTCAAATGATCCGTATCGGGTAGGCAACAACTTGCGGTCGCCCAATGTGTTGTCCACACGGGCCACGTTCACCCAGAACTTGTTGTCGCGTACGCTGGCGATGGGATAGACTGCCTTCTCGCGGCTGTAGGCGTGGTTCCATTCGCCCACCACCTCGTATTCCGGGTGCGGAGCGTTCACCAGCACGTTGTCGTCTTTCGGGGCGGTGCCGTTCTCCACTTCCTGGATTTCTTCCCAGATGGCCAGCATCGTATCGACGAAGTTGTCCAGCTCTGTCTTGCTCTCGCTTTCGGTCGGCTCAATCATCAATGTGCCGTGTACGGGGAAGGAAAGGGTGGGAGCGTGGTAGCCGTAGTCCATGAGTCGTTTGGCGATATCGTTCTCGCTGATGCCACTGCGCTCGTGGATGGGGCGGCATTCCAGAATCATCTCGTGTCCCACATAGCCGGTGGCACCGCTGTAAACGATGCCGTAGGTGTCTTTCAGCCTTGCCGCCAGGTAGTTGGCGTTGAGGATGGCTGCCTTCGTAGCCCGTTCCAGTCCCTCCGTGCCCATCATGCAGATGTAAGCGTAGGTGATGGGAAGGATGCCTGCGCTGCCAAACGGAGCGGCGGCCACTTCGTTCTGGTCATTGCCGAAGAGGGAATGTCCGGGGAGGAAGGGAACGAGGTGCTCGCGGACGCATACGGGACCCACACCCGGACCGCCGCCGCCGTGAGGGCTGGCAAAGGTCTTGTGCAGGTTAAGGTGGCACACGTCGGCACCGATGGTACCGGGGTTGGTCAGGCCCACCTGGGCGTTCATGTTGGCGCCGTCCATATAGACCTGTGCGCCGCAGCGGTGGATAATCTCGCAGATTTCCACGATGTCGGTCTCGAAGATGCCGTGCGTGGAGGGATAGGTAATCATCAGCGCCGCCAGTTCGTCCTTATGGGCTTCCGCCTTTTGGCGAAGGTCTTCCACGTCCACATTGCCGCGCTCGTCGCAGGCGCAGGTCAAGGTCTGGTAGCCGGCCTGTACGGCCGAGGCCGGATTGGTGCCGTGCGCCGAAGCGGGAATCAGAATCAGGTGACGGTGTCCATGTCCGATGCTTTCGAGGTAGCTGCGGATGACGCGCAAACCCGTGTATTCGCCGGCCGCACCGGAGTTGGGCTGCAGGGTGACACCGGAGAAGCCGGTGATGGTCGCCAGTTGCTGCGAGAGTTGCTGGATGAGCAGGCGGAAGCCCTGAGCCTGGTCTTCGGGCACCAACGGATGGATGTCCATCCAAGCCGCGTTGCTGAGGGGCAGCATCTCGGCGGCCGCGTTCAGCTTCATCGTACACGAACCCAGCGAAATCATGCTGTGGGTCAGCGAGATGTCCTTCCGGTCGAGGCGCTTGATGTAGCGCATCATCTCCGTCTCGGTGTGGTACTTGTTGAACACCTCGTGCGTGAGGAAGCTGCTGCGGCGGAGAAGGTGGTCGGGAATCGACAGGGCTGCAGGGATGTCGGTCTTCTCCAGGAGCGGCTCTTCGGCGGCGATGGCGAAGACAGCCAGCAGGCGGTGAGCGTCCGTCTGGGTAGTGGTCTCGTCGATGCTGAGTCCTACTTCGCCGTTCTCGAAATAGCGCAGGTTGATTTCCTTGCTCAGCGCGATGGTGCGGAGCTTCTGCGGAGACACGTGCTCGGGCAAGGCCAGGCGGAGGGTGTCAAAGAATAGGGCGTTCCGTTGCGTGTAGCCCAGCTGGGTGAGCTGCTGGTTCAGCCAGGTGGCGATGCTGTGGACGCGCAGGGCGATGTTCTTGATGCCATCCGGCCCGTGGTAGATGGCGTAGAAGCCGGCCATCGTGGCGAGCAGCGCCTGGGCGGTGCAGATGTTGGATGTGGCCTTCTCACGCTTGATGTGCTGCTCGCGGGTCTGCAAGGCCATGCGGTAGCAAAGATGGCCATACTTGTCCTTGGAGAGGCCGATGATGCGTCCCGGCATGTTGCGCTTGTATTCGTCGCGGGTGGCGAAGTAGGCGGCGGATGGGCCTCCATAGAACAGGGGGATACCGAGGCGCTGGGTACTGCCGAAGACGATGTCGGCTCCCCATTCGCCGGGAGGTACGAGCAAGGCAAGGCTCAGGATATCAGCGTCCACGGCCACCTTGGCTCCGGCTTCGTGAGCGCGGTCGGTGAAGGCGCGGTAGTCTTCCACGCTGCCGCTGTTATTGGGGTACTGGAGGAGGCAGCCGAAGATGTCGGGTGTCAGCTCCAGCTTCTGGTAGTTGCCCGTGCGGATTACGATGCCTTGTGGGGCGGTGCGGGTGCGCAGGACGGCCAGGTTCTGCGGGAAGATTTCCTGGTCCACGAAGAGCACGTTAGCACCTGCCTTTTGTTGGGCCCGGCTGCGCAGGCCGAACATCATGGTGGCGGCTTCTGCGGCGGCCGTGGCCTCGTCCAGCAGCGAGCAGTTGGCCAATGGCATAGCGGTGAGGTCGCTCACGACGGTCTGGAAGTTGAGAAGGGCTTCCAGACGCCCCTGGGAGATTTCAGTCTGGTAGGGGGTGTAGGAGGTGTACCATACAGGGTTCTCGAACACGTTGCGCTGGACGACAGCGGGGGTGATGGTGTCGTACCATCCCTGTCCGATGTAGGTCTTGTAGATTTTGTTGAGCGCCGCCAGTCCGGCGATGTGCTCGGCAAACTCCCGCTCTGTCATGGCCGGAGCCAGGGCGAGCGGTTCTTTCAGCCGGATTTGTCGGGGGATGGTCTTGTCGATGAGTTCGTCCAAGGTCTTCACGCCGATGGTAGCCAGCATGTCAGGAAGTTCGTTTTCAGAGATGCCAACGTGACGGTTGGCAAAAATGTCTGTTTTCATGGTCGTATTCAATGGATGATGGTTGATTCTTAAGGATGGATTAGCCAGGATTTCTCTCGGCCGATGGTGGTGCTGTTGCCGTGTCCGGGATAGACAATCGTGTCCTCGGGCAGGGTCAGCAGGCGGGCCTTGATGTTCTCCATCAGGCTGTCATAGTCGCCTCCGGGCAGGTCGGTGCGTCCGTAGCTGCCCCGGAACAGCGAATCGCCGCTGAAGACGCGCGAGGCTTCGGGACAGTAGAAGGCCAGGCCGCCGGGCGAGTGGCCGGGAACGGCAAGGACTTCGAGGTGGGAATGCCCGAAAGAAAGGATGTCCCCCTGCTCCAAGTAGCCGCCCAAGGAGACGGTAGGCTCGTTCAGTTCAAGACCGAACATGCGGCAATGGGTCTCGGCTTGGGCCAGCAGGAACTCGTCGCGGACGTTGGCTTGCGGACGCAGCCCCCAGTGGCGGTACACGAAGGCATTGCCGAAGATATGGTCAAAGTGCAGGTGAGTGTTCACCACGTGGCGCAGTTGCAGCCGGTAGTCTTCGACAAACCGGGCCAACGTCTGCTGTTCGCGGGCCGTGTAGCAGCCCGCGTCTATCAGGACGGCTTCCCGCGTGTCGTCCCAGATGAGGAACGTGTTGACGGGGAGCATGTTGAATTCAAATCGTTGTATATTCATAGTTGTCGGAGGTTAGGATTAGCGGGGAATAGGTACGAACACCACTTTCTTGGTCTCGAAATAGTCTTCCTTAAACCAGGTGTTGAGCGGGGTGATGACCGCCTGGTGGCGGACAGGCATCACTTCCCGGCCCAGTTCGCCGCCCTTCAGGCAGATGAGTCCGTTGGGCAATGCGTTCCGTTGCTCCTTGGCGATGTTCTTGCGGACGATTTTCAGGAGGTCGGCCAGCGGCATGACGGCACGGCTGACCACGAAGTCGAAGAGCTGTTTCTCCTCCTCGGCGCGTGCGTGGAGGGTGCTGACATTCTGTAGGCCGATGGCGGAGGCGATTTCACTGGCCACCCGCACCTTCTTGCCGATGCTGTCCACCAGGTGGAAGTGGCAGTCGGGAAAGAGGATGGCCAAGGGAATGCCCGGGAATCCACCTCCGGTGCCCAGGTCCATGATGCGGGAGCCGGGCTGGAAGCGGATGAACTTGGCGATGCCCAAGGAATGGAGCACGTGGTGTTCGTACAGATTCGTGATGTCCTTGCGGGAAATCACGTTAATCTTGCTGTTCCAATCGGTGTATAGGTCGTAGAGGGCAGCCAGTTGTTCTTGTTGCCGTGCGGTCAGGTCGGGAAAGTAGTGCGTTAGCTGTTCCATGCAGGTTATTTTGAGGTATTATAATAAGGTTGCAGTTCGTCGTTGGACACCGTCAGGACAAAGTCGCCTGCCGAGTAGGGGGCGATGTCATAGCGGTTATAGACGAAGACAACATGGTCTTTCTTGAGCAGGAAGTTGTCGGGCACGAACAGGCCGCCGTCGTTGAGCAGCATGCCGTTCTCCTGTAATCCCTGAACGGAGGTGATGGTGTCGGTTTCCAGCCGTCGGTTGGCCTCGGCGATGAGCTCGCGCAGGAGGAGCCGGCAGATGTCACTTTCATGGTTCAGGTCGAACACTTCCTCTTTCGTATAGAGGTGGCCGTCGCGGGCATCGATGTTGAGGCATTGCCGGTAGGTGTTCGGATGCGCGCCGCCGGTGTAGGAGAAGCTGAGGACGGTGTAGTTCCACACGTGGGGGGCACCGGGCTGGAGGCGGGTCTGGAAGTCGTACTCGTAGTTGTACCAGGCGGGGAGTTCGTCGGGGGAAAGTCCGCGCGCCTTGTCCTCGCGGTAGAGGTTCTCCACGTCCTTCCGGTAGTGGTTGAGGTAGTCCTCGGCCAGTGTCCGCACGAACTGCTGGGGGGCGAGTCCGGCATACTGCTTGCCGAAGGCCGTGGTCACCACCTGGCGGTGAATGCGTGCGGCGAGCGTGTCCTGCTCGGAAGAGGGGCGCAGGTAGGCGTAGTTCAGCTGAAAGCTGCACGCAGGAGTGGCGGCGCCTTCTTCCAGGCGGACGAGGGTATCTATGTGCAGGCTGTCCGTTTGCCCGCTTGCGTTTTGTCGGTATCCGTCACAGGATGAAAACAAAAAGTTAGCGCAAGCGCACCCGATAGCAATCGGCAGCAGGAATTTCTGGTGGTTCATCATCTTTTGTTGTTTTTAAGTAATCAATAGTTGGTTTTGTGTTGATACAAATATACGACTTCTTCTTGAATTAACGATGGAAAACGGCGGGAATTTGAGCGGGGAATTGTATCTTTGTCCGAAAATGAAGTACGAGTGTTATCCTTATTGATAGGCTTATGGAATTGAAGACTGAGAATTGGGGGCTCATCCCCTATGCGGCAGCGTGGGAACGGCAGACCGCGCTGTTCGACGAACTGGTGGCTGCGCGGCAGGCGGGCCGCCCGTATGTGAACCGGCTGGTGTTTTGCGAACATCCGCCTGTTTATACGTTGGGCCGTCACGGAAAGGCGGGCAACCTGTTGATGAGCGAGGAGCAGTTGCGCCGCATCGGCGCGGAGTTGTTTCACATTGACCGGGGAGGCGACATCACCTTCCACGGTCCCGGACAATTGGTGGGGTATCCCATCCTCCACCTGGAGGAGTATGGGCTGGGGCTGAAGGAATACATACACCGGTTGGAGGAGGCGGTCATCCGGGTGTGTGCCTCGTATGGGGTGCAGGCGGGCCGGGTGCCGGGCGCTACGGGCGTATGGCTCGACCAGGGCACGCCGTCCGAGCGGAAGATTTGTGCCATCGGGGTGCGGAGCAGCCATTTCGTGACGATGCATGGCTTTGCGTTGAACGTGAACACCGACCTGACCTTCTTCCGCCACATTCATCCATGCGGGTTCGTGGACAAGGGGGTGACCTCCTTGCGTCAGGAGACAGGGTGTGAGACGGACATGGCCGAAGTGACGGAACGGATGGAAGCCGCGTTGCGAGAACTGCTGGCCGGACACCGGGCCGGACGGTGCCGCTGACCGTAGCCGTAAAGAAAAGGGAGCACCCGCTGGCGCTCCCTTTTCACAACACAAAAACTAAACTAGACTTAACTAAACTATTCATAAGAAGTTTCACAACTTCCGTTCTATTATGTACATGGCAAATATACGTCATATTCTTCAAACGACCAAATTGTTCATGGAAAAAATGCTTTTTTTCTTTAAAAATAGTCCGAAAAGTCGCAATATACTTAAATTATATGTTCGTTGACATAATTTTGGAGTTCTTGTTTGTAGCTTTCCGACACCGGAATGTAGTCTTTCCCGAAAACGATGCGTCCTTTCTCAATCACGCTGATGTGGCTTTTCTGTACGATGAACGAACGGTGTACGCGCAGGAAACGTGACTTGGGCAGCCGTTCTTCCAGGGCACGGAGACTCACCAAAGAAAGGAGCGGACGCGGCTCGGAGGCGAGATGGATCTTCACATAGTCTTTCAGTCCTTCTATATAAAGGATGTCATCCAACCGCACCTGTACCAGCTTGTAGTCGCTTTTCACGTAGATGTAGTCGGCTTCCGTCGCCAGGGAGCCGTTACCGGCTGCCGCAGGAGCAGGTGCTTCCGCTTGCTTCCGGAGGCCGAACCATTGTTGGGCCCGGTCCACGGCCTCCAGGAAGTCGGCATAGCTGATGGGCTTGAGCAGGTAGTCGAGGGCGTTCACCCGATAGCCTTCCAGTGCGTACTGCTCGAAGGCGGTGGTGAAGACAATCCGGGTGCTTTCGGGTACATGGCGGGCATATTCCAGACCGTTCAGTTCGGGCATCTGGATATCGAGGAAGAGCAAGTCAACCGGTTGTTCGGGCAGGCCTTTCAAGGCCTGGATGGCACTGGTGTAACTGCCGCAAAGTTCCAGGGTGGGGGTCTTGCGGACGTAACTTTCTAATAAGCCGAGGGCGAGGGGCTCGTCATCGACAAGGGCGCAACGGAGCAGCATGGTAGTAATAGCGGATAAAGGGTTACTGATGAAGGATATCGATAAAGATGGCGGACACATAGGTCTGCCCCCCGTCTTCCAACCGGTGTTCCCAACGGTACCGGCCGGGATAGACCAGCTCTAACCGTTTGGCCACTTGCTCCAAGCCGATGCCTGAACCGCTTTTGTCGGTGTGGGTCTTCGGATGGTTGCTGTTGGCGATGCGGCAGCAGATGGTAGAGGGGTCCTCGCTGAGGAGGATGTCGATGAAACTGTCTTCTGTCGGCGAAATGCCGTGCTTGAAGGCGTTTTCGATGAGGGAGATGAACAGCAGGGGAGCGACAGGGGTCTGGCTGTTGGGCTGGATGTCGAAACGGGCCGTCAGCCGCACGTGCGCCGACAGCCGGATGCGCATCAGTTCGATGTAGTTGCGGATAAAGTCAGCTTCCTTGCTCAACGGTACGAACACCTGCTGGTTGTCGTAGAGCACGTACCGCAGCAGCTTGCTCAGTTCTTGCACGGCTTCCTGAGCCTTGTCGGTGTCGAAGGCAATGAGGGCGTAGATGTTGTTGAGGGTGTTGAGCAGGAAATGGGGATTGAGCTGGCTGCGCAGGTTCTTCAGCTCGGCTTCGGTACGGCTTTTCACCGCTTCCCGGCGGGCGGTCTCGCTCTCCTGCAGCCGGCGGCTCAGCCGGATGGCCACGCTGATGCACGCTGCGAAGACCAGCGAGGTGACATCGCGGATGAAGAAGACATACTGGGGCGGGTGGACGAACCCTCTGGCTGGGGGACGGATGCCGGCAAAATGGAGGTGGCTGGCATAGCGGAGTGCCAGGGCGATGCCGATGATGGTGGCCGCGTTGGCCAGCAGGAAGTGCCACCGCCGGTTCTCCACGAACAGCAGACGCGGGATGTAGTACCCGTAGTTGAGGTAGAACACGGCCAGCAGGGAGAGGGGCACCAGCATGTCAAACCAGTAGTGCAGGTACGGCTGGTCGTCATTGGGCTGCTTCATGAGCAGGGGAGAGGCCAGTACCAGGGTCCAGCTGATGAGGTGGATGAAGGTCTCTAACCAGCGTCGGTTCGTAGGGGACAGTTGTTTCATGGTTTCGTTGATGAGGGGTTAAAGTGAGTGAAAAACGCCCCAGCTCCCGAAAGAGCCGGGGCGAAAATCAAAGTTATGAAGAACTCGGACTTTCACAAGCCCGCACTGGGTAGCTCCACAGAGCCCCCAATATCATTCGTATCGCAAGGCTTCTATCGGATCCAGGTCCGCCGCTTTCTTGGCGGGATACCAGCCGAAGAATACGCCGGTAAAGGTACAAACAATAAATGAAAGTAGCACGCTCCAGGGCTGGATAAATATCGGCCAGTGGGCAAAATTTTTAATCAGCAGGCTGGCGCCGCATCCAAAGAGCACCCCGATAAGGCCTCCGGTGATGCTGATGAGGATGGCTTCAATCAGGAATTGCGAGAGGATGTCCACGCCCCGTGCGCCCACCGACATGCGGAGGCCGATTTCACGGGTGCGTTCCGTCACCGACACGTACATGATGTTCATGATGCCGATGCCGCCCACCACGAGGGAGATGCCGGCCACACATCCCAGCAGGGTGGTCATCAGGTCGGTCGTGCTGTTCATCATTGAGCTGAGCTCCTGCTGGGTGCGGATGGTGAAGTCGTCGTCATCGCTGTCTTTCAGCTTGTGCTCGCGGCGGAGCAGGGTGGTGATTTCCTCGACTGCCTGTTCGGTTATGTCTTCCGTCAGTGCGGAGGCAAAGATGCCGCTCAGGTAGGTCTGTGCCAGCAGGCGCTTCATGACGGTGGAGTAGGGGGCCAGCACCACATCGTCCTGGTCCATGCCCATGGAGTTGTAGCCTTTGGCTTTCAGTACTCCGACCACGCGGAGCGGTATCTTGTTGCAGCGGATGACCTTGCCGATGGGGTCAGACCCGTCGGGGAACAGGTTGTTCACGATGGTCTGGCCGATGACGCACACCTTGGCGGCGGTGCGGATGTCTTCCTCGGTGAACATTTCACCGGTCTCCACCGTAAGCTGGCGGATGGACAGGTAGCCGAGGCTGACCCCGCTCACCGATGAGGGGTAGTTGTTCGAGCCTGCGATGAGCTGCCCCGATGAGGAGACGTTGGGGCTGATGGCGGAGAGGTACATGCATTCGTCGCGCAGCCGTTCGTAGTTCTCCAGTTTCAGGGTCTGCATGGAGGAGGCGTCCTGGCGCACGCCGCCCATCATCTCCGCTCCCGGATGAATCATGATCATGTTCGAGCCCATTTCGGCAATTTGTTGCTGGATGCTCTGCTTGGAGCCTTGTCCGATGGCGAGCATGGCGATGACCGACGCCACGCCGATGATGATGCCCAGCATGGTGAGAAAGGCTCTCATCTTGTTGTTGGCCAGTGCCCGAAGGGCAATCTTGAATAAGTTGGTTCCGTTCATACTGTTATCGTTTTGTAAAGTCAGTCATCATCGCTCACGGGCAGGGCGTTGAGGGCCTCGGCGGCCGAGAGGATGTGGGGGTTGGTGGTGTCTTCTATCACGTGTCCGTCGCGCAGCCGGATGTTCCGGCTGCTGTACTGCGAGAGCTCTGGGTTGTGGGTCACGAAAATGATGGTACGGCCTTCCGTGTGGAGTTGCTGGAAGAGCACCAGTATCTCAAACGAGGTACGGGTGTCCAGGTTGCCGGTGGCTTCGTCGGCCAGGATGACAGCGGGATTGTTCACCAAGGCACGGGCGATGGCCACGCGCTGCATCTGTCCGCCCGACATCTGGTTGGACTTGTGCTCCAGCCGGTCGCCCAGTCCTACCGCTTTCAGGGCCTCGATGGCGCGTCTGCGGCGTTCGGCGGCACCGACGGAGGAGTTGTACATCAGGGGCAGTTCCACGTTTTCCACGGCCGTGGTTTTGGGCAGCAGGTTGTAGTTCTGGAACACGAAGCCGATCTTGCGGTTCCGCAATACGGCCCGCTGGGGCTTGCTCATGGTGCGCACCGAAATGCCGTCCAGCAAGTACTCGCCACTGCTCGGGGTGTCCAGGCAGCCCAGCGTGTTGAGCAGCGTGGACTTGCCCGACCCCGAGGTGCCCATGATGGTGACGAATTCTCCCTCGTTGATGGTAAAGGTCACGCCCCGGAGGGCGTGTACGGTCTCTTCGCCGACCGTGAAGTTGCGTTTGATGTTCTGTAGTTCGATGACAGGTTTCATGGCTTTCTTTTTTCAGTTGCTGGATGCTGGTTATTTCTTTTTCTCTCCCGGACGTTTGGGCATGAAGGGACTCCGCTCTCCGCCCGCCTGCGGGGCTTCATTGGGTGCTTGGGCGGTGCCGCTGACCGTTGCTCCGTTCACGATGACGGTGCCTTCCGTGACACCCTCCAGTATCTCGGTGTACTGTCCGTCGCTCAGGCCGGTCTTCACAGGACGGGCCGTGAACGTGTTGCCTTCCAGCATCCAAACTTTCTGGGGAGCTTCTGTGTCCTTTATGGTGCGCTGGCCGATGACCGAAGGTTCCGGATGGAAGCGCAGGGCTTTGTTCGACACACGGGTCACGCCTTCCCGGGTCTGTGTGTAGATGGTCACATTGGCCGTCAGGCGCGGCTTCAGCTTCAGCTCGGGGTTGTCGGCGGTGATGACCACCTCATACGTGACCACTGTTGTCGAGGAGTTCGAGGAAGAGCTGCTGGACGAGCTGTTGGCGCTGCCGAGGCGGACCTGTTTCACCCGCCCTTCAAAGACATCGTCCGGATAGGCGTCCACCGTAAAGGTGACCCGGGCTCCATCGGTGACACCGGCGATATCCGCCTCGTCCACGTCGGCCACTACCTGCATCTGGGTCAGGTCGGCGGCGATGGTGAAGAGGGTAGGGGTCTCGAAGCCGGAAGCCACGGTCTGCCCTTCTTCCACGTCGCGGCTGGTCACCACGCCGTTGATGGGTGAAGTGATGGTGGCGTACGACAGGTTGCGCTGCGCCTTGGCGTACGCCGCCTGGCTCTGCTCGAACTTGCTCCGGGCGCTTTCATAGTTATAGAGAGACAGTTCGTAGTCCTGCTCGCTGATAAGTTCCTTCTCGTGGAGTTTCTCGTTGCGGGCGTAGAGCTTTTTCTGGTAGTCGTATTCTGCCTTGGCACCGTTGTAGGTCGCCTTGGCCGACTGGAGGTCGTTGGTCAGAGTAACGCGGTCCATCTCGGCGATGACCTCGCCGGCCTTGACCACCGAGTTGTAGTCCACATATATCTTGTCGATGATACCCGACACCTGGGTACCGACCTCGACTTCCGTGACGGGCTCGATGGTGCCTGTAGCGGTGATGGAGTTGCTGATGTTGCCCTTGCCGATGGTCTCAGTGGTAAAGTGGACGTTGCGTTGGGAGTTGGAGCCGCCGAATATCCAGCAGGCTGCCACGATAAGGGCGGCGGCGACAGCGGTAGAGAGGATTATTTTCTGTTTCATAACTAATTAATGTATAAGAATGTGAGTGAATGGGTATTTAGAGTGAAATGCCTTTTCCGGCGTAGAAATCGAGGAGCGTGCGGTCCAGCAGGGCCATGTACTTGGCCTGGACGCGTTCCTGCTGGGCGTTGAGCAGGTTGCTTTTTTCAGTGAGCAGTTCCACGGTGTTCTTCATGCCGAGGGTGAACTGCTCGCTCACCATGTCGAAGCTCGTCTGGCAACTGTTCAGCTTCGCCTCTGCCGCACGGAACTGCTGTTGGGCGTTGAGCGCGTCCGTCCACAGGCTTTCAATCGTGGCATACAGTTCCTTGCGCTTGTTCTCCAACGCATACTGGCTGCTGTCGAACTGAAGGCGGGCCTTCTGCACGTTGCTCTTGTTCTGGCGTCCGTCGAAGAGAGGCAGGCTCAGGCTGATGCCCAGCATGTTGTTCCAGCCGTTCTTCAACTGCGTGGCCCAACCGTAGGTGCTGGCGCTGTTCGTGGTGCTGCTCACCGAGCCGGAAAGGCTGATGGTGGGCAGGTAGCCTGCCTTGGCAGTGGCGATGGCCCGTTGCGCGTTCTCTATGCTCAGGTGTCCGCTCTGGATTTCCGGCCGCTGCGCCAGTGCGGCGGCATACACATCGCCCTGGTCCGGAAGCAGCTGGAGCACCTTCTCGTCATCGGGTTCGGTCAGCTGGAGACAGAAGTCCTGGTCAGGATCCAGCTCCAGCAGCTGCTTCAGCTGAACACGGTAGTTACGCAAGGCGCTTTCGGCGCTCACCAACTGGTATTCGTCACTGCTCACCTGTGCCTCTAACTGGGCGAGGTCGGCTTTGGAGAGGCTGCCCGCCTGCCAGAGTTCCCGTCCGCGTTCGCAGGTGGCCCGGCTCACCTCCAGCGTACGTTGGTGGATACGTACCGATTCGTCGGCGTAGAGCAGCTGGATGAAGAGCTTCGTGATTTCTTCCTGCAGTGTGTTCTCCGTCTGCGTCACGGCCAGGCGGGCGATGTCACGGTTGGTCTGCTGCGTCTTGATGTTCTTCTGCAGCCTGCCGCCGTTCCACACGGTCCATTGTGCGTTGAGGCTATAGTTGCCGTTATAGGTGTTTTTCTCGTTGCTGGTGATGATTTCCGTCCCGCTCACCGTGTTGCTTTGTTGCTGGTTGGGGCGGTTCATCAGCGTGTGCGTGGTGCCGAACGAGAGCGTGGGGAAGAGTGCCGCCTGGGCCGTCTTCACATCGACCTCCGCTTCCTGCAGGGAGATTCTGTCCTGCCGGAGTTGGATGTTTTTTTCGAGTGCGTAGCTGATGCAGTCTTCGAGCGACCAGGACTTCCCGGTTTCCTGTCCCGAAAGCGGGAGGGCGGTCGCGGCTGCCAGCAGTAGCGCAAATGTCTGTTGTTTCATGATTCGTTGCTTTATGTTTACGATGCAAAATTATCTCACCTGCACTTTTTTTGCAAAAGAACTCGCTGAACCCCCATTTTCTGTGGACAAATCCTTGCATTTTACCGATAAATGCTGTTTCTTTGTACGTACTAATTAGAAAGACCATGAAAAATACACTGAAGGCGATAGCTGCCTTTTACTGCGATGGCTTCCGGGAGATGCGGCTCGGGCGGACATTATGGGCGTTGATTCTTATCAAGCTGTTCGTGATGTTCTGTATCCTCAAGTGCTTCTTTTTTCCTTCTTTCCTGAAAGGGAAAACTGAGACGGAGAAGGAACAGTATGTGGGCGGGCAGCTGATTGACAGGGGAACGAATCATTTACTTAATCACTAATACTATTACTTATGCTTGCAAGTATTGACACTTCAATGATCGATTGGTCGAGAGCGCAGTTCGCCTTGACCGCGATGTACCATTGGCTGTTTGTTCCGCTCACCTTGGGTTTGGCGGTCATCATGGGGCTGATGGAGACACAGTATGTAATCACCGGCAATGCGTTCTGGAAACGCACGGCCCAGTTCTGGATGAAGCTCTTCGGCATCAATTTTGCCGTGGGTGTGGCTACCGGACTCATCCTGGAGTTCCAGTTCGGCACCAACTGGAGCAACTATTCGTGGTTTGTGGGCGACATTTTTGGCGCGCCGCTGGCTATCGAAGGCATTGTGGCCTTCTTCATGGAGGCTACGTTCATCGCCGTCATGTTCTTCGGATGGAACAAGGTGAGCCGCCGTTTCCACCTCGCGGCTACCTGGCTGACGGGACTGGGTGCCACTTTTTCTGCCTGGTGGATTTTGGTGGCCAACTCGTGGATGCAGTATCCCGTGGGCATGGCTTTCAACCCCGATACTGTGCGCAATGAGATGGTGAGCTTTACGGCCGTGGCTTTCTCGCCCGTGGCTGTCATGAAGTTCCTTCATACCGTGCTGAGCTGCTGGATGGTGGGCGCTGCTTTCGTCATCGGCGTGAGCGCATGGTACCTGTTGCGCCGGCGGGAAAAGGAGCTGGCGATGGCCAGCATGAAACTGGCAGCCGCCGTGGGACTGTTTGCTGCTTTGGCGACGGCCGGTACAGGTGACCAGTCGGGAGTACAGGTGGCCAAGATACAGCCCATGAAGCTGGCGGCCATGGAGGGACTCTACGACGGAGGCAACGGGATGCCGCTGACGCTGGTGGGCGACATCAAGGTGCCCAAGATGCTTTCCGTGCTGGCCACCCACTCCATTGACGGTTACGTACCGGGCATCAACAACCTCCTGGAAGGCGGTTATGAACAGCCCGACGGCACCGTGGCACTTTCGGCCACCGAGAAGATGCAGCGCGGACAGTTGGCCATCGTGGCTCTTTCCGATTACCGCAAGGCCCGTGAGGCAGGGGATGAGGCCGGTATGGCCGCCGCCCGTCAGACACTGGATGAGAACATGCCCTATTTCGGTTATGGCTACATCAAGGATCCCGCGCACTTGGTGCCCAATGTCGGACTGATGTTCTGGGCCTTCCGGGTGATGGTGGGATTCGGCAGTTATTTCATCGCTTTCTTTGCCTTGGTGTTGTTCTTGGCCTGGAAGGACCGCCTCTCGCAGTTCGATTGGCTGCATTATGTGGCGATTGCCAGCATTCCTTGCGCGTACATCGCGAGCCAGGCCGGCTGGATTGTGGCAGAGGTAGGTCGTCAGCCTTGGGCCATTCAGGACATGCTGCCCCTCAATGCCGCTATCTCTAAGCTGGAGACCGGTTCGGTGCAGACCACGTTCTTCCTCTTCCTGATTCTGTTTACGGTACTGTTGGTGGCCGAAATCGGCATCTTGCTGAAGGCTATCCAGAAAGGACCGGAGAAGTAGTCGTGTTCCAGCTTCCCCGAAAAAAGAAGTAGTATATATTATATATAAGGTATAAAAAATAATCATTATGGATACAACATATTTGTTCTTACAGAATTATTGGTGGTTCATCGTCTCCCTGCTGGGTGCCTTGCTGGTCTTTCTGCTGTTTGTGCAGGGCGGCAATTCGTTGCTGTTCAGTGTGGGCCGCACGGAGGAAGAGCGTACGTTGCTGGTCAACTCCACCGGTCGTAAGTGGGAGTTCACTTTCACGACGCTTGTCACTTTCGGAGGAGCTTTCTTTGCCTCCTTCCCCTTGTTCTACAGTACCAGTTTCGGTGGTGCGTATTGGTTGTGGATGCTGATTCTCTTCAGCTTTGTGCTACAGGCCGTGAGTTACGAGTTCCAGTCGAAGTTAGGTAACTTGCTCGGCAAGCGCACGTACCAGTGGTTTTTGGTGCTCAATGGCTTGGTCGGCCCGGTGTTGCTGGGAGCGGCGGTGGCCACTTTCTTCAACGGCTCCAACTTCTTGGTGAGCAAGGCCAACATGAGCGACCAGCTGATGCCCGTCATCAGCAGTTGGGCCAACGGGTGGCACGGACTGGATGCCTTCACGAATCCGTGGAACATTGTGCTCGGCTTTGCTGTCTTTTTCTTGGCACGCGTGCTGGGACTCCTTTATTTCATCAATAACATCGCCGACGAGAACCTCCGCTGCCGCTGTAGCGTACAGCTGTGGGGCAACGCCGTTCCTTTTGTCGTGTTGTTTGTGGCATTCTTGCTGCACGCGCTCCTGAAGGAGGGATTTGCGGTGGACCCGCAGACCGGCTTGATTGTCCTTGAGCCTTACAAATACCTCCACAATTTCCTCGACATGTGGTATCTGCTGGTCTTGCTCCTGGTGGGCGTGGTACTGGTGCTGCTGGGCATCAGCAAGACCTTGATGAGCAAGACCTACGTGCGCGGTATCTGGCCTACCGGTATCGGGGTGGTGCTGACGGTGCTCGCTATTTTGCTGTCCGTGGGCTATAACCATACGGCTTACTACCCCTCCACTGCCGACCTGCAGAGTTCGCTGACGCTGGCCAACAGTTGCTCCAGCTTGTTTACTCTGAAG
>JAQXRG010000126.1 GCA_029218405.1 Bacteroidales bacterium
CCTGCCGCCAGGGGCGCAGAGCGACCGCCACTGCGCGCAGCATTGCACGGCCTGCCAGCTGTGTGTGTCGGCGTGTCCCAACGGCGTGCTCCGTCCGTCCACGGACCTGGGCCGCCTCATGCAGCCGGAGATGTCGTACGAGCGCGGCTACTGCCGTCCGGAGTGCAGCCGTTGTTCGGACGTCTGTCCGACGGGGGCCATCCGCCTGTCCGACAAGGCCGACAAGGCGGCGGTGCAGGTGGGCCATGCGGTGGTGCTGTATGACAACTGTATCTCGAAGACGGAAGGGGTGTCGTGTGGGAACTGTGCCCGCCACTGTCCCTCGGGCGCCATCGACATGGTGCCGGTGGACCCCGGGCAGCCGGAAGGCCGGAGGATGCCGGTGGTGAGTGTGGAACGCTGCATCGGGTGCGGCGCGTGCGAGTACTTGTGTCCCGTGCGGCCGTTCAGCGCCATCTACGTGGAGGGGCACGAGCGGCAGCGGACCATTTAAGGAGACAAGAGGCCCCGAGGGAACCGATGCTCCCACAGGAGACGGTTTTCCGGCCGATTGCCGGGGAAGCGGATGAACCCAGGGGACTGACCATTGAGTATGAACCATCTTTTGTAAAAAGTATAAGCGGAGAGTATGAAACGTAGAGAATTTTTGGCGGCACTGGGCGCCGGTGCCGCTGTGGTGGGAGGATTGTCCTATCGTTCCGCCTCGCGCGGGCAAGGTCCGGTGGCGACGGGCGGGCAGGCGCAGGGTGAGGTGCCGGGAGCGGAGGCCATGACCTACCGTTCGTTCGAGGGGGGCGACCGGGTGTCGCTCCTGGGCTATGGCTGCATGCGGTGGCCGAAGTTGGAGAAACCGGCCGCCGACGGCAATGTCATCGATCAGGAGGCGGTGAACCGGCTGATTGACTATGCGTTCGAGCATGGGGTGAACTATTACGACACGTCGCCCGTGTACATGCAGGGCTGGTCGGAGAAGGCCACGGGCATCGCCCTGAAGCGGCATCCCCGCGAGAAGTTCTTCGTGGCCACCAAGCTCTCCAACTTCTCCAACTGGACGCGCGAGAACTCCATCGCCATGTATAAGCGGTCGTTCAGCGAGCTGCAGGTGGACTACATCGACTACTACCTGCTGCACTCCATCGGCAGCGGCGGACTGGAACGCTTCATGGCGCGCTACGTGGAGAACGGCATGGTGGACTACCTGATGGAGGAGCGCAAGGCGGGACGCATCCGCCACCTGGGCTTCTCCTTCCACGGCACGAAGGAGGCGTTTGACACGGTGCTGGCCATGCATGAGCGGGTGCACTGGGACTTTGTGCAGATACAGATGAACTACGTGGACTGGCGCCATGCTACGGGCGCGAACGTGGACGCGGTCTATCTGTACGGCGAGCTGGCCAAGCGGGGCATCCCGGCCATCATCATGGAACCGCTGCTGGGCGGCCGCCTGTCGAACCTGCCCGACCACATCGTGGCTCGGCTCAAGCAACGCCGCCCGTCGGACAGTGTGGCCTCGTGGGCCTTCCGCTTCGCGGGCTCGGAGCCGGGCGTGCTCACGGTGCTGAGCGGGATGACGTACATGGAGCACCTGCAGGACAACCTCCGGAGCTACGGGCCCTTGGTGCCGCTGACCGACGAGGAGAAGGACTTCCTGGAGGAGACGGCGCAGCTCATCATGAAGTTCCCCACCGTGCCGTGCAACGACTGCAAGTACTGCATGCCGTGCCCGTACGGCATTGACATCCCGGCCATTCTGGTGCATTACAACAAGTGTGTGAACGAGGGGAACATCCCCAAGAGCCGCAAGGACGCGCACTACGACCGCGCCCGGCAGGCGTTCCTCGTGGGCTACGACCGCAGCGTGCCCAAGCTTCGCCAGGCCAGCCACTGCATCGGGTGCAACACCTGTGTGTCCCACTGTCCGCAGAGCATCCGCATCCCGGAGGAGCTGCACCGCATCGATGCCTACGTGGAGCAGCTGAAACAGGGGACGCTGTAACCCTCTTCCCCCTGCGGGAGGATTCGATTCCCCGGTTCCAAAAGAAAAAGACACCCATTCCGACAGCCGTCGCGGCCAGGTCGGGATGGGTGTCTTATTGTTGGGGCACGGGTGGGGCAGCCCGGGGTACGGGCTGCCTTCAGGGGATTAGTCCCAACCCGGGTTCTGCTTCAGCACGCCTTGCGAGAGGTCGATTTCCTGCAAGGGGATGGCCCACAGGTAGTCGCGGCCCGGGTTGAAGTTGCGGGTCTCGATGTGGATCTTCTCGCCCTTTGCGTTCACGCCATAGACGGGCTTCTTGACATCCTGCTCCGTGGTGCGGTAGCTGCGGGTGTCGAAGAGGTGGATGCCTTCGAAGGCGAGCTCCAAGCGGCGTTCCAGGCGGATGGCGTCGCGCATCTGGTCCTTGGTCAGTCCTTCGGGGAGGGCCGGCAGATCGACGCTCGGACGCTGGCGAACCTGGTTCACGGCGTCATAGACCTCTTTGACAGGACCGTTCGTTTCGTTGAGGGCTTCTGCATAGGTCAGCAGCACTTCGGCGTAGCGGAGGAAGATGAAGTTGATCCATCCGTACTCGTTGTTGCCGATGTTCGCCTCGTTGATGTACTTGCGCATGGTGTAGCCGGTGCGGGTATGGCTGCCGTCGCCCATGCGGGAGATTTCGTACACACCGCCGGCGAAGGGCACTCCGTTCCACAGCACGGAGAAGGCCAGACGCGGGTCGCGGTTCTCGAACGGATGCTGCGGGTCGTACAGCGGAGACTCGCTGATGGACTTTCCGTCGGTGCAAGGATAGGAGTCAATCAGGTCCTGGGTGGGGGACAGCGCTTCCCAGCCACTCATCATGACCGGCGAGAAGAACTGGTCGATCCAGCTGCCTTCGTAGCCGTTCTTGGCGTATTCCAGGAACTCACGGGCGAAGAGGATTTCGTTGCTCGACTCGCCGACAATCTGGAACAGGTCGCCGTAGTTGTCGTACAGGCCGAAGGTTCCCATATCCATGACTTTCTTGGCGGCTTCCGCAGCCTCCTGGTACTTGTGGGCGTAGAGAGCCAGACGTGCCTTCAGCGCGTAGCAAGCACCGGCGCTCGGTTTGCCACGGTCGGCGGCAGAGCGGATGTTCGGCAGGTTCTTGGCGGCTTCGTCCAGCAGCTTGACGATGTAGTTATAGGTCTCCTCGTCCGAGCTGCGGGCGGGCAGGTCCTCGTTCAGGGCCAGCTCATGGTCAACGATGGGCGCTCCTCCCATGTATTTCAGGATGTTGTGGTAGGCGAAGGCCTCCAGGAACTGCACTTCACCTGTCAGCCGTGCCTTGTACGTCGCGTCCATGGGCACGTCGCCGATGTGGGCGTAGAACACCTGGCAGCGGCGGATGGTCTCATAAGCGGCTGTCCACAACTGGAGGAAGTGTCTGTTGCTGGATGTGGCCGTTCCTGCCGACAAGGCGCCCTGCTCGGCGGTCACATGCACCGGGATGGCGTTGTCCGTATAGCAGTCGGTCATGATGGTATGGTTCTCCGGCTCGATGAGGTAGAGGTAAATACTGGTCGCGAACTTTTCGGCGTCCTCCGCGTTCTGCCAGAAAGAGGTGTCGGACAACTGGTCGGACGGATTGCGGTCCAGGAAGCTGTCGTTGCACGAGGTCATGCTCCATGAGCCGGCCAGCACCAATCCTCCTACAAGAAAATATTTCAATTTCATAGTCTTTTAGTTTTTAGAATGTTACATTAACTCCGAAGGAATAGCTCTTCGTGAGCGGATAGTAGGAACCGTTACCGGCTTCGGGGTCCACGCCGTCAAAGCCTGTGATGGTAAAGAGGTTGTCGATGCTGCTGTAGAAGCGCAGACGGCTCACACCGAACTTGGCGGTCCACTGGGCGGGCAGGGTGTAGCCCACCTGCAGGTTGCGCAGCTTGGCGTAGGAGGCATCCTGTACCCAGAAGCTGGAGGTGATGCGGTTGCGCGAGTCACTCATCGACAGGCGCGGGTAAGTGGCGTTCGGGTTGTTCGGTGTCCAGCGGTTCAGCTGCATCTCGTTCACCTTACCACCGTTGTAGAAAGCGTAGCGGATTTCGGATACCGGCATACCCTTGACGGCGGCCGCACCCTGCAGCAACGCGCTCAGGTCGATGCCCTTGTACTGTACGGAAAGGTTCAGACCGAAGTTGACTTTCGGGAAGTAGGAACCCAGCACCTGGCGGTCGCGGCTGTCCACCACGTTGTCGCCGTTCAGGTCGCGGTACTTCAGGTCGCCCGGTACGGGTGTGCCGGTGGTCTGCTTCGGATGGCTGTCTATTTCCTGCTGGCTCTGGAAGATGCCGTCGCACACGTAGCCATAGTAGGTCCACAGGGGGTCGCCTACCGACTGTCCCGGGGTGTCGCCGCCCTTGAGGTCGAGGATCTTCGTGCTCACGTAGCTGAAGTTGGCGCCGATGTTGTAGCTCCAGTCGCCTACCTTATTATTATGTCCTAACTGAAGTTCGATACCTGTGTTGCGCACCTTACCGGCGTTTTGCATCGGTGCCGATACACCCAGCATATAGGGAACGGGGAGTTGCAGCAGGATGTCGCGGGTCTCTTTGTGGAACCAGTCCAGTCCCAGGGTCAGGCGATTGCCGAAGAACGCCGCGTCCACACCCACGTTCCACTGGCCGGTCTTTTCCCACGTGATGGCTTGGTTGGCCATGACGGAGCTGATGCAGATGCCCGGATACAGGGTGCCGTTGAAGTTGTAGTCGTAGCCGAACTCATAGGTGGTCTGGTACGGGTAGTAGGTGGAGTAGCCGCTGGTATCTACGGTCTCCTGGTTACCCAGCAGACCCCACGAGGCGCGGAGCTTCAGGTTGTCCACCCAGTCCACCTTGAAGAAGTCTTCCTGGGAGATACGCCATCCCACAGAGAACGAGGGGAACGCGCCGAAGCGCTTGTTCTTCGGGAAGCGCGACGTACCGTCGTAACGCAGGTTGGCCTCGAACAGGTAGCGGTCATCGAACGAATAGTTCACACGGCCGAAGACGGAGCGCAGGGCGTATTCGGTCTGCGTGCCGTAGGTGGTCTGTCCGGTCACCTCGCCGGCATTGATCTGATCGAGCGTGTTCGAGTTGGGCAGATTCTTACGGTAAGCCTGGAGGTAGCGGTACTGGTTGTAAATCTGCGAGTAACCCAGCAGGGCGCCCACCGTGTGCTTGCCGAAGGTCTTGTTGTAGTCCAGGTAAGCCTGCAGGTTGAGCTCAATCTTCTTGGTGTCGTATTCCGTCACCGAGTTGGTGCTGGTCTTGACCGGGGTGTCAGAGCCGGCTCTGTAGTACTTCACGGTGTTCACGTGAGTGGGGTTGTCGGTCAGGCCGAAGGTGGTGGCGGCGATACCGCGCAGCTTCAGTCCGTCGATGATGTCCAGCTCCATGCCCACGTTGCCCTGGAAGTTGCTGTCGATGGACTTGCTGATGCCTCCGTCGCGGGCGGCGGCCACGGAGTTGTGCTCGTTCTTGAACAGGGTCCAGTTGCCGTTGGTCAGCTGGATGGGGGTCACCGGTGTCTCACGGTAGGCGTAGTGGATGAGGTTGCTCACGCCTTCGGCCGGAGAGGTGCGGTTGCTGCGGTAAACGGCCATGTTGGTGGTCAGCTTCAGCCGCTTGTTGATTTTCGCGTCGAGGTTGACACGGGCGCTGAACTTGTTGTAGCTGGTGTTCGGGATCAGACCGTCCTTGTCGTGGTAGCCGAAAGCGACGGAGTAGGTCACCTTCTCGCCGCCACCCTTGATGCTCAGGTGATGGTTGTTGAACAGGCCGTCCTCGCTCAGCAATGCGCCCAACCAGTCGGAGTTGGCGTAGTTGTCGGGGTCGGAGCCGTCCTGGAACTTCTTCAGGGCAGCGTCGTCGTAAGGAGCGGCCAGGCCGTCGTTCTGGTAAGCCTCGTTCATCAGCAAGGCATAGTTATAAGAGTCGAGGTACTTGGGCAGGCGGGCGGCGCTCTGCCAGCCCACATAACCGTCGTAAGAGACAATGGCACGGCCTTTCGCGCCCTTCTTGGTCGTGATGAGGATGACACCGTTGGCGGCACGCACACCGTAGATGGCGGAGGCGGCAGCGTCCTTCAGGATAGAGATGTTCTCGATGTCGTTCGGGTCCACGCTGCTCATGGTCGATTCCACGCCATCGACAATGACCATGGCACTGGCGTCGCCCATCGTACCGATACCGCGCACGCGCAGCACACCGGCGTCGGCGCCCGGCTGTCCGGAGTTCTGGATGATGGTCACGCCCGGCATCTGTCCGGCCAGCATGTTGGTCACGTTGGAGCTGGTGCGGTTGGCCAGTTTCTCAGCGCTCAGTGTCGCAACCGAACCGGTCAGGTTGACCTTCTTCTGCGTTCCGTAGCCCACTACCACGATTTCTTCGAGGGCTTCCGTGTCTTCCTTGATGACAATCTCGTAGTAGGCGTTGGTGCCCACCGTCACAATCTGGTTGCGGTAACCAATGTAGGACACGATGATTTTCGCACCTGCCGGAACGTTCAGCGCGAACTTGCCGTCCACGTCGGTAATCGTACCGTTGGTGGTACCGGCCTGCAGCACGTTAGCACCAATGATGGGTGTGCCTGCCGCATCCACGACAGTACCCGTGATCTGTTTCGAATTCTGCTGGACCACCTCGGTTGCCTCAGCTGCCCACGAAGGCATGGGGAATGCCATTCCGGCAAACAACGTAAGGCAGGCGTACATGGAGGCTTGTCTGAAAGCCGAAGTCCGCCCTACTTCCTTCTGTCTCTGATTGATACTCATAAATTAATTAACGGTTTAGTAACTTTGTTAAAAAAAGGAACAACAGGAACCAAACGGTGCTTCCGCCGCAACTTCCTATCATTCCCCTATTTCCGATGGCAAAGATAGCGGATTCTGATGAAATGAACAAATGCTTATGCAGAAAAAATTCGTTTGATTTTAAACAATATTGGTTTATTCCTCTTGTGAAGTGCTAATTTCTGCCGTGCGGACGGACGCACTTTGGGGTCGAGGCAGTGTCCGGGGGAGAGGCCGGTGGGGCGGGCACAAAAAAAAGGGAATCTTCACAGACTCCCAATCTTCATTAACCTTAAATCTAATACCATGAAAAACACAGTGCAAAGGTAGAGGTTTTGTGTTATGTAACATAATAATTCGATGATTTTTTGCTTGATATTAATAATAATTAACGAATAAGACAGTTCTGACTGCTCTTTTCCGCCAAAAGAGTAGGGGAATCCGGGAAAAAGGCGTACCTTTGTCGCGCCATTCTATATAAAAAGGAGTTATGAGTTGTAAGACAAGACTGATTGTGATGAACTTCCTCCAGTTTGCCGTTTGGGGAACGTATCTGACATCGATGGGGAGTTACCTGGCTCAGGTGGGGCTGGGAAGCTGCATTGGCTTGTTCTATGCCATGCAGGGAGTGGTGTCGCTGTTCATGCCCGCCTTGATGGGAATCATCGCCGACCGTTGGGTGCCTGCGCAGAAGCTGCTCGGGCTGTGCCATCTGCTGTCGGCCTTGTTCATGTTCGGGGCGGGGTATTACGGGATGACGGCGGGAGAAAATGTGGAGTTCATCGTGCTGTTCGCTTTCTTCTCGATGGGCATCGCGTTCTACATGCCGACCATCGGACTGGGGTACTCGGTGGCTTATTCCGCCTTGGACGCGGAGGGGCTGGACGCCGTGCGTCATTTCCCTGCTATCCGCATGTTCGGGACCATCGGCTTCATCTGCAGCATGTGGATGATTGACGTGCTGGGCTTTCAGACCAGTCACCTTCAGTTCTTCGCTTGCGCGGCTCTGGGCGTGGTGGCGTCGGCCTATGCCCACACGCTGCCAGAGTGTGCGGTCCATGCGGAAGCGGAGGGAGGCCGGTCGCTGTCCGGGCTGTTGGGGCTGCGGTCGTTCGGCCTGCTGCGTCACCGCTCGTTGCGGCTGTTCTTCCTGTTCTCGATGTGCATGGGTGTCTCGCTGCAGATAACCAATGGTTTTGCCAATCCCTATATCACCAGTTACCAGTCCATCCCGACGTTTGCGGACACGTTCGGCGTTCGCCATGCCAATCTGCTGATTTCGTTGTCGCAAGTCAGCGAGACGTGCTGCATCCTGCTGGTTCCCTTTGCGATGAAGCGGTGGGGCATCAAGCGGGTGATGCAGATTGCCATGCTGGCCTGGGTGCTGCGCTTCGGCCTGTTCGCGGCGGGCGACCCCGGCAATGGCGTGTGGATGTTCTTGTTGTCCATGGTGGTCTATGGGGTGGCGTTCGATTTCTTCAATGTGTCCGGCTCGCTGTTTGTGGACCTGATGGCCGACCCCCGTCAGCGTTCGAGCGCGCAGGGACTGTTCATGTTCATGACCAACGGTGTGGGAGTGACGCTGGGCACGCTGGGCGCGCAGGCGGTGGTGAACCATTTTGTCGATTTCGGGAGCGCGGAGCCGCAGGTGGACGGATGGAGCTGGGCGTGGTGGGTGTTTGCCGCCTATGCCCTGGTGGTGCTGGTCGCTTTTTCGCTGTTGTTCCGCTGGAAGCCCGGGCAGCCGGAGGGACGGATGGAGTGATGGAATAGAATATTTATATAAATAAGGTAAAGATATGCATGTGTTTTATACCCCTGATATTGCGGTGAGCCCGGAACTTCCCGAAGAGGAAGCCGGACATTGCCTGCGTGTGTTGCGCCTCGGGGTGGGCGATGAAGTGATGCTGGCCGACGGGAAAGGTACGTTCTACCGGGCGGCCATAAGTGCGGCCTCGGGCAAGCGGTGCCAGGTGCGGGTGACGGAGACCCTGCCGCAGGAGCCGTTCTGGAAGGGACGGTTCCACCTGGCGATGGCGCCGACCAAGAACATGGACCGCACCGAGTGGCTGGCCGAGAAGGCCACGGAGATGGGGTTCGATGAGCTGACGTTCCTCAACTGCCGCTTCTCCGAGCGCAAGGTCATCAAGACGGAGCGCATCGAGAAGATTGTGGTGTCGGCCATGAAACAGTCGCTGAAGGCTTGGAAGCCGGTGGTGAACGAGCTGACGGACTTTGGCGCGTTCGTGGGCCGGGACTTCCCCGGACAGAAGTTCATCGCCCATTGCTACGAGGGGGAGAAGCCGTTGCTGAAAGAGGCGCTGGAGCCCGGACAGGACGCGGTGCTGCTCATCGGACCCGAGGGAGACTTCAGTCCGGAAGAGGTGGCGAAAGCCGAAGCGGCCGGTTTCCGGGCGGTCAGTCTGGGCAAGTCGCGGCTGCGGACGGAAACGGCGGCCTTGGTGGGAGTGATGACGTTTCAACTGAAGGGAGAATCATCTGAAAGATAACGGGTATGAAGAATATGAAGAAGACGAAGACAAGGAACCGACGCGGGTGGGCACTGGTGTGCTGCTGCCTGACAGCCCTGCTGCTGACGGCCTGCGGGCCCGACTACAGCTACGAGTGCGCGCTGCCGAAGGATGCGGCGCTGGTGGTGAAGGCGGATCTTGCCACGATGGTGGCGAAGAGCGGCATCAACGGAACGGCGGGCAAGAATGTCCTGCAGCGGCTGCGCGAGGCGCTCAAGAGCGGGATGGAAGGCTCGTCGGGCCTGATAGACCGGGTGATGGACAACCCGGACGAGAGCGGACTGGACCTGAAGACGGACATCTATCTGTTCGCCGAGCCGCAGGGCGACCGGTTCGGCCTGCTGGCGAAGGTGCTGAAGAAAGGCAAGGTGACGGAACTGATGGAAGCGCTGGCGGCGCAAGGGGTCTGTGACGGACTGCGCGAGGCGGACGGCTGCCAGTGGACCACGTTCGGGAAGGTGCTGGTGGCCTATAACCGAAATGCCTTTGTGGCGATGGCCGACCGGCAGGCGGCGGACGCGCGGGAGATGCAGCACGCCGTGGAGCGGCTGTTGCGGCAGGACGATCAGTCGGGCTTTGCCGCTACGGAGGATTTCCAGCGTCTGCGGCAGGAGCAGGGGGACATTGTCGTGCTCTCGGCGCTGAACCTGTTGCCGCAGCAGTGGCTGGCTCCGCTCACCATGAGCCTTTCGGCCGAGATGCGGCAGGAGGAGGTGAAGTACCTGTCGGTGGTCCGCTTCGAGGCCGGCAGGGCCGTGGTGGACATGCGCTCGCTGACCACTGACCCGGTGATGCGCACGTTCCAGGAGCAGCTCCGGAGCGTGGTGGCGCCGGTAGAGGGAAAGTACCTTGACGCTTTCCCGGCCAACACCCTGTGCTGGATGACGGGACGTTGGGACGGAGCGGCCTTGTACAAATGGCTGTGCGGGAATCCCACCTTGGCGCGCGAACTGGACCATACGATGGTGCCCATCGACTTCGAGTCGGTGTTCTCGTCCATCCAGGGCGATGTGGCGCTGGCCCTGACCGACCTGTCGGGGCGGCATTTCATCGCCTATGCCGATGTGACGAACGCGGCCTTCCTGCACGAGTTCGAGGCGTTGAGGCCCTTGCTCGCGCTCACCGGCGGACAGATGCAGCTGCTGGACGATGGGAAGGATGCCTACGAGTTCCGCACGACCGGCGGCAGCTGGCTGGGACGGGGAAACAGTCTTTGGTTCGGCGTCCGCGGCGGGCGGATGTACCTCACCAACGACCGCAGCCTGGTGGACGCGCGGGTGCTGGGGCTGTCGTTGCGGGACAATCCGTGGGGCGGACAGGTGGCCGGCAAGTATTTCTTCCTGGCACTGAACGCCAACGTGGTGAACCACACCTTCAGCGGACGGCTGAAGGGAACCGACGCCACGGCGCAGCTGCTGGCCATCCTGGCCGGACTGGACTACCTGACCGTAGAGTCGGCCGATGGGGTGAACGCGCGGCTGGAACTGGTAATGAAGGACAAGCGGCAGAACTTCCTGCAACATATCTGGAAATAAGGCAAGCGATATGAAGACAATCGAATTTCAGCAAGTGCTTCCCCAGGTCTTTGCCGACCGTAACCGGATGGATTCCGAGGTATGGCACCGGCAGATAGCCTTTGAGAAGGGGAAGAAATACCTGGTGGAGGCGGCGTCGGGGACGGGGAAGTCTTCGATGTGCAGCTTCATCTACGGCTACCGGAACGATTACGAGGGCATCATCGCTTTTGACGGGCGGAACATCCGCTCGCTGGGGGTGCCTCAGTGGACGGCGCTTCGGCGGCGGTCGTTGAGCCTCCTGTTTCAGGAACTGCGGCTGTTCCCGGAGCTGACGGCGTGGGAGAACGTGCAGATGAAGAACAGCCTGAGCGGCGGTTTCCAGTCGAAGGCGACCCTGGAGGAGTGGTTCAGCCGCTTAGGGCTGGACGACCGGAAGAAGCAGAAGACCGGGAAGATGTCGTACGGACAGCAGCAGCGGGTGGCCTTTGTGCGGGCGTTGTGCCAGCCCTTCGACTTCATCTTCCTGGACGAGCCGGTCAGCCATCTGGACGGCGGCAACGCCGCGGTGATGGCGGAACTGTTGCTGGCCGAGGCCGGGCGGCAGCAGGCAGGGGTGGTGGTGACCTCCATCGGCAACCACCTGCCGTTGCCTTACGACGTGAGGCTGCGGCTATAGCGAGGAACGGGCACCCAGCATCAACTTAAGAAAGGATACAATCAACCCTATCAACAACAGCAAGACCATGGTTTGGAAATTATTGCGCCAGCACATCAGCCTCCCCCAGTTTACGGGCTTCTTTCTCGCCAACTGGGTGGGGATGGTCATCGTGCTCTTAGGCATTCAGTTTTACAAGGACGTGTTGCCCGTCTTCACGCAGGGCGACAGTTTCATCAAGAAGGACTTCCTCATCGTGAGCAAGAAGGTCAGCACGCTGGGCACCTTCGTGGGCAAGAGCAGCACCTTCAGCGAGGCGGACTGCGAGGACATCCGCCGGCAGCCGTTCACCCGCAGCGTGGGGGCGTTCCTGCCCACCCAGTTCAAGGTGTCGGCCAGCCTGGGGATGCAGGGCATGAGCCTGTCCACCGAACTGTTCTTCGAGTCGGTGCCCGACCGGTTCGTCGATATCCGGCTGGACAAGTGGCAGTTCCGTCCCGGTGACGAGGAAATCCCCATCATCCTTCCCCGCAACTACCTCAACCTCTATAACTTTGGCTTCGCCCAAAGCCGGAACCTCCCCCAGTTGTCCGAAGGGGTGATGGGGATGGTGACGCTGGAGGTCCGTCTGCGGGGACAAGGCGGCACCCGCCAGATGCGGGGACACATCGTCGGGTTCTCCGACCGGCTGAACACCTTGCTGGTGCCGGAATCGTTCCTGCAGTGGGCCAACAGCACCTTTGGTGGCGGCGTTTCCCCGCAGCCCTCGCGGCTGATCGTGGAGGTGAACAACCCCACGGATGACCGCATCGCGAAGTATTTTCGGCAGAAGGGCTACGACACTGAAGACGACAAGCTGGACGCCGGCAAGACCACGTGGTTCTTGAAGCTCATCGTGGGCATTGTCCTCTCGGTCGGCCTGCTCATCAGCTTCCTCTCGTTCTACATCCTGATGCTGAGCATCTACCTGTTGCTGCAGAAGAACACCACCAAGCTGGAAAACCTGCTGCTGCTCGGCTTCAGTCCGGCACGGGTGGCCTTCCCGTACCAGGCGCTGACCGTGACGCTGAACGCCGTGGTGCTGGCCCTGGCGGTGACGGTGGTCGGCGTAGCGCGCCGGGCGTACATTGACGCCATCGGACAGATGTTCCCCGACCTGAAGGACGGCAGCCTGTGGCCCGCTCTCCTGGCCGGCGGCTGCCTGTGCGTGCTGGTGTCGGCCCTGAACTGCTGCGTGGTGCGCAAGAAGGTGGACCGTATCTGGAACGCCTCGCGCACGGGGACAGCGAAGTGAGCCATCGCCCTTCTTCCGGAGGGTGTGGGGACGGTCAGTGGGCGATTCTTCACCTTTTCTGGCCGTACTGTCTTCTATCCCTAAAAAATGTTATTGCAGGAACTATCGTAGCGTTTTTTTTGTTTATATTTGCGCTCGCAAGCGAGAGCGTTGTCCCTGCCAGCAGGGGCATGTTATTGCAAACGGAAAAGAAATTTAAACCATATAGCTTATGTCGAAAATCGTTGGACACATTTCGCAGGTCATCGGGCCGGTGGTGGATGTACACTTCCGCTTGGCGGATGCCGACGCTGAACACAGTCTGCCGAAGATTCATGACGCGCTGACCCTGGTCCGCCCCGACGGACGGACGCTGGTCATCGAGGTACAGCAGCACATCGGCGAAGATACCGTTCGCTGCGTTGCCATGGACAGTACGGACGGCCTGAAGCGAGGAATGGAAGTCACCCCGACCGGTCAGGCCATCACGATGCCTGTCGGCGCGCAAATCAAGGGGCGAGTGATGAACGTAGTCGGTGAGTGCATCGATGGAATGAAGGAACTGGACAAGACGGAGGGGTTTCCCATCCACCGCGAGCCGCCGAAGTTCGAGGAACTGGCCACGACCCAGGAGGTGCTGTTTACGGGCATCAAGGTCATTGACCTGCTGGAGCCTTACCTCAAGGGCGGAAAAATCGGCCTCTTCGGAGGCGCGGGAGTGGGCAAGACCGTGCTCATCAAGGAACTTATCAACAATATCGCCAAGAAGCACAACGGCTTCTCTGTTTTTGCCGGCGTGGGAGAGCGAACGCGTGAGGGCAATGACTTGCTGCGGGAGATGATTGAGTCGGGCGTGATCCGCTACGGCGACGAGTTCCTGAAAAGCATGGAGGAAGGGAACTGGGACCTCTCGAAGGTGGACTACCAGGAGGTGGAGAAGTCGCAGGTGGCGATGGTCTTCGGACAGATGAACGAACCTCCCGGCGCGCGCCAGAGCGTGGCCTTGTCCGGACTGACCTTGGCGGAGTCGTTCCGCGACCGAAAGGGCGGCGGCGACGGTCCGCGCGACATCTTGTTCTTCATCGACAACATTTTCCGTTTCACCCAGGCCGGTTCCGAAGTGTCCGCCCTGCTGGGACGCATGCCTTCGGCGGTCGGATACCAGCCGACACTGGCCACGGAGATGGGACGCATGCAGGAGCGCATCACGTCCACCAAGAACGGATCCATCACTTCCGTACAGGCGGTGTATGTGCCCGCCGATGACCTGACTGACCCGGCTCCCGCCACGACTTTCACTCATCTGGACGCCACCACGGTGTTGAGCCGTAAGATTACGGAACTGGGCATTTACCCGGCTGTTGACCCACTTGAATCCACTTCGCGCATCCTGGACCCACTGATTGTGGGGCAGGAGCACTACGAAACGGCCCAACGAGTCAAGCAAATCCTGCAGCGCAACAAGGAGCTGCAGGACATCATCTCCATCCTCGGTATGGACGAGCTCTCTGACGAGGACCGGCTGACGGTGAACCGTGCCCGCAGGGTGCAGCGCTTCCTGTCGCAGCCTTTTGCCGTGGCCGAGCAGTTCACCGGTGTGCCGGGCGTGATGGTCTCCATCGAGGACACCATCCGGGGCTTCCGCATGATTCTGGACGGCGAGGTGGACGACCTGCCTGAGCAGGCCTTCCTCAACGTGGGGACCATTGAGGATGCGATAGAGAAAGGTAAGAAACTGCTGGCGCAAGCCGGGAAATAATCGGAACGGGACATGAAGGAATTGCATTTACGGATTGTTTCGCCGGAGCGGACAGTGTTCGAAGGGCAGGTGGCACAGGTCACCTTGCCCGGTGAGGCGGGACGCTTTCAGGTGCTTTTCAACCATGCCGCGCTCATCTCATCGCTGACTGAGGGCGACATCCGGTTTACGGTAGGAAGCGAGTCGCGCACGGTCAGGATTGCCGGCGGGTTCGTGGAAGTGAATGACAATGAGACTTCCGTTTGTGCCGAACTATGAGAGCGATGTGGTTGACCTTACGGAAGAAGTTCATCGGGGAGCTGACCCTGGCGGGACTGACGCTGACCGCATTGGCTGGAGCTGCTTTTCAGTGGTTCCTGCCGGCCAAGGCCTGCCATTATTGGCTGTGCATTCCGGTGTTCTTCTATTTCGTGGGACTGATGTACATCGGCATGGTCTCGTTCTTCTGCCGTTGGGGGGCCGACAAGCTGTTGGGGGGCTACCTGTTGTGCAAGGCGTTGAAGTTTGCGCTGAGTCTGCTGCTGGTCCTGGCCTATGCGTTTGTCGTGAAAGTGGAGGTGGTGGCGTTCCTGTTCACCTTCCTGCTCTTCTTCTTCGGCTTTTTAGTGTTCGAGACCCGCTTTTTTCTCGTGGTTGAGGCGAATCTGAAAAACAGAAAGAAAAATGAA
>JAQXRG010000127.1 GCA_029218405.1 Bacteroidales bacterium
GGGTATGTTGACATACTTGGCCGAGTATGTCAACATACTTAGCCAAGTATCTTAACATACTTTGCCGAGTTTCTTAACATGCCTCGACAGGTTGCTGGATTCCGCTACGACAGGCTTCGTTACAACTTCTGACCTTGGTCGAAGATACTTCCGACCTACGTCAGAGATACTTCCGACCTACGTCAAAGATACTTTTGACCTACGTCAGAGATACTCGCGACCAAGGTCAGGAGTTATAAGGACGAGGGAACAAGCAGAGTCAGAAAGCGGTAGTATCCATTACTACATCCACGTGGAAGCCCCAGTAACAAAACCCAGACGGAATGTATCGAAAAAGCCAACGGAGTAGATGGAAGGGCTAACGGGCCGAATCGGGGAAAAGACGAGAGGAATCGAAAACAAGTAGAAAAAGTGTCGGAATTCTTTATAATACAAAAAAGAACAGTATCTTTGCAACCCACAAACTACTATTACGAACAATATGATAACAACCGAACGACTCCCCCATCCCCTCATCGCACTTCTCCCGTTAGCGGTGCTCATCGTGCTGATTGTCCTGGTCCTCCACTATTTCCCCGATGATGCCCTGTCCGGCGCCTCACAGGTGGCCCTCATGACGGCCAGTGCAGTCTGCGTAGCTCTTTCCATGACCATCTATCACGTGCCATGGCTGCAATTCGAGCGCCTGATCAAAACCACCGTCGGCGATGCCAGCGTCTCCATCCTGCTCCTGCTGCTCATCGGCATGATGTCCGCCACCTGGATGGTCAGCGGCACGGTGCCCACCCTCATCTACTACGGCGTACAGTTCATGTCGCCCACCTTCTTCCTACCCTGCGCCTGCCTCATCGCCTCCCTCATCTCGGTCATGACCGGCACGTCCTGGACCACCATCGCCACCATCGGTATCGCCCTGATGGGCATTGGTGACGCGTTGGGGGTTCCTTCGCCCTACACCGCCGGTGCCATCATCTCCGGCGCGTACTTCGGGGACAAGATGTCACCCATGAGCGACACTACCGTACTGGCCTCCTCCGTAGCCGGTGCCGACCTGTTCGCCCACATCCGCTACATGATGTTCACCACCGTGCCCAGCATCCTGCTGTCACTGCTCCTCTATCTGCTGATAGGACTGTCGTACAGCGGTGAAGCCATGAGCGCGGACCATTATCTCAAGGGACTGGAGCAAGGCTTCCACATCTCGCTCTGGACCCTGCTCGTCCCCTTGTTCACCGCCTGGCTCATCTACCGGAAGACCCCCTCGCTGATTACCCTGTTGCTCTCGTCGTTAGCCGCCGGGTTCTGCGCGCTGCTCCTACAGCCTGACGCGCTGACCGCCATTGCCGGAGAGACCGAAGCCAATGCCCGCAGCCTGTTCACCGGTCTGATGGCCACCTGCTACACCCACACCCAAGTGGATACCGGCGACGCGGCCATCAACCAGCTCGTGGCCACGCGCGGCATGGCCGGCATGCTCGACACCATCTGGCTCATCCTCTGCGCCATGTGCTTCGGCTCGTGCATGGTGGCCAGCGGCATGCTGCGGAGCATCACCCACGCGCTCCTGCAAGGCATCCGCAACACCGTGTCCCTGGTCTGCTCCACCGTCGCCTCGGGCGTGCTGCTCAATCTCATCATGGGCGACCAGTTCCTCTCCATCATCATGAACGCCTCCATGTTCCGCGAGGAATACCAGCGGCGCGGCTACCGCCCTGAGCTCCTGAGCCGCTCCACCGAAGACTCTGCCACCGTGACCTCCGTGCTGGTGCCCTGGACCGCCTGCGGCATGACACAGAGCACCGTGCTGGGCATACCGACGCTGGTCTATCTGCCCTTCTGCTTCTTCAACCTCATCAGTCCCGCGATGAGCTGTCTGGCAGCCGCCTTCGGCTTCGTGCCTGCGCCCCAGCGGCCCCATTCTGAACCACCGGCCGCCTGAGCCAAGAGAAACAGAACAGTTTTTCAGCAATTCCGTCCATAGCCGACCGACCAAGGGAACGGATAAAACCGTAACTTTGCCGGATGTTCACTAATAATGAATGACTTTATGGAAGCAACTCTCTACCATCTGCTCATGGGCCTTATGCCCCCGCTGGCCGCAGTCGTATTCATCGCCCTGTTCTTCATCCAGGCAGGCTACGGCATGTTCCGCACCCGCCAGTGGGGTCCCAGCCTTCCGAACAAGGCCGGCTGGGTGCTTATGGAATGCCCCACCGTGCTGATGATGGGCCTCCTGTGGGGCACCGGGCTCCGGCCCACCGACACCGTACCGCTGCTGTTCTTTCTCCTGTTCGAGGTTCACTACGTGCAGCGTTCCTTTGTCTTCCCCTTCCTGATGAAGGGCAAGAGCCGGATGCCCCTGTCCATCGTACTGATGGGCATTCTCTTCAATGTCATCAACGGCTTCCTTATCGGCGAGGAGCTGTTCCACCTGACACCGCCCGACCGTTACACCCTCGACTGGCTCGGCACGCCCGCCTTCCTCGGCGGACTCCTGCTGTTTGTCACCGGGATGGGCATCAACCTCCACTCCGACCATGTCATCCGCCACCTGCGACAGCCGGGTGACACGCGCCACTACCTTCCCGTCCGGGGGATGTACCGGTACGTCACTTCGGGCAACTATTTCGGCGAGCTGGTGGAGTGGACCGGATTCGCCGTCCTCACCCAGTCGCCCGCCGCAGGAGTCTTCGTGCTGTGGACCTTCGCCAACCTCGCTCCACGCGCCTACGCCATCCGCCGCCACTACCGGCAGGAATTCGGGACAGCGGCAGTCGGGAATCGCAAGTGCCTGATTCCATTCATCTTCTGAAACATACACATTTACTAATTCTCACAACGATACTTATGAGCCAACTATTCACTCCCTCTTCCATCGGTCCGCTGACCTTGCGCAATCGCACCATCCGTTCGGCGGCCTTCGAAAGCATGTGTCCCGGCAACTCCCCTTCGCAAGAACTGCTCGACTACCATACCTCCGTCGCCGCCGGCGGTGTCGGGATGACCACCGTGGCCTACGCCGCCGTGTGCCGCAGCGGCCTCTCCTTCGACCGCCAACTGTGGATGCGGCCGGAGATAGTTCCCGGCCTGCGCCGCCTGACCGATGCCGTCCACCGCGAAGGCGCTGCCGCCAGCATCCAGCTGGGACACTGCGGCAACATGTCGCACAGGAGCATCTGCGGCGAGACACCCGTGGGCGCAAGCGGCGGCTTCAACCTCTACTCGCCCACCTTCGTACGCGGACTGCGGGCAGACGAGCTACGTCCCATGGCCCGTTGCTACGGCGATGCGGTACGCCTGGCCCGTGAGGCAGGCTTCGACGCCGTGGAGGTACACGCCGGCCACGGCTACCTCATCAGCCAGTTCCTCTCCCCCTACACCAACCGCCGCAAGGACGAGTTCGGCGGCAGCCTGTCCCACCGGATGCGCTTCATGGACCTGGTGATGGAGGAAGTGATGGAAGCGGCAGGCACCGACATGGCCGTACTGGTGAAGATGAACATGCGCGACGGTTTCAAGGGCGGCATGGACATCGACGAGGCACTGGAGGTGGCACGGCGGCTGCAGACCGACGGAGCGCACGCCCTGGTGCTGAGCGGCGGCTTCGTGAGCAAGGCCCCGATGTATGTGATGCGCGGCGCGATGCCCATCCGCACCATGACCCACTACATGAACTGCTGGTGGCTGAAGTACGGTGTCCGCTTAGTGGGCAAGTGGATGATTCCCACCGTCCCCTTCCAGGAAGCCTATTTCCTGGACGACGCGCTCCGTTTCCGCAAGGCCCTGCCCGACCTGCCTTTGGTCTATGTAGGCGGCTTAGTGTCGCGGACGAAAATCGACGAGGTGCTGGACCACGGCTTCGAGTTCGTGCAGATGGGACGCGCCCTGCTCCGCGAACCGGACTTCGTGAACCGCATGCGGGAGGAGGAACGCGCCCGCTGCGACTGCCGGCACAGCAACTACTGCATCGCCCGTATGTACACCCTCGACATGGCGTGCCACCAGCGGCTGCAAGAACCGCTCCCGAAGGACCTGCAACGTGAGATTGACCAATTGGAAAAGAAAGGATAAGCCATGAAAGGAACCGCCATCATCACCGGTGCCGACGGCGGCATGGGCACCGAAATCACCCGTGCCGTGGCCACCGCTGGCTATCGGGTCATCATGCTCTGCTACACCCGCACCAAGGGCGAGGAGCGCATGAACCAGCTGGTCAAGTCCACCGGGAATCCGGACATCGAGGTCATCGAGGCTGACCTTTCCTCGATGGCACGTGTCCGCTCCGTCACCGACCAACTGCTGGGGCGGCTTCCGTCTGTGGAGCTGCTCATGAACAATGCCGGCACGATGTGCACCCACTTCAGCCGCACCCCCGAAGGATTCGAGCGCACCGTGGCCGTGAACTACCTCGCCCCGTACCTCCTCACCCGCCGTCTGCTGCCCCTGACACACAGCGGCACCCGCATCGTCAACATGGTGTCATGCACGTATGCCATCGGCAGTGCCGGTCCCCATTTCTTCGAGAACGGCAGCGAGAGCCGCACGTTCTGGCGCATCCCCATCTACAGCAACACCAAGTACGCACTGTGGATGTTCACCCACGAGTTGTCCCTTCGGCTGAAGGAACAAGGGGTCACGGTGAACGCTGCCGACCCAGGCGTGGTATCGACCGACATCATCCGCATGGACATGTGGTTCGACCCCTTGACCGACCTCTTCTTCCGCCCGCTCATCCGCACACCCCGCCAAGGGGCCGACACGGCCATTCGCCTGCTCCTCGACAACGAGAAGGAAGGTGTCACCGGCGGCCTCTTCGCCTCGGGAAAAGCGAAACCGCTGCAGACACGGTTCACGGACCCCATCCGGAGCCGTCAGCTGTGGGAGCGGACCGAAGACCGGCTGAAGGACTTCCTCTGAGCGATTCCCACCATCGGAACGGCGCAAGGGAAAGCCGCCTGTCCGACAAGCCTCCACGTTACCATAACTTAACGTCCGGTACTTGCAGGTTCGGCGGCAAACCGCTATATTTGCGAAAAATGTAAGAGAACGATGAGTACAGATACCGCATGCGCCAAGCTCTCCCATTGTGGAGAGCTGACCAGTTTCCGTTATGGGAATTACAACATCCGCTTCCGCACTTCTCCACGTCTGCAAGCCTATACCGATGTGAAGGAATGGGACAACGGCTATTTGGTAGTGACCGCACGCTACGAACAACTGGGAGAGGTGGAAGAATACATTGACCTCCTTCCCATTCTCGAGAACCTGTTCATCGACCCTCCGACATTTCTCGAACCCATTAAAAAAGTAAGAATTGATGAAGACGAACCCATTTGACCAAGACGAAATCATCCGACAAGCCGCTATGATTGTCTGCGGCTATGCCTACATCCTCCAGGAAGAAGACATTGTACGTATCGTTTCGCTGAACGCTCCCCATCATGCAGCCCTTTTACGGAAAGACGGTAAAGTATTGGAGACCAGCATGAACGATATTGAGCTGAATATTGTGACGGATAATTGGTTACGAAACAAGAAATGCGTGGAACAAGAATATGCCTAAGTATTATGATTTCATGATTTGTGGTTATTACCTGTATTTCACTTCACACTGCATCATCGAAGCCATGCATGTACATGCAAGCGACCGGCGGCTGACAGAAAGAGGATCCGCAAAGCTGTTTGTAAAAGGGAATGGCGATACACTGGTAACTGAGCAAGGAGAATTGACGGACAAACAAATACGTATTATTCGAGACTTCATCAAGTTAAACTACAAAGAGATGTATCTAAAATGGTCTCAAATGAGCGACAACGGCTTTTTGGGTGATTAATCTTCTTTTGAGCCATCGGGAAGCTCCTGACGGAACTTCCCGATTGACCACCTCCTTATCAGTACCTCCACACAGCCTCATCCTGGACGACCTGCTTCTTGTCTCCCACCGACCGAACCACGATACGGTTCTCACCCGATGACAGGCGAACATCCGTCCATTCGGCAATGGCGTACTTATCGGGCGTGACGGTACCACACGACCGTCCGTTCACCCACAGTTCCACTTTCCGACAGTTGGTGAAGACCGACACGGTCTGCGTGTCCTTCGTGCACTGCTGCAGCCGCTTGCCCGCGATGTGCACCATCGGCTCCGGATTCCAGTTCGCCTTGTAGAAGTAGAAGGCATCCTTCTTCTGCTTGCGGTCGAAGCTGACTAACCCTTTGTCATTGATGCCCGGACGGTCTCCCTCGTGCCGGTGAGCCGCACCGAAGTCGAACATGTTCCAGACAAACGTGCCCCACACGAAGGGACGCTCCGCCAGTATCTTCCAGTTCTCGATGTGGTAGTACGTCTGCCAGTTTTCCGGATGCCAGTAGGCCGTGGGAACGGGCTGCTTGAGCGTATCCTGCTGATGATAGACACTGGCACCGGCCCCATATTCGCTGATGGCGATGCACAGTTCGGGATGAGCGGCATGTGTCTTGTCGAGGAAATCGGCCAACGTGGCCGGTCGGCTGCCGTACCAGCCGTCGTAACGGTTCCAGGCGATAAGGTCGGAGATGAAGTTCATCCCCCCTCCCTGGTTGCTGGCCGCTGTAGTGGGACGGGTAGTATCCTCCTCGTGCGCCAAGGCGTTGAGTTCCTTGATATAGGGTATCGGGTTATCCCCTTCCTCCTTCAGCTCGTTGAAAAGCCCCCACATACAGATGGAAGGATGATTGAAGTTCTGCCGGATAAGCTCGCGGAGCTGCTGCCGTCCGTTGGCACGGAACGAAGGCTGGTCCACGAATCCCTTGTCGGCATAGCCGCCAGGACCCACAAAGGGAATCTCCGCCCAGACCACAATGCCCTCGCGGTCGGTGAGCCGGTACATCGCCTCCGCCTGCTGGTAGTGCGCCAGGCGGGCAGCGTTCACGCCCATCTCCCGCATGAGGCGGATATCCTCCTCATGGTGCCGCTGACGGAGCGCGTTGCCGATTTCGGGGCGGTCCTGATGGCGGCAGACCCCGTGCAGGGACAGGTGTTTACCGTTGAGAAAGAAGCCTTGCGCCGGGTCAATACGGTAAAAGCGGAGCCCCAAAGGCTGCTCCACGCGGTCTATCTCCTTGCCGTCCGCCCACAGGGTGACCTCGGCCCGGTAGCTGAAGGGGTCCTGCGTGCCGTTCCACAAGCGCGGCCGACGGACGGTCAGGGGCAGCAATGTCTCGCCGTCCTGTCCGGCCGCCAAGGTCACAGACTGCTCGGCAGTCGTCACGGTCTTGTCACCGTCACACACCCGTACCTTCACCTGCAAGTCAGCGGCGGCCCCACCGTTGGACAACTTGACCACCGCCTTCACCTTCGCCTCCTCGCGGGAGACAGCGGTCTGACGGAGATAAACACCCGGTGAGGCAAAGTCGGTCAACGAGATGCACGCCGGTTCCGTCACCACCAGGTGCACGTCGCGGTAAAGGCCCCCGTAGAAGTTAAAGTCGCCCACCAGGGGCATCACATCCAGCTGCTCGCCGTTGTTCACCCGCACCCAAAGACGATTGTCCGCCCCGTAGTTGACACAGTCGGTAATCTCGAACACGAAGGCACTGTAGCCTCCCCGGTGCTCGCCCACATGCCGGCCGTTCAGGAACACGTTCGCCACACTGTTCGCCCCCTCGAAACGCAGGAAGAGGCGCTTGCCCTTCCATTCAGGTCGGACATACAGGGTGCGCTGGTAGTTGCCGATGCCCCGTTTGTAGTCCATCTTGCCCGACAGCGCGTCCTGCGCGTTCCAGGTATGGGGCAAAGACACGGGGGTAGGCGAATTCTTCTCCACCTGATGGGAGAAACGAAACATCCAGCCGTCATCGAGCAGGTGGTCGGTGCGCTGGGCAAAGAGGGAGCCGGCTCCCAAGGCCATGATGGCCAGTACAGTTTTCCGTAGTATCATCATACGCATACTTTTTTTGAATTGATTGAGTTTTGGACAAAGATACGGACTTTCCTTCAGCCCCTGCTATGACTTTTGTCTGCAAAAAGCATGAAAATCGTCCATAACCAGCGTTCAACGGTGCTCTTCTGCCTTTTTCCGTCCTAACCAACCGGAACACTCCTCCACCACCGCACGGTATTCATCTACATATCCGCTACCGACAGACATCCCAATGTCAGTTCCATCTTCCGGAGTTCCTTGCACTGCTTCAGCAGTTCCTGCACCTTCGCTTCGAGCAAGGCAGGTGCATAACGCTTGGACTGTTTCTTCACTTCGTAAATGTCAGCCGTGTTCGTCAGTTCATTGACGGCTATCAAATCAATCTCATTCTCGCCGCTCCTGTCCCAGAACTTCCCGATACGTGTATAGCGGCCCGACTCGCGCAGCTTCCGCTCGAAATAGCGTTCGAGCTGGAAGCCGGAGAACACATCGTAATCGCGATGGATGACAACAGCCAACTGGTTCAGTGCATCATTGGCCACAAAAGACTGGTACTTGAAAAAGAAGCGGAACCAAAGATGCAGGAAACAGTCGCTCAACGCATAGCGGACCTTCTTGGAGTTCTCCTTCGCAAAAATAGGCAACTGTTTCTCTATGAGCCCATAGTAATTCTCCAATTTGTGCAAATAACTGCCTATATTGTCATTCTTCAGTGTACTTTCTATCTCGCTGCGGCTGCGCTGACCTTCGGCGATGCAGGTGAGGATGGAAAAATAAATGGTATAGTCCGTTCCGAATTCTTCGATGAGGATGTTCTTCCCTTCGGTGATGAAAGGAGAATTCTCCTCAGTGAGGTAAGCCAGCATGCGCTCCTTGTCGGTATAGCCGCGGTCTATCAACAGCGATACATACCAGGGCACGCCTCCCGTGATGCTAAACAAGGCCAGAAGGTCTTCCCCGGTCCAGTCGGGTCGGGCATCCTGAAGAATCTGTTTCAGCACACCGGTAGTAAAAGGCTTCAGCACCAGTTGCTGGGTCGCCCTGCCGAACAGCGGTTCGTGATAATCTTCGAATATCCGCCTCATCAGGGTAAACACGGAACCACTGATGATCAGGTTCATCCGGCTGGAATCCTTGGCCAAGTCCCATTCGCGCTGCATCTCGCTGAATACCGATGGATTGATGCGCACAAATTCCTGAAACTCGTCGATGACCAACGTAAAGGGTAGCGTTGCGGACAGCCTGAGCAAGTAACGGAAAGTTGCACAAACGACTCGGGCCACCCTACCGGAAGTCCCAGCTTCTCCTCTACTTCCTGAGCAAAATCCCGGCACAACAATGCCTCCGCCTTCCGTGCCACGAAGAAATAGAGCATCCTGTCGTCTCCGCATCGCCGGGCCAGTTCGGTCTTCCCGATACGGCGACGCCCCATCAGCACGGTCATCTGTGCCTGTTCCTTGCTGGCTCGCAGCCGTTCGCTCAATACAGCCAGCTCTCTCTCACGATTATAAAACTTCATCTTGGCTTCCTCCTTGATTATAGTAACAATGGTTACGGTAATGGAAATTACTATTTGCAAATATAAGGATTATCAGCGAATCCTCCAACGGATTGCCGATTGTTTTCCATATGATGATTACAACCTTAAAATATCCTCCTCACTGAGCCCCGTCGCCTTCTGTATGTCGGCAATGCCAAGACCCATTGATTTCAGGTTGCGGGCAGTATCCTTTAATCCTTCCGCACGGCCTTTCTCAAGACCTTCCGCAAGCCCTTCCGCACGGCCTTTCTTCATTCCTTCCTCAAGCCCTTGTTCAAGACCTTTCGCCTGACCTTGCCTTACGCCACTGTTATAGAGCGTGGTCTCCGTCCTGATAATATCCCAGAACTTGTCGTAGCCGAGAAGCTGCTCGGGAGAGAATGCCGACTCCTCCACCACCTCCATCGCCTTGCTTATCTCAGGATTGTCGAGAAGCTCCTGCGGAACGGTCTCCATATAGCCGTCTATCTCCGTGAGATAGCGCAGCCAAAGAACGTGCATTTTCTTCTCTTTCATGGTATGCGGGGTGAACTTGGGCAACTCCACGAACACAAGGTGCAGTCCGTCTATCACCTTCTCCGTATGCTTCTCGTGAACCATACGGTAGTAGTGGTAGTATTCGGGAACGTCGTTCAGGAAGACATCGTTCACGAGGTTGAGCGAATACACAGGTTCCAGCAGATGGTAGTCCTCCTTCTTGTCGAGCTGGCGGACGTATGCCTTGGCAGAGTTGAACATCACCCTCTGCATGAACTCCGGCGACCACACCATCTGCATCTCCACGATGAACTGCCTCCCACGCTGGTCCTTGCACCTC
>JAQXRG010000128.1 GCA_029218405.1 Bacteroidales bacterium
CCTTGCTGCTGAAGGCGCAACTGTACATCCATCAGTCACTTCCCGAAAAGGCCAACCAGCTGTTCGACCAAGTTTACCAGCAAGAGCAAATGATTGAGACCATCCTTGACATCGTGGATGTATGCTTGGACAGCTATCAATATGATATGGCGAAAGAGTGGATAGAAGTGGCCTACGCGGAAGCCCCACATCATCCGGATGTGCTGGAAAGCATGGTGGACTACCTGTATTCTTCCGGTCAAAGCACCCTGCTGCCTCCCTATCTGAACGAGCTGATTGACCTGTATCCCTACAACGTTTCTTATTGGGAGAAACTGGCCCAAGCATACCTGGACAGGGAGGAAATGGACAAAGCCAACGAAGCCATCGAGTTCGCCCTAACCATTGACGACAAGGACCCGTTGGCTTACCACATCAAAGGGGCTATGTTCCTGATGATGGAAGACATCGACAGCGCCGTCATCACCTTCCAGCAAATGGAACGCCTCAGCGATGAGAAACTGATACCCTATCTGGCCCTCATGCAGTGCTACTATTCCCTGAACGACCTGGAGAAATGTGTTGAATATTGTCAGAAATTATTAAAGATGGCAGACCTATCGGACATTGACAAGGCGAATGTCTATCAGAAACTGGCCAATTATTATTTGAAGGTGGGCCAGCCGGAACGGGCACGTGACTATCTGTCCAATGCCCTGCAACTGGACGAAAGCAATTACCAGATTCATCTCTCCTGGGCGGAACTGATGTTCCAGGCAGGCAACCGGCACGAGGCATGTATTTACATACAAAAAGGCTTGGAATGGGCCCACAATTCCGACTATGAAACAGATGCTCTGGAAATCGCCGCCTACCTTTTTCTGGACGCACAGCTATGGAAGGAGGCATTGGAGCTATTCATTCGGATGGAGGAAATGGATCCAGAATATAACAAAAACAACCTTCCATCGATGGCCCTGTGCAGCTACCTGACTGCAGGCATGAACGAGACTACGTCTCGGTACTTGAAACGTGCCGTAGAAGATGTGCCCGTCAAACTGGAAAAGATACTCACATCCCGTCTGTATGACTTGGCACCGGATTTCTACCTGGAGGTCAATGCCCTGTTACGAGCAAGAAAAAAAGAGGAATAGAGAAATTACGGTTCCCTTCAGTGGTACAGGAACGCCCCACTGGCTGCATCTTGAGCAGGGCATACCCTGTATGAAACCTGTAATTTCTCCTTCCTTTCCTCAATGTTTCTGTGCGGAAACCTTCTCCAGCACATATACCATCAGAAAACCTACAACCATCAGGGTAACAGCAGCTGCCACTGAGTCATTGGGAAGCACGTTCTGTTCCAGCAAAGGCTTCACTACGCCATGGCTGTCCGTATAGGTGGAAAGGGTCTCTTTCCAAGGCCACACTTTGTTGAGCGACCCTAACATAAAGCCAGACAAGACAGCCAACGTCAAGTCCCGCATATGCGTCAAAGCAAATGACAACAGTCTGGAGAATGTCGTAATGCCGATACAGGCACCTGCCGCAAAGGCTCCTAACACCATCAGCCGCAACGACTTGACAGCGTCCATGATGTAGAAATACTTTCCTAACAGCACCAAAATAAAACTTCCGGACACACCGGGCAAAATCATGGCACATATCGCAATCGCCCCACACAGAAACACGAATAACAAGTTAGACGGAGTCTCCGCTGGGGTGGCCACCGTAATAAAATAGGCTCCCACTGTGCCTGCCACGAAGCCAAGCACCGTTTTCCAATTCCACCGGGCCACATCCTTTGCTACAAACCATGTGGACGAAAGGACCAAGCCAAAAAAGAACGACCATACCAAGACAGGATGTGTCAACAAAAGCCATGTGATGATTTTGGCCAGTGAAAAAACACTGATGGCAATCCCCGAGAGTATTGCCAACAAGAAACTGCCGTTCACCTGCCGCCATGCCTCCAAGAACTGACCTTTCATCAACAGCCGCAACGTTGTCACGTTGATGCTCTTGATGGCGTGTATCAACTCGTCATAGATACCCACGATAAAGGCAATGGTTCCACCTGACACCCCTGGCACCACATCGGCGGCCCCCATTCCCATCCCTTTAAGCACCAATAGCGCATACTCTTTGGCGCTTCTTTTCCTGCTTTCCTCCATGAATAGGGTCAATCCTCTTTTGTAAATTCGCCAATCCGTTGTTCTTCACTCAAGCGGCATACCAGCAACATATCATTGTTCTCGGCCACCAAATAGCCGTCCAGCCCTTGCACGACCACTTTCTTTTCTTGCAACGCATGGACCACACAGTTCCTGCTATCAATCAGCCGGATGTTCGGGCCCACACTCAGGTTATCGTATGCATCGCGATGCATGTTCTCATGCAGCGATCCCCACGTGCCCAAGTCACTCCATCCGAAGGAAGCCGGGAAAACATAAATCTCATCAGCTTTCTCCATAATGGCATAATCGATGGAAATATTCTCACACTGGGGGAAGGATTCATCAATCATCGATTGCTCCTTGTCCGTATAGAAATAAGGCAGCATCCGTTCAAAGATTTCACCTATCTTAGGCTGGTACACGCGCAACGCATTCACAATCGTACTGACATTCCACACAAAAATACCAGCATTCCAAAAATAGTTCTTCTTCTGCAGATAACGCTGGGCGGTAGGCAGGCTGGGCTTCTCACGGAAACTGTCCACACGATAAATTTCTTTGTTCGACGGACAGGCCATCGACAAGTCCGCCTCAATGTATCCATAGCCCGTTTCCGGACGGGTAGCCTTCATACCCAACGTGACAATCGCATCTGAATCAGCAGTAAACTTCAAGGCCGACAGAACCACCCGTGCGAACTCGCGATTGTCCATGACAATATGGTCGGACGGTGCCACCACAATATTCGCTCTCGGATTCTTTGCCTTGATTTTCCAGCTCACGTAAGCAATGCAGGGAGCGGTATTCCGCCGGCAAGGTTCGAGCAGAATATGGTCATCCGGGATTTCCGGCAACTGCTCTTTCACCAAATCCCCATACTTGGCAGATGTCACTACCCAAAAGTTCTCAGGCTGACAAATACCTTGAAAACGATCATAGGCCAATTGGATCAACGTACGGCCACAGCCTAACACATCGATAAACTGTTTCGGCATATCAGGGGTGCTCATGGGCCAAAAACGGCTTCCCACTCCTCCTGCCATGATTACAACATGATTATTTTTCAGATTCATAGCTCGTGTGAATTGATGTTAGGTTGCAAAGATAATAATAATAATGAAGAAAAAGGAATGAGGAACGAATTTTTTTTACCTTCCGTTCCTCATTCCTCCACATTCATCAGCAATACATGTTCAGGATAGCCTCATACAGCTCCTGCTTCCCGCTGGTCTGTTTCGGCTCGCCGTTCTGCTTGGCGTAAGCCACCACTTCTTCTAAGGACAGCTTGCCTTCTTCAAATTCCTTACCCTTGCCGCTGTCGAACGAAGCGTAACGGTCAGCCAGCATCTTCTTGTAAGGAGACTCTTCCAACAGACGGGCAGCGCTCAGCAAAGCACGGGCCATTACGTCCATACCGGCAATGTGTGCGATAAAGATATCCTCCAGGTCCGTCGAGTTCCGGCGTGTCTTGGCATCAAAGTTCGTACCTCCGTTACCCAAACCACCATTGCGGATAATCTGCATCATGGCCTGGGTCAGCTCATAATTGTCAATCGGGAACTGGTCAGTGTCCCAGCCGTTCTGGTAGTCACCCCGGTTGGCGTCAATAGAGCCAAGCATGCCGTTGTCCACAGCCACACACAATTCGTGCTCGAACGGATGACCTGCGAGGGTCGCATGGTTCACCTCAATGTTCACCTTGAAGTCCTTGTCCAAGCCGTGCGCCTTCAAGAAACCGATGACTGTTTCCGTATCCACATCGTACTGGTGCTTTGAGGGTTCCATCGGCTTCGGTTCAATCAGGAAAGTACCCGTAAAGCCTTTGGAGCGGGCATAGTCCCGAGCCATCTTCAGCATCTGTGCCAAGTGTTCTTTCTCCCGCTTCTGGTCAGTGTTCAGCAACGACATATAACCTTCACGGCCGCCCCAGAACACATAATTCATACCTCCCAGCTCAATGGTTGCGTCAATCGCATTCTTGATCTGCACAGCCGCACGAGCCACTACGTCAAAGTCAGGATTGGTAGCGGCACCGTTCATGTAACGGGCGTGACCAAACACATTGGCCGTACCCCACAGCAGTTTGATGCCCGTCTCCGCCTGCTTCTGCTTGGCATAGGCGACAATCTCCTTCAGGTTCGCCTCGTACTCTTCAATCGTATCGGCCTCATCGCAGAGGTCAATGTCATGGAAGCAGTAGTACTCAATGCCCATCTTCTGCATGAACTCGAACCCGGCATCCATCTTGTCCTTGGCGGCCTGCACCTTGTCCGGATTGCCTTTCCAAGGGAACTGCTTCGTGCCGCCACCGAACTGGTCGGCCCCCTCAGCGCACAAGGTGTGCCACCAAGCCATGGAGAACTTCAGCCAGTCCTTCATCTTCTTGCCCATCACTACCCGTTCAGCATCGTAATAGCGGAAAGCCATCGGGTTCATGCTTTCCACACCTTCAAACTTGATTTTTTCGATTCCAGGAAAATACTCTTTCATTGTTATATTCGTTTTAATTGGTTGGTTTATTTACATACATTTTTCATTGGTCCTCCCGCAGGACCGGGAGCCAAGACTTCCAGCGCTGGTAAGCTTCCTCATAGGCCGAACGGTCAGCCTCCGAAGGCTCAATGACCGCCAGGCGTTCGAGCGACGCAAACGCCTCATGATGGTTTTTGTAGATGCCAGCACCCATACCGGCTCCCTTTGCCGCTCCTACCGACCCGTCTGTATCGTACAGTTCGATAACCGCGCCTGTCACCCCCGCCAATGTGTTGCGGAACAGCGGACTGAGGAACATGTTGGCATGTCCGGCATGAATCTTATGGACTTCCATACCCATCTGCCGCATGATGTCGATGCCATACCGGAAGGAGAAGACGATTCCTTCCTGGGCCGCCCGCAACAAGTGGCTACGGTCGTGAACGTTGAAGTTCACGCCATGAATGGAACAACCCACTTCACGGTTCTGCAGCATCCGCTCCGCCCCGTTGCCAAAAGGCAGGACACTCACGCCGCCCGAGCCGATGGGAGCGCGGTCGGCCAAGTCGTTCATCTCAGCGTACGAGACCTCCGCGGGCACCACGTTCCGCTTCATCCAGGAGTTGAGGATTCCTGTCCCGTTGATGCACAGCAGCACTCCCAAACGGGTCTCTTCTGCCGTATGGTTGACATGGGCGAAGGTATTGACACGCGACTGGGGGTCATAGTTCACCGTCCCATTCACGCCGTACACAACACCGGACGTGCCCGCCGTGGACGCAATTTCTCCCGGTTCGAATACATTCAGCGACAAGGCATTGTTGGGCTGGTCACCGGCCCGATAGGTCACAGGCGTGCCTTCTTTCAAGCCCAGTTCAGCGGCAGCCCCGGCCGTCATCCTCCCCTGCTCGGCAAAAGTCGGACGAATCTCAGGAATCATCGATGCCGGGAACCCGTAATACTCCATCAAGAAGCCTGCCACCTCGTTCTTTCGGAAATCCCAGAACATGCCTTCAGACAGCCCGGATGCCGTCGTACAAATCTCTCCTGTCAGGCGCATGGCGATGTAGTCACCCGGCAGCATGATTTTGTCAATCCGTTCAAAAACTTCCGGCTCGTGCTCCCGCACCCACGCCAGTTTCGAGGCCGTGAAATTACCCGGCGAATTCAGGAGGGCGGACAGGCACCGTTCCTCACCCAGTTCATGAAATGCACGCGCTCCGTAAGGGACCGCCCGAGAGTCACACCAGATAATCGCAGGGCGCAGCACCCGCTGCTGCTTGTCCACACACACCAGCCCGTGCATTTGGTAAGAGATACCGATAGCGGCAACATCCGCACCGGCCACACCACTCTGCGACAGGACATCGGCGGTAGCCAGCTTCAAGTTGTCCCACCACATTTCCGGCCGTTGCTCCGCCCATCCTGGACGAACCGCCATAATCTCCGCCTCTTTCTTTGGATAGAAAGCAGACGCCACGCACTTGCCCGTCTCTGCATGGACCAGACTGGCCTTTACCGACGAGCTTCCAATATCGTAACCTAATAAATACATCATATCTTTTATTCGTTAATGAATCAGTTTCTCATTTTCGCATAGAGGGACCGGTCGAACTTGTAGTACCGAGCCGCGCGGTGCGCCACGCCCGTCTCCTTCTCCTCCATGGGGACCACATAGGGCAGCTGTGCGATGCGCTTGTGGAAATTACTCACATCAAACGTCTTCTCATAGACCAGCTGGAAGAGCGTCCTCAGCTGCGCCGCCGTAAACTTGCGGGGCAACAAGTCAAACATCACGGCCGGAGACTTCTCCACATATTGCCGCACGTGCGTCAACGCATCTCTCAATATCTGGAAGTGGTCGAACGCCAGGGCCTTTACCTCCTGGACCGGCACCCAACAAGCATCGTAATCCGGACGAAGCTGTCTGCTCTGCCGGTCTATCTTCAGCAGCGACAGATAGGCAATCGTGACGATACGGCCCACCTTCCCTTCCGTAATACGGTGGAAACGTTCCAGCCACAGCACGTCTTTCGGGTTGGACGTGCGGTCCTTGGAGCCGTACGCCTTGAACTGCGTCATCTTGATGTTCTTCAGCCCCGTCAGCTCTGTCAGCACCCGTTTGGCCGCATCGTCGAGATCTTCTTCCGCATAAATCAGGCTGCCAGGCAACTTGAGGTCGTTCATCCCCTCCTCCACCTGCTTGCCCACCTGGCGGACCAGCAGCACACGGAACTGTTCGCCGTCAAAGCCAATCAGCACACAATCCACCGACACGTGGATATCTACTATCTGGTCAATACCTGTCTGCTTCTCCATAGATACTCTTTTTTACGTTTCCGCCGCAAAGATACGCACTATTTCCATATTTGATAAAGAAATAAATAAAATATTTTGTATGTTATAAAGCATTATTTCTCAATTCTATAGTTTTCGTCTATTTTACGATATAGAAAGACTTCCTTATCGTAGCCATTACGATTCGAAAAGAAATCACTATCTTTGCCACAGACAAACCCAAAAGCATCCTTATATGAAAACCTATCCTTGCGTACTCAGCATCGCCGGATCCGACTGCAGCGGCGGAGCCGGCATACAGGCGGACCTGAAGACCATTTCCGCCCATGGAGCCTATGCCGCCACCGCTGTCACCGCTGTTACCGTACAGAACAGCTGCGGGGTGACCCACGTGCATCCGGTCCCTCCTGCCATCGTGGAAGCGCAGATTACTGCGGTCATGGAGGACCTCCCCCCTCATGCCATCAAGATAGGCATGGTCAACGATGCTGCCATTATCCGGACCATCGCCCGGACCCTGCGCCGCTATCCGTCCTGCTTCGTCGTACTCGACCCCGTTATGGTATCGTCCAGCGGCCGCCCCTTGCTGGAGCCTGCGGCCCTCACCGCCTTAACCGACGAACTGATGCCCCTCTGCTCACTGGTCACCCCCAACCTTCCAGAAGCAGAGCTCCTGTTAGACATTCCCCTGAAGACACTCGACGACATGCACCTCGCCGCCCGGTCCCTGCTGCGCTACGGCAACCATGCCGTGCTCCTCAAGGGAGGACACCTGGACGCAGACCAGTTGACCGATGTCCTCCAAGTCGCCAACGAGCAGGAGCCCCACCTCTACACTGCCCCCAAGGTCGAGAGCCGCAACACCCACGGGACAGGCTGCACCCTCTCTTCCGCCATCGCCGCACGAATGGCCTTAGGCGACCTTCTTCCTGATGCTGTGGCGCACGCCAAGCACTACGTCCACCAAGCGCTTGTGAGCGGGCGAGACATCTGGGCCGGCAAAGGCCATGGCCCTATGAACCACCTCTTCTCGCCCCAGCCCATGCACATTTTCCACCGAAATGAACTGTAAATCAAAAAAAATCACTAACTTTGCCGCAGTTTTGAACGAATAATTAAGTTTTTAATAGAATGAAAGCATTTGTATTCCCCGGTCAAGGAGCCCAGTTCGTAGGAATGGGCAAGGACCTGTATGAGAACTCTCCTCTCGCAAAAGAACTGTTCGAGAAAGCCAACGATATCCTCGGCTACCGCATCACTGACATCATGTTCGAAGGAACAGACGAAGACCTCCGTCAGACGAAAGTGACACAGCCTGCCGTCTTCCTGCACTCTGTCATTTCCGCACTGTGCATGGGCGAAGCCTTCCTGCCCGAGATGACCGCCGGTCACTCGTTGGGTGAATTCTCAGCCCTCGTGGCTGCCGGTGCCCTCTCGTTCGAGGACGGGTTAAAGCTCGTTTACGCCCGTGCCATGGCCATGCAGAAGGCCTGTGAGGCGCAGCCGGGCACCATGGCCGCCATCATCGCATTGCCCGATGAGAAGGTAGAAGCAGTCTGCGGTGAAATCAGCGCCGCGGGCGATGTATGTGTAGCCGCCAACTTCAACTGCCCGGGCCAGATTGTCATCTCCGGCTCCGTAGAAGGCATCAACAAGGCTTGTGAAGCACTGAAAGCGGCAGGAGCGAAGCGTGCCCTTCCGTTGAAAGTGGGAGGTGCCTTCCATTCACCGCTGATGCAACCCGCTCAGGAAGAACTGGAAGCCGCCATCAACCTGACCGAATTCCACACCCCCAAATGCCCGGTTTACCAGAATGTGGACGCTCTGCCGCACACGGACCCCGCTGAAATCAAAGCCAACCTCGTGGCACAGCTCACCGCCTCCGTACGCTGGACACAGACCGTACAGAACATGGTGGCCGACGGTGCGGACGACTTCACGGAATGCGGTCCTGGAAAAGTGCTGCAGGGACTGATTGCAAAAATCAGCAAGGAAGCCAAGGCCCATGGCATCGAGTAACTATACCCATTGTCTTATGAAAGCAAACGAACCACAGAAAATCATCATATACCAAATATTCACCCGCCTGTTCGGCAACCGGAATTTCCCCAGAACCACTAACGGTACGCTGGAAGAAAACGGTTGCGGAAAGATGGATGACATCAGCAAGAAGGCCCTGCGTGAAATCCAGCGGCTGGGCATCACGCATGTCTGGTACACAGGCGTCATCGCTCATGCGTCACAGACCGACTACTCTGCATACGGCATTCCCAGCAACCACCCGTCGGTGGTGAAAGGAAAGGCGGGATCGCCTTATGCCATCCGCGATTACTATGACATCGACCCTGACCTGGCCGTCAAGGTGGAGAACCGAATGAAGGAATTTGAGGCCCTGGTAAG
>JAQXRG010000129.1 GCA_029218405.1 Bacteroidales bacterium
TCCGATAATTGCGGAACTGCTAGAGAAGATTGCATGCCTCTTCGGTTCTACGCTCGATGACCTCCTTGAAAGAGCCATGGCAGATGAAGGGACGAGGCATGTCCTCGAATGCATCCTCAGATATAATCAAAATTTCGATGACCGGGCATAGGCTTTACACTTTTTAAGCAAAAAGAGAGAAAGACCTAAATATGAATTGTTTAACATTAAAAACCAGAGTGCCAATCCCTACTACAGCTGCTTCTATAGATGTGGGAAACTCAAGTTATCAAAAATGAGTAAAAAGAAAATCTTATTCGGACTGTGTTCGCTGTTGGCGGTAGAGGCATTACAGGCGGCGGACGATGACTACGGCCAGTTCCGTGTGGGGGGCTATGGCGAGATGGTGGCCAAGTTTATGGACTACGGTACGAACCGTTTTTATGGTGGGACGGACAACAGCGACCACCGGAACTCAGTATCCATTCCTCGTTTTGTGCTGGCGCTCGACTACAAGTTCTCGCCCCGTTGGATACTGGGTGTAGAGATAGAGTTCGAGTCGGGCGGTGTGGGGATGGAAACGGAGCTGGAGAACTCGGAGAACGGGGAGTACGAGACAGAGATGGAAAAAGGGGGCGAGGTGGCGCTGGAGCAGTTTCACATCACGCGCCTTGTCCATCGCTCGTTCAACGTGCGGGCCGGCCACCTGATTGTGCCGGTGGGGCTGACGAACGCTCACCATGAGCCCATTCATTTCTTCGGCACCTCGCGTCCGGAGGGTGAGACGGTCATCCTGCCTTCTACCTGGCACCAGACGGGACTGGCGGTCTATGGTACCTTCGGGAGGGGGAAAGCCACTTTCGACTACCAGGCAATGGCCGTGGCGGGTATGAGTGCCGATGGATTCGGACGTGACTATTGGGTGGCTGGCGGCAGACAGGGACTGTTCGAGGAGGACAACTTCACGTCGCCGGGTTATGCAGTGAGGGTGGACTATCGGGGATTGCCGGGACTGCGCGTGGGCGTGTCGGCCTATTACTGCCGCGACGTGACCGCCAATACGGACAAACCCTACAAGTACAGTGCCGTGGGGCGCTCGGGCTTGGCCATCGCCTCCGCCGACGCTCAGTTCAAGAACCGTTTCGTGACCGCCCGGGCAAACCTGATTTACGGCGCGTTGGAGAACTCCGGCAAGATAGGTGCCGTTTCTCTCTCCAATAAGTCCAGCTACTACCAGGGTGTCCTGCGGAAGGTGGCGAAGAATGCCTTGGCCTACGGCGCCGAGGTGGGCGTGAACCTGCGGTCGGTGCTGTCCGCTCCCCTTTGTCCGGTCATTTATCCCTTTGCCCGTTACGAATACTACAATCCGCAAGAACGGGCCGTGAGGGGAGGAACCGTGGAGCGGCGCAACCAGGTGAGCAAGTGGACTGCTGGCGTGAACTGGTACGCATTGCCCAACCTGGTGGTGAAAGCAGACTATACCACCCGGCAGATAGGTACGCGGAAGGTGTTTGGGACCTCCGATTACAAAAGCGAGAACGAGTTGGCCATAGGAGTGGCGTATGTGGGATGGTTCTTTGGCAAATGAACGAATCCCGTGTGAAAACCCTTGCAAACAATCATCAAACGGTGTTCGAACGGTGATTGAACGCTGTTCAAATCCTGTTCAGCCAGTGATGGAACAATGGAATAGAAAATGATAAACCAATAACGATTAGAAGAGATGAGAAAGTACATTTGTATGGCTGCCCTGATGGGCGGCATGGCCTGGATGGCCACAGCTTGCAGTGACAACGAGGCACCTGTCCAGCAGGAGCAGGAAGCCAAGAACCTGGACTATACGACGGACAACGCCGCCAGCTGGGGCAACTACATGCGTGTAGTGGCGCAGCTGCTGGTGAACGATGCCACCACCCTCTATACGGACTGGACCGTGTCCTACAACAACGGGCAGAGTTATGCCGACTTCTTTAAGGGGCAGGACGAGATGCTGAGCGTGGAACAGCTGATTGACGGATGCGCCGACATCGCCAACGAAGTGGGGACGGCCAAAATAGGCGACCCCTATGACCTCTATGTGAGCGGCCAGACAGAGAAGGCCCTTTATGCGGTGGAGTCGTGGTACAGCTGGCACTCGCGCGAGGACTACCGCAACAACATCTATTCCGTCCGCAACGCTTACTACGGTTCTCGCGACGGCAAGATAGGAGCACGGTCGTTGGCTGCGGCGGTGCGGGCGGCAGACGAAGCGCTGCATGCGAAGGTGACCAGTGCCATTGACGGTGCGGCAGCAGCCATCTGGGCCATCCCCAGTCCGTTCCGCAACCATATCAACAGCAGCGAGGCCAAGGCGGCCATGGAAGCCTGCGCGGAGCTGCAGGAGGTGCTGGTCAGGGAGTTGAAGCCCGCTGTGCAGCAGTTGGACAAGACGAAGTTGGCCCAGGCGGTGGCCGACTATGTGGACGTGGTCGTAGTGCCTACGTACAAGGACCTGAAGGAATGCAACCAGTCCCTGCTGGAAGCAGTGGAGGCCTTCCGCCAGTCGCCTTCCAACGCCGGATTCAAGGCTTGTGCCAACGCTTGGTTGGCTGCCCGTGAACCCTGGGAGACGAGTGAGGCCTTCCTGTTCGGTCCGGTGGCCGACAAGGGACTGGACCCCAATATGGACAGTTGGCCGTTGGACCAGGACGGCATCGTACAGGTGCTGACATCGGGTAGTTACGACTCGCTGGACTGGAACGGGGATTACGACGAGGAGAGCGACGCCATCGCTTCGGCGCAGTCATTGCGCGGCTTCCATACGTTGGAGTTCCTCTTGTTCAAGGATGGCAATGCCCGAAGTTTCTGATGCCATGAACTGTCGATCATTTATTGTTTCTTCCCTGCTGGGGTCCTCGTTGTGGGCCGTGACGGCTTGCAGCGGGGATACCCTGCTGGGGGAGGACGAGATAGAGGTGCCGGCCGGCTATGCCCTGTCGGCAGGCACTTCCACCAATTTCCTGACCTCCACCTTTGCCTACGATACAGAGGCCGACTGGGTGAGCGGGGTGTACGCCAAGCGGTTCACGAGCGGCGACGGCCTGTACGACGATGTGCGGACCAGCAGCAACGGGACCGGTGGCGGGCTGGGACCGGTCTATGCGGGCTATTCCTGCGGCAGCTGCCACCGCAACGCAGGCCGCACCAAACCCACGTTGTGGAGTGAGGGGGGCAGCGGGAGCTACGGCTTTTCCTCCATGCTGGTCTATATCACCCGCCGCAACGGTGCCTTTTTTCAGGACTATGGGAGGGTGCTGCACGACCAGGCCATTTATGGCGTGAAAGCCGAGGGTAAGCTCAAGGTGGACTATACGTATGAGAAATTCCGTTTCCCCGATGGGGAAGAGTACGAGTTGTGCAAGCCTGCCTACCGCATTACCGAATGGTATGCGGACAGTATCCGTCCCGAGGACCTGTTCTGTACGGTCCGTATTCCGCTTCGGCATGTGGGACTGGGGCCGATGATGGCCCTTGATCCTGTGGAGATAGAGGCATTGGCCCGCCAAAGCAACTATCCGGAGCTGGGCATCAGCGGCCGCTGCAATTATGTCACGGAGCGGGGAGTCCGGTGCTTAGGACTCTCGGGCAACAAAGCCCAGCATGCCGACCTGACCGTCGAGCTGGGATTCTCCAGCGATATGGGAGTGACCAACAGTCGCTATCCGGAGGAAATCTGTGAGGGGCAGGCGCAGGTGGCGCAAGGCAGCATGATGGGGCTGGCTTACGACCGGCTGGACTGCACGACGGAGGAGATGGAGGACGTGGACCTGTACATGCAGTCGTTGAGCGTTCCCGCGCGGCGCAATGTGAACGACCCGCAGGTGATGCGCGGCGAGCGGAAGTTCTTCGAGGCCAAGTGTCACCTCTGTCACGTCACGACCCTCCACACACGTCCCCGGGGAAGCACCCTGCTGAACGGTACCCACCTTCCGTGGCTGGGCAACCAGACCATCCATCCGTATTCCGACTACCTGCTGCACGACATGGGGTCGGAAATCATGGGTGTGGGACTGAACGATCATTACGTGAGCGGACTGGCCCGGGGCAACGAGTGGCGCACTACGCCACTGTGGGGCATTGGCCTGCAGCAGACGGTGAACGGGCACACCTATTTTCTTCACGACGGACGGGCCCGTAACCTCTTAGAAGCCATCATGTGGCATGGAGGGGAAGCGGAAGCGTCGAGAAACCTGTTCAGGCAGATGAGCAAGGAAGACCGCGATGCGGTAGTGGCCTTCCTCAACAGCCTGTAGCAGCAGTATCCAACCAACAATAACAAAGCAAGCAATGAAAACAGCGATTATACTGGCGCTGGCTACCCTGTTGCCCTTAGCGGCATTGGCCCAGCACGAAGAAGAAACAGAGAATGGCGTCGTGTCACTGGCAGGGCGCGAAGGCTTTACCATCGGTACGAAGCAAGGCGACTTTGTGTTCAAGCCTTACCTGCTGGTGCAGACAGCCGCTAATTTTAACTGGTATGACGATGAAGGGCTGGACAAGGCCTACAACCAGGACAATGTGGCCAACTCGGGCTTTTCCATTCCGTATGCGGTCATGGGATTCACCGGGAAGGCGTTCGGCAAGGTATCGTTCAACCTCTCCCTCAACGCGGCGGCCAGCGGGGGTGCCTTGCTCCAGCAGGCATGGTTCGATGTGCGCCTGCGCGAGAGCCTGGCCGTGCGGGTGGGCAAGTTCAAGACCCCCTTCTCGCACGCTTACCTGACCACCCTCGGCGAGACCCTGCTGCCTCAGTTGCCCGTATCGCTCACGGCGGCGGTCATCCTGCCCTATTCGCTCAATGCGGTCACGCCTGCTGTCGGGACGGGGTTCGATCTCGGTGTGGAGGCCCACGGTCTGTTGGGCGGAAAGTTCGGTTATGAGCTGGGCATCTTCAACGGCACTGGAGCGGCGGTCAATACGGCAGGAAAGACCTTCAGTGACGACTGGCACATCCCCTCGCTGCTGTATGCCGGCCGCCTGACCTACCTGCCCCGAGGGGTGATGCCCTCCACGCAAGGAAATCCCGACCGCCTGAAGGAGGACAAGTGGATGGTGGGCGTTTCGGCCTCGGTCAATGTGGAAAGTGAGAACGAGAGCACCAACGACACTCGGGTGGGGGCCGAGTTCGCGCTCTTGCACCACCGGCTCTATCTGGCGGCAGAGGCGTACTGGATGCACGTGGACTTCACGCGGCGGCAGAAAATCAGCGAGTCCTACAACTACCTGGGCGGCTACGTACAGGGAGGTTGGTTCGTGGCTCCCCGCGTGCAGGCGGCGTTGCGCTATGATTTCTTCAACCGCAACGGGACCGGCAAAGACGGGTTCCTGAACATGCCTGCCGTGGGCGTGAACTACTTCTTCAAGGACAGCGGACTGAAGTTGCAGGCCATGTATCAGTACATCGCCCGCAGTGGGCACGCCACGCAGCTGGACCGCGACAACGACAATCTGGGACTGGCCACCCATTCGGCTGTCGTGATGTTACAATATTGTTTCTGAGGAAAAAATGAAAACAGCAGGAAAAGATTTTCGGATGTGGAGGGTTTTCTGTATCTTCGCCGCACTCGCGGCCGCCTGTGATGACGGGCGTATCCAGGAGCAGGAGACGGAGACCTACGAGGAAGGTTACAGCGTGCGGCTCATCGGTGCGGTCAGTGGTGTCGGCAGTTGGACGGACGGCTACAGCGTCGTTCTGGCCGGGTTCGAGGATGGTAACGACTATGCGGTCATCTCGAAGGCGCTCCCTTTGGGGGACGAGGCGGTCGATATGGAACTGAACGGCATCGGTCAGGAGGTGGACGAGCTGCGGCTGTGCGTGGTGAACCGTCTCCGGGAGAGTGTGTTCGACTATTATACGTGGCGGACCGAGGAGTTGGACCTGTCGGCCGGTGTGCTCCGGCTGTCGATGCCCGACAGTGTGGCCGCCGACATGTACACCTGCCTCCAGCGGGCGGTGTTCGACCGTACGTGTGTGGCTTGCCATGGAGTAGGGGGCCGGGCGGCGGCCGGACTTGACTTGTGCGAAGGGAAAAGCCGTCCCGCTTTGGTGGGACAGCCGGCGACGGTGGTCGATGGCGGTGTGCGCGTAGTCCCGGGCGATGCCGACAGCAGTGTGCTGTATCAAATGGTGGCGACGGGACTGAGCCAGTCGATGGGTATTGACCATTCGGACATGCTGTCCGCCGACGGTACTGAAATGAAATTATTGAAAGATTGGATAGACCATGGAACAGATTAAGGACAAGCAGCCCTCCGCTCGGGTGGAGACCTTCCGGATGGAGGGGCGTGGAGGTGTGACGGAACTCCACCTGATGATTCATGCCACCGACGTGCGGGCCACTTTCGCCGAGCAGTTGGAGGCGGTGCTGGCAGCCTATTCGGACGCGCGTAGGGCAGAGGGGCCGGAGGCGGTCAGCGTGTTCTGGCGTTGTTTTGTGAGCGATGCCGCCAATCAGGAGGATGAGGTGGTGAGCCGGCTGCTCGACACGACCGATTGTGCGGTTTCGGTGGTGGAGCAGGCACCGTTGGACGGCACGAAAGTGGCCCTGTGGGCGTACTTGATGACAGGGGTACGTACACGGTTGTTGCCGGGCGGAGGCTGTGAGGTGGCGCACGGTGCCTATCGTCACTGGTGGACGGCAGGTTGTCGCAACCTGGAGGAGGGATCGGAATGGCAGACCCGGCTGCTGCTGAACGACTATGTGTTGCGCTTGGCGGCACTGGGCGGACGGCTGGCGCAGCACTGCCTGCGCACGTGGTTCTTCGTGCAGAATGTGGACGTGAACTATGCCGGCTTGGTGAAGGCACGCAACGAGGTGTTCGTCACGCAGGGACTGACCCCTCAGACGCATTTCATTGCCAGTACAGGCATTGCCGGACGGGCGGCCGACCCCCGGGTGAAGGTCTTGATGGACGCCTACGCGGTGGACGGGCTGTGCGAGGGACAGGTGTGTCATTTGCACGCACCTGCCCACATGAACCCGACTCACGAGTATGGGGTCAGTTTCGAGCGGGGCACACAGGTGGATTACGGCGACCGCCGACAGGTCTTCATCTCCGGGACGGCGAGCATTGACAACCAAGGGCAGGTGGTGTGGCCGGGCGACATCCGGCGGCAGACGCAGCGGATGTGGGACAATGTGGAGGCACTGCTGCAAGAGGCGGAATGCACGTTCGATGAGGTGGGGATGATGATTGTCTATCTGCGTGACGGCTCGGACTATACGGTGGTACGCGAGTTGTTCGACGAACGGTTCCCTCGGGTGCCGAAAGTCATCGTGCGGGCGGCGGTCTGCCGTCCGGGATGGCTCATCGAGATGGAGTGCATGGCCGTCAAGACCTTGCCGCCCAACGGATTTCCGGATTTTTAAGGACAAGCCGATGCGAAAACGAATGGTAATAGGGAGCTATGTCACCCTGATGGTGGTGCTGGCGGTCGCCACCGGACTGGAACACCGTTACGGAACCGAGTTCGTGGGTCGGCAAGTGTATGGCACCGGTTGGTTCTTTGCCTTGTGGGCGGTGCTGGCCGTAGGCATCGGAGGAGCCATCGTGAGGGCACGCCTGTGGCGGAACTGGGCGGTAGGAGGGCTGCACCTCGCTTTCTTGTGGATGTTGGCAGGGGCGGCCGCCACTGCCCTGACCGGTCGGCAAGGGCATGTCCGCCTCTTTCCCGGTGTGCCGGTGCGACATTATACGGACGCTGCGACGGACGGCCGGCAGGAGCTGCCGTTCGTCTTGTGCCTCGACAGTTTTCGGATTCGTCTGCACCGGCAGACGCTGCATCCATCGGATTACGTGAGCTATCTCCGGATAGACGGACAGCCCGCCCGGGTGTCGATGAACCGGGTGCTGGAGCGGCGGCACTACCGCTTCAGCCAGGCTTCTTACGAAGAGGACGGCAGTAGTTGGCTGTCGGTGAGCCGCGACCCGTGGGGAATCGGCCTCACCTACGTGGGGTACGGACTGTGGGGAGTATCCGTCGTCGGTTTGCTCTTTTTCCGGAAAAGGCTGCCAGACGGAGACGTAGAAAGAGAGAGCGGCTCGACGGTCCGTGTCCGGTCGAAACGACCGTGGGGCGATGCCGTACAGACCCTCGCTTCCGTTTCCGTACTGCTCCTCCTGTTCCTTCAGTTCGGGCTTCGGTGGAAAAAAGGAGGACATATCCCCTTGAGCAACGGTTTCGAGACACTGCTCTTCCTGGCCCTTTGTGTGCTCTCCGTTTCGATAGCGTACAGCCGCCGCTTTCCCATCTTGCAGCCGGTCGGGCTGTGGTTGTCGGCGGCCGCGCTGGTCATGGCGTTTCTCGGTCCCATGGACGCGTCCGTCTCTCCCTTGGCCCCTGTGCTGGCTTCACCGTTGCTGGGTTTCCATGTGGCCACGGTGATGGCAGGCTATGCGTTGCTGGCATTGGTCTTTGCCGTCGGAGTGGCTGGCTTGTTGCGGCCGGCCCGGCGGGAGGAGCTGGCCCGTCTTTCCCGAAGGCTGCTCTATCCGGCAGTCTGTTTCTTAGGGACAGGTATCTTTCTGGGAGCGGTGTGGGCCAACCAGTCGTGGGGTCGGTATTGGGCGTGGGACCCCAAGGAGGTGTGGGCGTTGGTCACGTTCATGGTGTACGGTGTGGCTTTCCACCGCCGCAGTCTCGCCTGGCTGCGCAGGCCGCTGGGATGGCATCTTTACCTCACGGGGGCGTTCCTGACGGTGCTGATGACCTATTTCGGGGTCAACTTTCTGCTGGGTGGGATGCACAGTTACATGGGCGGTTAAGGAAAAAAGTTGTAAATATCACACTGATTGCCTAACTTTGTCCGCTGTAATCATAACCTAACTGAAAAACCATGAGACGATTGACGAAAGCATTGATAGGTTGTGCCCTTTCGGGGGCACTGGCCACCTCTGCCGTAGCGCAGGAAGGCTATCAGCCTACGCCCGAGAACATCGAGGCGCGCAGGCAGTTTTCAGACAACAAGTTCGGTATCTTCCTCCACTGGGGCATCTACAGCCTATTCGGGCAGGGCGAATGGTACCTCCAGTCTAACCACATCCACAAGGACGAGTACGCCAAGGCCGCCGGCGGCTTCTACCCGGCACGCTTCGACGCGGCGCAGTGGGTGGCCGCTTTCAAGAAGGCAGGAGCGAAATACATCTGCTTCACCACGCGCCACCACGACGGTTTCTCCATGTTCGATACGAAGTACTCCGACTATGACATCATCGATGCCACCCCCTTCAAGCGCGACATCGTGGGCGAGCTGACCGCGGAGTGCAAGAAACAGGGGCTGAAGGTGCATTTCTACTACTCGCACATTGACTGGACGCGCGAGGACTACCCGATGGGATACAGCGGACGCAATACCGGAAAGGACCCGAAGAAGGCAGACTGGAAGTCGTACTACGCTTTCATGAACCACCAGTTGGAGGAGCTGATCCGCAACTATGACCCCGATGCCATCTGGTTCGACGGGGTGTGGGACCACAACCCTAAGACCACGGACTTCGACTGGCAGTTAGAGGAGCAATATGCCTTTCTTCACCGCCTGAAGCCGTCTATCCTCGTTGGCAACAACCACCACCTGGCCCCCTATCCGGGCGAGGACTTCCAGATGTTCGAGCGCGACCTGCCCGGCGAGAACAAGGCGGGCTTCAGCGAGGGCACGGAGGTGAGCCGCCTGCCCTTGGAGACCTGTGAGACGATGAACGGCATGTGGGGCTATAAGATTATCGACCAGAACTACAAGTCGGTGCGCGACCTGGTGCGCCTGTTAGTGGGGGCAGCCGGAAAGGGGGCGAACCTGCTGCTGAACATCGGCCCGCAACCCGACGGCGAGTTGCCTGCCACGGCCTTAGAGCGGCTGGACGGCATGGGGGCCTGGCTGGCGAAGTTTGGCGAGACCGTCTATGGCACTACGGCGGGCGACGTGCCCACGCGGCCTTGGGGCGTGACGACCCGCAAGGGCGACAAACTGTACGTGCATATCTTCTCGTTGGACGACGAGCAGCTCTTCCTGCCACTGACCGGCAAGGTGAAGTCGGCGGTAGTCTTTGAGGACCGGCAGCCCGTGAAGTTCCGCCAGACACGCGAGGGCGTGCTCCTCGGTGTGGGCCAGCGGCCCGATGTAGCCGACTACGTGTTGGAGCTGACCGTGGCCGACTGATGTCCGGAGGGGAAGATTATCGACAGATTCCTATTCTTTGCGTACATTCTCCAAGTCCGGTTCCAACGGAAAGCCGTACTTTTGCGTCTGTAACCAACGAACAGGAATCATGAAATATCTACAGACAATCTTAGCATGCGGCCTGCTGCTGGCAGGAATGCCGGCCCAGGCACAAGTCACGGAACGCGAGCGCCCGGAGGAGTGGAAGAACTTGGTGACGGGAGGACGCTTTGCCGACCGTTTCGAAGCCATGCCGCAGGGACAGCTCAGCGACAAGAACTGGGGATGCGCCGACGTGCAGCCCCGCTATGTGGACAACGGCATCGAGCGCGAGGACCTCTCCTTCTGGGGTGGAAACATCCTGAAGGGCGATGACGGACGCTACCATCTCTTCGTCTGCGGCTGGAAGGAAAACTCTCCGCGTGGCCACATGTTCTGGTCGAAATCGACCGTGTTCCACACCGTGGCGGACAAGCCCTACGGGCCTTACCACATCGTGAACTCCATCGGCAAGGGGCACAATCCGGAGGCGTTCCGCCTGACGGACGGACGTTACGTGGTGTATGTCATCGACGGCTGTTACATCGCCGACCGCCTGGAAGGCCCGTGGCTCTACAGCCGCTTCAGTTTCGACCCGCGCGACCGGCGCATCATCGAGGGGCTCTCGAACTTGAGCTTTGCCTCGCGTCCGGACAACTCGAAGCTGATGGTGTGCCGCGGTGGAGGCATCTGGGTGAGCCGGGACGGACTGTCGCCCTACCAGCAGCTGACCGACAAGCGGGTCTATCCGGCGGTGGAAGGCGAGTTCGAGGACCCCGTCATCTGGCGCGACGAGCTGCAGTACCACCTTATCGTGAACGACTGGCTGGGCCGTGTGGCTTTCTATGAGCGCTCGTTAGACGGCCTGCACTGGGTGGTGGAGGACGGCGAGGCATACGTGCCGGGCATCTCCCGCCATGCGGACGGAAAGGTGGAGAACTGGTTCAAGTACGAACGCCCCAAGGTGCTGCAGGACGAATACGGACGGGTGACGCAGATGAACTTTGCCGTCATTGACACCATCAAGTGGGAAGACCTGCCGAACGACCGGCACAGCTCGAAGAACATCTGTATCCCGATGAACCGCGGGTTGCGCATGGAGGTGAGGAACACGGCGCCCATCGGACCCAAGACGAAGAAAATCGAGTTGCTCATCAAAGGGGATGCTGACGGACGGCCCTTGGCCGACCTGGATTTTGCATCGCTGCGCTTCGGTACGCATAGCGAGGTGAACTACGGACGCGGAGCGAAGGCCGTGAAAGCCGTCCCGCAGGGCAACGACCTGCTCGTGACCTTCCAAGGAAAGGACAGCGGCATTACCGATGAAGAGTTCGCTCCGAAGCTCATTGGTGCGTACAAGGACGGCCAGCTGGCCTTCGGCTATGCCCGTCTGCCTTACCTTAATTATAAGCCGGCCCTTCTCTCGGCTCGTCTGCCGGTGGCGCAGGACGGTGGCATGGCCGTCGAGGTGCAGAACTTCGGACTCTCGGCTTCCGAGCCTTGCACCGTCAGCGTGACGCTCAATGGGCAGCTCCTCGGCCGGACGGAAGTCCGCGTGCTGCAACCCTACGAGGCGGTAACCTGCAGTGTGCCTTCTGTCACGTACCGGCCGCAGGAGAAGGATGTGGTCGAGGTGTGCTTTGAACGCGCTGGAAACGTGTTTGAACGGAACACCTTGGTGGTAGAACCGAAGCAAGAGAAAAAGTAACGCGCCGCACGGCCCCGAAGGATTTCGGAGGGCAGAATGTATGTTATTCGTATGTTTTTCTGTATCTTTGCCGAAAAACAGAAAAATATATGTGGAAAACTTGGCTTTTGGCTGCCGGATGCCTGTTGGCAAGCAGCCGGATGACGGCTCTCGACGCAAAGCCCCCTGTCAAGGTGGCGTGTGTGGGCAACAGTGTGACGTATGGGTATCTTCTTCCCGACCGGGAGGAGAACTGCTACCCCGCCCAGCTGCAGCGGTTGCTGGGCGAAGGGTATGATGTGCATAATTTCGGACGGAGCGGTGCCACGCTGTTGCGGCGGGGGCACCGCCCGTATCATCAGATGGAGGAGTGTCAGGAGGCGTTGCGCTTTGCGGGCGACAAGGTCATCATCCACCTGGGACTGAACGATACAGACCCCCGCGACTGGCCCAACTACCGCGATGATTTTGTGAAGGATTACCTGCAACTCATCGATGCGTTCCGCGCGGCCAACCCGAAGTGCGAGGTGTGGATTTGCCGGATGACTCCCATCTTTCATCCGCACCCCCGTTTCAAGTCGGGCACCCGCGACTGGTTCTGGCAGATTCAGGCGAAGATAGAAGAGGTGGCGCGACTGTCGGGCGCGGGACTGATTGACCTGCATCCGGCCCTCTACGACCGCCCTGACCTGTTTCCCGACGCGTTGCATCCCACGGCGGAGGGTGCCGGCCTGCTGGCACGGAAGGTCTATGGACACCTGACGGGCGACTTCGGCGGATTGTGGCTCCCGGAGGTTTATTCGGACAACATGGTGCTGCAACGGGGAAAACCGTTGCGCGTGGCCGGACGCGCCAATGCGGGTGAGGCGGTGACGGTGGCCGTGGCCGGACGGAAAGCCCGTACGACGGCGGGACCGGACGGACGCTGGGAGCTGCGGCTTCCGGCCCTCGAAGTCGGCGGACCCTATACGTTGCGGGTGCAGGCGGCATCGGGCCGTCGTGAGTTCACCAACGTGCTGGTGGGAGAGGTGTGGCTCTGCTCCGGACAGTCGAACATGGCGTTCCGGGTGGACCAGTCGGTGAAGGAGGAAGTGGAGGCGTCGCTCCAGGCGGCCGCCCGCCGTCCGGCTGTCCGCCTGTTCCATATGCAGCCCCGCTGGATGACCAACGATGTGGAGTGGGGGGCCTCGGTGCTCGACTCGCTGAACCACCTGCAGTATTTCACCTCCACGCAGTGGACGGAGTGCGGTGAGGAGGAGGTGAAGCGTTTTTCGGCCATCGCCTTCGCTTTCGGTAAGATGCTGGCAGACAGCCTGCAGGTGCCCATAGGACTCATCAACAATGCGGTGGGTGGTTCGCCCACAGAGGCCTGGATTGACCGCAAGACGCTGGAGTTTGAGTTCCCCGACGTATTGTATGATTGGAAGAAGAACGACTTCGTGCAGGGATGGGTGCGCGGACGTGGGGCGAAGAACATCGCGAAGTCCGCCCATGCGCTCCAACGCCATCCGTACCAGCCGTGCTATCTCTATGAGGCCGGTATCGCCCCCTTGAATCGCTTCCCGGTTCAGGGTTTCCTGTGGTATCAGGGCGAATCGAACGCCCACAACATCGAGGCCCACGAGCGGCTGTTCCGCTTGCTGGCGAAGAGCTGGCGGGTGGAGTGGCAGGAGGAGCTGCCGTTCTACTATGTGCAGCTGTCCAGCCTGAACCGTCCCAGCTGGCCTTGGTTCCGCGACAGCCAGCGGCGGCTGATGGCCGAGGTGGCTCCTGCCGGCATGGCGGTCTGCACCGACCGAGGAGACTCGCTCGACGTGCATCCCCGTCGCAAGCGCGAGGTGGGCGAGCGGCTGGCCCGGTGGGCGTTGCGCCAGACGTACGGGCATGCCTGTGTGCCGTCCGGTCCCTTGTTTCGCTCGGTAGAGGTGCGCGGCGGCGCGGCGTACGTGTCGTTCGACTATGCCGAGGGACTGCGCAGTGCCGATGGCGCCGCCTTGCGCACGTTCGAAGTGGCGGAGCAGGAGGACCTGTTCTACCCGGCGCATGCGGAAATCGTTGGTGGACAAGTGAAGGTATGGAGCGAGCAGGTGCGTCGTCCGCGTTTCGTGCGCTATGGCTGGCAGCCGTTCACGCGGGCGAACTTAGTGAACGGAGCGGGCCTGCCGGCATCGACGTTCCGGAGTGAATGCATGTATTTCTATCAATAAGCAACTAACCATGATTCAGATGAAGAAAATAGGAATCGCCACATTGGCCTTGTGCTGTGGCATGGGGGCAGCCGCCGATACGCTGCCCGTCAACACGTTTAAGTATGCGGGACCCTTTGTCCTGCAGCAACCGTATCGGGTCGATGAAGTGGATGTGAACAACCGGGCGTTCGAGGTGGCGCGTTTTCTCGACACACCGCTGTCGTTCGCGGTCCTGCAACGGCAGGGACAGGCAGTGGAGGCACTGCCGGGTACGGCGGAAGGATGTGCCCTCCACCTGGCCGGCTTCGTGGTGGAGAACACCCGCTACACCGAAGCGGAAGTGAAGGTGGAGGGGCTGAGGCACTACCAGCTCTTTGTGGACGGCGAGAAGCGGGAGAAAGGAACGTTGAAGCTCGAGCCTGCCACCCACGAGGTGGTCATCAAGTACCTCTCCGAGGCCGGGACGGCAGAATCGCCCAAGGTGAGCGTGGAGACGGCGGAGGCCACCAAGCTGACGCTCCGCGAGGGAGGGCAGCGGATGTACACGCTGGACGACGTGCTGCACGGTGTCCGCATGGCGGGCGCGTCCTTGTCGGCCGACGGCAAGTTCCTGCTGGCCTCCTTCCGCACGAACAAGGTCGGCGGAAAGTCTGAGACCCTGAACCGCGTCACGGAAACCGCGACCGGACGGGTGGTGGCGGAGCGGACCGAGCCGCTGCACTGGATGCCGCGCTCCACGGCCTACTGGTACATCCGCAACGGAGTGGACGGCCGGCAGTTGGTGACGGTGAACCCGGTCACGGGTGCCGAGACCGTGGTGGCGGAACCGCTGCCCGAAGGCTCCTTCCAGTGGTCGCCAACGGAAGATTACCTGCTCTATTCGCTCACGCAGGAAGGTCCCGCGGAGCGGGAGGACGTGTACGAGGTGGTGCATCCCGATGACCGCCAGCCGGGCTGGCGCACCCGCACGTACCTGGCCAAGTACGATTTGCAGACAGGGCTGATGCAGCCGCTCACTTTCGGTTTCCACCAAGTGCGGGCCAACGACATCTCGGCGGACGGCCGTTACGTGCTGATGTCGGTAAAGTCCAGCCGGCTGACGGCCCGTCCCACCTCGCTCACCTCGCTCTACCGGCTGGATGTGCGGACGTTGGAGGCCGAGCCCTTGGTGAAGGACGACGGTTTCTTGGGCAGCGCGTGCTTCTCACCCGACGGACAGGAAGTGCTGTTGTCCGGTTCACCGGAGTGTCTGGGCGGTGTCGGCAAGAACGTGCGCGAGGGACAGACCCCGAGCATGTACGACATGCAGCTGTACCTGCTGCGCTTGTCGGACAAGGTGGTCACGCCGCTCACCCGCGACTTTGCGCCCAGCGTCGGGCGGTTCGAATGGAGTCCGGCGGACGGTCATGTGTACTTCACGGCCGAGAACCGCGACTGCGTGAGCCTGTACCGCTTGGACGGACGGTCGCACCGCATCGAGCCGTTGTCCGTGGGCGAGGACATCGTGAAATCCTTCTCCTTGGCGGCTGCCGCTCCGCAACTGGCCTGCTACGGCGAGAGCGCGGCGAACGGAGAGCGGCTCTACACGATGAACACCCGGACCCGGAAAACGAACCGGGTGCGCGACCTCTTTGCGGAGCAGATGGGTGACATCGCCTTCGGCGAGTGCCGGGCGTGGGACTTCACCAACTCGCGCGGGGACACCATCTGTGGGCGCTACTACCTGCCGCCTCATTTTGACCCTGCCCGGAAATACCCGATGATTGTGAACTATTACGGAGGCTGCTCGCCTACCAGCCGTAACTTTGAGGGCCGTTATCCGCACCATGCCTACGCCGCGTTGGGCTATGTGGTCTATGTCATCGAGCCGAGTGGCGCCACGGGCTTCGGTCAGGAGTTCTCGGCCCGTCATGTCAACACGGCGGGTGATTATGTGGCGGACGACATCATCGAAGGTACGCGCCGGTTTGCGGAGGACCACCCGTTCGTGGACGCGAAGAAGATAGGCTGCATCGGGGCTTCCTACGGTGGCTTCATGACGCAGTACCTGCAGACCAAGACCAACCTCTTCGCCGCGGCCATCTCGCATGCGGGCATCAGCGACCATACCAGCTATTGGGGTGAGGGCTACTGGGGCTATTCCTACAGCGAAGTGTCGATGGCCAACAGCTATCCGTGGGCGGACCGGTCGTTGTTTGTGGACCACAGTCCGCTGTACAACGCCGACAAGATTCACACGCCGTTGCTCTTTGTCCATGGTGACGCTGACCACAATGTGCCGGTGGGCGAGAGCATCCAGCTGTACACGGCCCTGAAACTCCTGGGTCGGGAGACAGCGATGGTGTTAGTGAAGGACCAGGACCATCACATCCTGGACTACGGCAAGCGCATCCGTTGGCAGGCCACCATCTTCGCGTGGTTCGCGAAGTGGCTGCAGGACGACCCGGCGTGGTGGAACGCGATGTACGGGCCGAAGGCACTGTGAGGAACGGGGCGTCCGTAGGAGGAATTTCTTGGATGTTTCCCTCGGACGGCCGCCTTTCTGATGATCCCTCTCAGTCTGTTCTGATAATCAGACGTTCCCCTTCCTAATTTCTCTTCGATGCGCTATTTGATATCGACCGGACGTGGTCCGGTCAAGTGAACGCCCGAGGTCGGTCAATTGAACGGCCAAGGTCGGTCGATTGGCCGACCTCGTCCGGTCGCTCTTAGAAGAGGCTTCGAAGGGGAACGATGGAGGGGGAAATGGCGGTATTCATTTACGCAGGCGCACGCGGTCACTTCCGCAAGAGAGAGATGCCTCGAATACTTTCTCCGGTACCGTAAAACCAAGGATACATGCAGATGAAAAATAAAGCCAAGGCTCAGGAAATTCACCCGACGCCTTGGCTTCGTTGTCTAACTGTTTATGCTTCCTTTATCACAAAGCACAGTCCGTCGGCCCGTCCTTCTTCGTCGCAGTTTCCCTGGATGCGCCGGTCGGCGATGCTGGCTTCCATCCGTCCGGTGGGCCGATCGTTACTGAGGCGGGTGTTCAGCCACGAAGTTATCTGACGTTTGTGGATGGAGACCTTGTAGTCTCCTTCGTGGATACCGTTGCGGTAAGTGACGGTGAGACGGGTCTTTTTCCGGTCGATGCCCTCCTGACGTTTCAGGTAGTTCCAGACCCCGTCCTTATGGTTGTTCCGGTAGTTCCCTTCGATGCGGGTTTGGGGCAGGAACCAAATGCTGCCCGCCTTCCGGTAGCAGAACGCGCCGTCGAGTACCGGCTCACTGAATCCCGGATAGTAGAAGTAAGCGGTTTCCCGTCGGGACTCCCGCTCGTAATGAAGAAGACGTTTGGATTTTACCCCCCCCCCATTCTTTTTGCCAAACAGCGCCTTACAGCGCATTGAAATGATGCCCATAGTTATCAATAGCGTATAGAATTCGCTACAAAGATAGACACTTTCCGAGAACTTACCAAGTGGAACGTCCGAAAACAGTTCATTCTTTTTAAGAAAACAACGGAGGGAAGTACGGAAAATATCGTTATTTTTGCCCGCAGGAACCAATTCGAATAGCAATGATGACAATGAAGATAACGATACGGGTCTTGGGGCTGTGGTTGCTGCTGGGACTGCCCGTGGCCGCCGTGGGACAGGAAGCGGGCAACGGAGAACGCCACGAGGAGCGCGCCGCAGATGGCGGAGCTTCGGACGGGGCGGCTCACAACGACAGCGATGACGATCGCTACCGTCGCTTGGTGGAGCAGGCGATAGACTGCACGCGCAAGGACAGCCTGCGCCAGGCTGAACAATTGTACCGCGAGGCCCTGCAGCTGGACCCGACGAACGCACGCAACGCCTTGCTCTTCTCCAACCTCGGTACGGTGCTGCGCCGCCAGGGACGGGCGGACGAGGCCGTGGAGGCCTATACCCTGGCCTTGAACATTACACCTTATTCTACTGCCATGCTGCTGAACCGCGCCTCGCTCAACCTGGAGCAAGGGCGTGACGACCTGGCCTACGTGGATTACTGCAATGTGGTGGACCTGCTGCCCGACGAGCCGGAGGCACGGCTGATGCGGGCCTATATCTACCAGCGGAGGCGGCAGTACAAGGAGGCGCGGGCCGACTATAACGCCGTGCTGCGGCAGGACTCCCGGCACAAGACGGCCCGGATGGGTCTGCTAATGGTGGACGAGAAGGAAGGACGGCAGATGGCGGCCATGGAGGAGATGAACCGCTTGGTGCAGGAGTATCCCGATGACACCACCCTGCTGCTGATGCGCGCGAACCTCTATTTAGATCGCGAGCAGTGGGAAGTGGCGCTGCTGGACTTGGAGACGGTGGTGGAGCGGGAGGCGCAGGACCCTGCGCCTTGCATCCTGATGGGAGACGCGTGCCTGCGGGTTGGACGGAAGTCGGAAGCGCGGAAGGCGTTCGAGCAGGCCATTGCCCGTGGGGTGCCGCCCGCCGAACTGCGCGAGCGGCTGAAGGAATGCAAGTGAGGCGCGAAGGAAGGCCGGCGAGATTCGAAGGAAGGCCGGCGAGGCGTGAAGGCCGTCTCAGCGGACAAACTGGGTGATGACCTCCAGAAAGTCCTTTCCATACTTCTCTTTCTTGAACTCGCCGATGCCGCTGACCTCGCCAAAAGCCGCGAGGGTGACGGGGCGGACGGTCGCCAGCTGATGGAGGGTCTTGTCCGACAGCACCAAGTAGGCGGGAATGGCCTGCTGGTCGGCCAGCCGCTTGCGCAACTGCCGCAATGCCTCGAACAGGTGCGGGTCCTCGCCTTCAAAGAAAGCGGGCGAGAGGGTCGGCTCCACCAGCGTGTAAGCCGGTTTTCCTTTTTTCCCGGCCGTCCGCACGACCCTTTCCTCGCGCCGGATGACCACCAGTTCCGCCCGTTCGTGTCCGAAGAGCACCTTCCGTCCCGCTTCTGTAATCTTCAGGCGGTTGCCCTCGTTGTAGGCAATCTCGAAATAGCCCAGGTTCAGCATCTGCAGCAGGTAGTCCTGCCAGTCGCGTCCCGGGATGTCGCGCCCCACGCCGTAGGTCTTCAGCTTGTCATATCCTTTCTCGATGACCTCCTGCGACACCGACCCTCGGAGCAGGTCGATGAGCGTGCGGGTGCCCACTTGCTCGCCGGTGCGGGCGATGCCGCTCAGCGCCTTCTGCACGATGACGGTGCCGTCGAACCGCTGGGGCGGGTTGCGGCACACGTCGCAGTTGCCACAGTCGTGGTCGGTGGTCTCGCCGAAATAGTTCAGGAGGATGCGCCGGCGGCAGATGTCCGCTTCGGCGTACTGCTCCATGCGGCGCAGCTTTTCCTCGTTGATGTCCTGCTGGTTGCTCTCCTGGGCGAACTTCTTGAGCAGCACGATGTCACCGATGGAGTAGAACAGCAGCGTGTCGCTGGGCAGGCCGTCGCGTCCCGCCCGTCCGATTTCCTGGTAATAACTCTCGATGCTCTTGGGCAGGTTGTAGTGGACCACCCAGCGCACGTTCGACTTGTCGATGCCCATGCCGAAGGCGATGGTCGCGCAGACCACCTGCACCCGGTCGTTGATGAAGTCCTCCTGGGCCTCGTCGCGCTGGCGGACGCTTAGTCCGGCGTGATAGACCGCCGTGCGGATGCCCTGCTCCTCCAGTTTCTCCGCCACCTTCTCGGTGGTGTTGCGGCTCATGCAGTACACGATGCCGCTCTCGCCCCGGTGGCGGCGGATGAACTCGAAGAGCGTGCGCAGCTTCTCCTTCTGCTGGTAGCCCCGGCGGACATCCAAGCTCAGGTTGGGACGGTCGAATGACGAGATGAACGTCTGCGGGTCGCGCAGCTCCAGCTGGCGCACGATGTCCTCGCGCGTGATTTTGTCGGCGGTGGCGGTCAAGGCCACGATGGGCACGTCGGGAAATTGCCGGCGCAGCACGTTCAGCTGCGTGTATTCCGGGCGGAAGTCGTGCCCCCATTGCGAGATGCAGTGCGCCTCGTCGATGGCGAAGAGCGACACCTTGATGTCTTTCAGCAGGTAGTTGGTCTCCAACAGCAACCGTTCGGGCGAGATGTAGAGCAGCTTGACCCTCCCTTGCCGGCATTCGAACCGGATGTTGGCGTTGGTGGTCTCGTCGCAGCCGCTGTTGAGGGCGCGGGCGATGATGCCGTTGTTCTGGAGGCTCTCCACCTGGTCTTTCATCAGGGAGATGAGTGGAGACACCACGATGGCCGTGCCTTCCATCAGCAAGGCGGGCAGCTGGTAGCAAATGGATTTGCCGCCCCCGGTGGGCATGAGCACAAGCGCATCCTTCCGGGCGAGGATGTGCCGGATGACCGCTTCCTGCAAGGGGCGGAAGTGGGTGTAGCCGAAGTAGGACTTCAAGGTCTTTTCTATCATAAATTGCGTATTTGAGACCACAAAATTAGTGAAAAAGTGCGAAAAAGCTGGATTTTTATAAATATTAAGGAAAAAGCTGGAAAAGTAGTAGTGAAAAACGAAATATTCTTCCTAAATTTGTGTTGTGATTATAGAAATGATCAAACTATAAAATCGGAACAGATGAGAGAAATCGAGAAAAACACGGCTTCTGAAGGGAAGCCCAACAAATTGCCTTACAATCTTCGCGAGAAGAAGATTAAAAACGCGCCGTACCGTGACATGATTCGTGCGGAACTGGCGGATGACTTATACGATAAGATATTGAGCATTATTGTCGTAGGTAAGAAATACAAGGACCCGAACTATTCGGCCAAAGACTTGGCGAAAGACCTGAAGACCAATACCCGTTACTTGTCGGCGGTCATCAACTCCCGTTTTGGCATGAACTATTCGTGCCTGTTGAACGAGTACCGCATCAAGGACGCGCTGCACCTGCTGACGGACAAGCGCTACGCCGAGAAAACCATTGAGGAAATCAGTGCGATGGTGGGCTTCTCGAACCGGCAGTCGTTCTATGCGGCTTTTTATAAATATGTAGGATCCACTCCTGCAGGCTTCCGGAAACAGAAATGGGAACAGAAGAAGTAATCGCTGTTGACCGTTTTGCTGACATCCAGGTGCTTCGGTACGAGGTACCTGGATTTGACTGTCTGACCCTGCGCCAGAAGCGGCTGGTGTATTACCTGTCCGAGGCGGCATTGTGGGGGAGGGATATTCTTTTTGACCAGAACGGCAGCTACAACCTGCGGATTCGCCGGTTGCTGGAGGCCGTTCTTCCGTATGTGCCCCAGGAGGCGGACGAGGCAGAGCGTCAGGCACTGTTGACCTATCTGAAGCGGGTCTGGTTCTCCAACGGCATCCATCACCATTATTCGTGTGACAAGTTAGCGCCAGGCTGCTCGGAGGAATTCCTCCGCCGCTGTGTGCTGGCCACGCCGACGGCGGAGCTGCCCTTGGTGGAGGGAGAGGACGTGGAGGCAATGTGCGCCCGTCTGTTCCCGGTCATCTTCCGTCCGGAGGTGTTGCCCAAACGGGTGAACCAGGAGGACGGGCAGGACTTGGTGGCCACTTCGGCCGCCAATTATTATGAAGGGGTCACCCAACAGGAAGCGGAAGACTTCTACGCCCGGCTGAAGGACAACGGGAACCCCGACCGCCCCGTCATGTACGGGCTGAACAGCCGCTTGGTGAAACAGGACGGGGTGGTGAAGGAACAGGTCTGGAAAATCGGAGGCATGTATGGTCCGGCACTGGAGCGGATTGTCGGCTGGCTGGAAAAAGCGGAGGAGGTGGCGGAGAACGACGCGCAACGCGAGGTCATCCGTCTGCTCGTGGACTTTTACCGTACGGGCGACCTGCAGGTGTTCGACGACTATTCCATTGCCTGGCTCCGCGACACGGAGTCGAGGGTGGATTTTGTCAACGGCTTCATCGAGACGTACGGCGACCCGCTCGGACTGAAGGCCAGCTGGGAGTCGATTGTCAACTTCAAGGACCTGGAGGCCACGCACCGTACGGAGACCATCAGCGAGAACGCGCAGTGGTTCGAGGACCATTCGCCGGTGGATGTCCGTTTCAAGAAACCTCACGTGAAAGGCGTGTCGGCCAAGGTCATTACGGCGGCGATGCTGGCGGGCGACCTGTATCCGTCTACGGCCATCGGCATCAATCTCCCCAACTCAAACTGGATCCGGAGCGTGCACGGCTCGAAATCGGTGACCATCGGCAACCTGACCACTGCCTATGGCCGGGCTGCCCGGGGCAACGGTTTCCGCGAGGAGTTCATCGCCGACGCGGCCGAACTGGAGCGGGTGAACCGCTATGCCGATATTACGGACGACCTGCATACCGACCTTCACGAATGCCTGGGACACGGGTCCGGACAACTGCTGCCCGGTGTGGACCCGGATGCCCTGAAGGCGTACGGGGCGACCATCGAGGAGGCCCGTGCCGACCTGTTCGGGCTGTACTACCTGCCGGATGAACGCCTGGTGGAGCTGGGACTGACGCCGGACAGCGAAGCCTACAAGGCCGCCTACTATACTTATATGATGAACGGACTGATGACCCAGCTGGTCCGCATCGAGCCGGGCTGCACGGTGGAGGAGGCGCACATGCGCAACCGCCAGCTCATTGCCCGCTGGGCCTTGGAACAGGGCCGGGAGGAGGGTACCGTGGAACTGGAGCGACGGGACGGCAAGACGTATGTCCGTATCCACGACTATGTCCGTCTGCGCGCCTTGTTCGCCCGCTTGCTGGCCGAGGTGCAGCGCATCAAGAGTGAGGGAGACTACGAGGCCGCCCGCCGCTTAGTGGAGGACTATGGCGTGCAAGTCGATCCGCAGCTCCATGCCGAGGTGCTGGAGCGCTACCGCCGTCTGGACCTGGCTCCGTACAAGGGGTTTGTCAATCCCCGCTACCGCCCTGTCTTTGATGAGCAGGAGCGTTTGGTCGATGTGAAGCTGGATGCCACGGAGTCGTTCACGGAGCAGATGCTCCGCTACAGCCGCGACTACAGTTGTTTGTAATCATTCATCACTACGGATTCTATGACCGATTTACACGAAACCATCCGGGACATCAAGTCCCGTTTCCGCCTTTACATGAACGGCCCCGTCTCGCAGAGCATGCGCGAGAAGGGGCTGGGTTATAAATTGAATTTCGGGATTGAGTATCCCCGCATCCGGGAGATAGCCGCCGATTTCCCCCGCGACCACCAGCTGGCGCAGGCGTTGTGGAAGGAGAACATCCGCGAATGCAAGATCCTGGCCGGCTTGCTGCAGCCTGTGGAGACTTTTTATCCGGAGATAGCCGATATCTGGATTGAGGACATGTGCTATCCCGAACTGGCGCAATACACCGTGATGCATTTGTTCCAGCACCTGCCCTACGCCTCCGAGGCGGCCTTTCGCTGGATGGCCGACGAGCGGGAGTATTTCCAGATGTGCGGCTTTCTGCTGATGGCACGGCTGCTGATGCAGGGCCGGCCGTTGAACGAACGGGCGGAAGCGGAGTTCCTGGACCAGGCCCGTACGGCGGCGTCCGACGCTTCCTTGCCTACCGTGCAGCGTGCCGCTGCCACCGCCTTGCAGAAGTATGAGGAGCTGAAGGAATAAAAAATTCTATTTTCTTTCTTGGTTTGACGGAAAAAGCCTATCTTTGAACGCTGAACTGAAAAACGCCCAGTATGGAGGAAAACGTAAGAAATACAGTCAAGCAGATTCTCATGGAGTACCTGCTGAAGAACGGACACCGCAAGACGCCCGAGCGTTTTGCCATACTCGATACTATCTATTCCATGACGGGCCATTTCGACATTGACGGACTGTACAAGCACATGGCGGAGAAGGAGAAGTTCCGTGTCAGCCGCGCCACCCTCTACAACACCATCATCCTGCTGATTGACGCCGGCTTGGTCATCAAGCATCAGTTCGGCAATTCCTCCCAGTACGAACGGGCCTACCACAACGGTACCCACCACCACATGATCTGTACCTCGTGCGGCAAAGTGACCGAGTTCGAGGACGAGAGCATCAAAGAGGCCATCGCCCGCAGCCAGCTCAAGGGATTCTCCGTGTCCCACTATTCGCTGTATGTGTATGGCCTTTGCAGCAAGTGCGTGACCACCGCCCGTCGGAAAAAGAAACCATCGAATCAATAATCACAAATCATAAAACTTGAAGAATCATGAAAGTAGATGTCTTGTTAGGTTTACAATGGGGCGACGAAGGTAAAGGGAAAGTCGTGGACGTGCTGACTCCCCGCTACGATGTTGTCGCCCGTTTCCAGGGAGGCCCCAATGCGGGTCATACCCTCGAATTTGAAGGACAGAAATACGTGCTCCGTTCCATCCCCTCCGGTATTTTCCAGGGCGACAAGGTGAACATCATCGGCAATGGCGTGGTGCTCGACCCCTCATTGTTCAAGGCGGAGGCAGAGGCGCTCGAAGCGTCCGGCCATCCGTTGAAGGAACGCCTCCACATCTCGAAGAAGGCGCACCTCATCCTGCCGACCCACCGCATCCTCGACGCGGCCTACGAGGCGGCCAAGGGTGACGCGAAAGTGGGCACTACCGGAAAGGGCATCGGGCCTACCTATACCGACAAAGTGAGCCGTACCGGCCTGCGTGTGGGCGATATCCTGCACAACTTCGAGCAGAAATATGCCGCAGCGAAGGCCCGTCACGAGCAAATCCTGAAGAGCTTGAACTACGAATACGATATCACCGAGATGGAGAAGACCTGGCTGGAAGGCATTGACTACCTGCGTACCTTCCACTTGGTGGACAGTGAGCACGAGGTGAACAACCTGCTGCGTGCCGGCAAGAGCGTGCTGTGCGAGGGTGCCCAGGGAACGCTGCTCGACGTGGACTTCGGCTCTTATCCGTTTGTCACTTCCTCCAACACCATCTGTGCGGGTGCCTGCTCCGGACTCGGACTGGGACCGAACAAGATCGGTGAGGTGTATGGCATCATGAAGGCCTACTGCACCCGTGTGGGAGCCGGACCGTTCCCGACCGAGCTGTTCGATGAGACCGGGAAGACCCTCCGTAACCTGGGCCACGAGTACGGAGCCGTGACCGGACGTGAGCGCCGTTGCGGCTGGGTGGACCTTGTCGCCTTGCGCTATGCCATCATGCTGAACGGCGTCACCCAGCTCATCCTGATGAAGAGCGACGTGCTGGATGGCTTCGACACCATCAAGGCGTGTGTGGCCTACAAGGTGAACGGCGAGGAAATCGATTACTTCCCCTTCGACATCACCGAAGGCGTGGAGCCGGTCTATGCCGAGCTGCCAGGCTGGAAGACCGACATGACGAAGATTACCTCCGAGGACGAGTTCCCCGAAGAGTTCAATGCCTACATCACGTTCCTCGAAGAGCAGCTGGAAACCCCTATCAAGATTGTTTCTGTGGGTCCTGACCGTGCACAGACCATCGAGAGATACGTAGATTGAGTGGAAAAAATACTAATACCAAACAACTATTTCTAATGAGCTTGAAAATTGTAGTATTGGCCAAACAAGTACCCGACACCCGCTGTGTGGGGAAAGACGCCATGAACGCCGACGGCACCATCAACCGTGCGGCCCTTCCGGCCATCTTTAACCCGGAAGACCTGAATGCCTTGGAACAGGCGCTTCGTCTGAAAGACGCTCATCCCGGTTCTACCGTGACCATCCTGACCATGGGCCCCGGACGCGCCGCTGAAATCATTCGTGAAGGACTTTATCGGGGAGCCGACAACGGTTACCTGCTGACCGACCGCGCTTTTGCGGGGGCCGACACGTTGGCCACCTCGTACGCGCTGGCCACGGCCATCCGCAAGATTGGGGAATACGATATCATCGTGGGCGGACGCCAGGCCATCGACGGCGACACCGCGCAGGTAGGCCCTCAGGTGGCGGAGAAGCTGGGATTGACACAGGTCACTTACGTGGAGGAGATCCAGTCGGTCGCTGACGGCCGCATCCGTGTGAAACGCCATATCGACGGCGGTGTGGAGACCGTGGAGGCTCCGCTGCCCATCGTCCTCACCGTCAACGGGAGCGCGGCTCCCTGCCGTCCGCGCAACGCAAAACTGGTGCAGAAGTACAAACGCGCCCTGGGCGCACAGGAGAAGGCGGCACTTACGAAGGACGGTGCCGAGCTGCCATATGCAGCCCTTTACGAGGAGCGTCCTTACCTCACGATTCCTGAATGGAGTGTGGCCGATGTGAACGGCGACACCCGGCAGTGCGGACTCTCCGGCTCTCCCACGAAGGTCAAGAAAATCGAGAACATCATTTTCCAGGCTAAGGAAAGCAAGACGCTCTCCGGCAGCGACGCGGATGTCGAGAATTTGATTGTAGAACTGTTGGCTAACCATACTATCGGATAAAAAGAACTATGAACAACGTATTTGTATATTGCGAGATGGAAGGCCGTCAGGTGGCCGATGTCAGTCTCGAACTGTTAACCAAGGGACGGAAGCTCGCTACCCAGCTGGGTTGCCAGCTGGAGGCCATCTGTGCCGGTTCCGACCTTGCCGATGTTGAGAAACAAGTGTTGCCCTACGGCACCGACCGTGTCCACGTGTTCGATGCTCCGGGCCTCTTCCCTTATACTTCCCTTCCCCATACTTCCATCTTGGTGAACCTCTTCAAGGCGGAGCAGCCGCAGATTTGCCTCATGGGCGCTACGGTCATCGGCCGCGACCTGGGTCCCCGTGTGTCGTCCGCGCTGACCAGCGGCCTTACCGCCGACTGCACGCAGCTGGAAATCGGCAGCCACGAGGACAAGAAGGCCGGCAAGACCTACGAGAACCTGCTCTATCAGATCCGTCCGGCGTTCGGCGGCAACATCGTGGCCACCATCGTCAATCCGGAACACCGTCCGCAGATGGCGACCGTCCGCGAGGGCGTGATGAAGAAGGAAATCCTCGACCCGGACTATCAGGGTGAGGTAATCCGTCATGACGTGGCCAAGTTCGTGCCCGAGACCGACTACGTAGTGAAGGTCATCGACCGTCACGTGGAGAAGGCCAAGCACAACCTGAAGGGCGCTCCCATCGTGGTGGCCGGCGGTTACGGCATGGGCAGCCGCGAAGGCTTCAACATGCTGTTCGAGCTGGCGAAGGAACTCCATGCCGAGGTGGGTGGCAGCCGTGCGGCGGTCGATGCCGGTTTCTGTGACCATGACCGTCAGATCGGCCAGACAGGTGTCACCGTTCATCCCAAGCTCTACATCGCTTGCGGCATCTCCGGCCAGATTCAGCACATCGCCGGTATGCAGGACGCAGGCATCATCATCTCTGTGAACAATGATCCGAACGCTCCCATCAACACCATCGCCGATTATGTCATCAACGGTACGGTGGAGGAAGTGATTCCGAAAATGATCAAGTATTATAAGAAGAACAGTAAATAAAAGGAGTTAATGGAGATAAGGAAGTGACGGCTTCCTGTAAACCGATAGAAAAGATATGGCAAATTATTATACTGAACGTCCCGAGCTCAAGTTCCACCTGAACAACGAGCTGATGCAGCGTATCTGTCAGTTGAAAGAACGCGACTATAGAGACAAAGATGAGTTCGACTATGCGCCACAGGACTATGCCGACGCAATCGACTCGTACGATAAAGTGTTGGAAATTACCGGTGAGATTACCGGCGAGGTGATTGCTGCCAATGCGGAAGGCGTGGACCAGGAAGGCCCGCACCATACCAATGGCCGTGTGGAGTACGCCAGCGGCACGAAGCAGAACCTGGATGCAATGGTGAAGGCCGGACTGAACGGCATGACCATGCCCCGCCGCTTCGGCGGACTGAACTTCCCCATCACGCCCTACACCATGTGCGCCGAGATTGTGGCACAGGCCGATGCCGGCTTCGGCAACATCTGGTCCTTGCAGGATTGTATCGAGACCTTGTATGAGTTCGGCAACGAGGACCAGCACAGCCGTTTCATCCCCCGCATCTGCGCCGGAGAGACCATGTCGATGGACCTGACCGAACCAGATGCCGGCTCTGACTTGCAGAGTGTGATGCTGAAGGCTACGTTCGACGAGGCCAACAACTGCTGGCGCCTGAACGGTGTGAAGCGCTTCATCACGAACGGTGACGCCAACCTGCATCTCGTGCTGGCCCGCTCGGAGGCGGGTACCAAGGACGGCCGCGGACTCTCGATGTTCATCTACGACAAGAACGACGGAGGCGTGGATGTGCGCCGCATCGAGAACAAGCTGGGTATCCATGGCTCGCCCACCTGCGAGCTGGTCTATAAGAACGCCAAGGCCGAGCTGTGCGGCGACCGCAAGTTGGGTCTGATTAAGTACGTCATGGCACTGATGAACGGCGCCCGCCTCGGCATCGCCGCCCAGTCCGTCGGCCTGAGCCAGGCCGCCTACGATGAGGCGTTGGCTTATGCCAAGGACCGCAAGCAGTTCGGCAAGGCCATCATCGAGTTCCCTGCCGTTTACGACATGTTGTCCACCATCAAGGCCAAACTGGACGCCGGCCGTGCCCTGCTGTACCAGACCGCCCGTTACGTGGACATCTACAAGGCCCTCGATGACATCGCCCGCGAGCGCAAGCTCACGCCCGAGGAACGCCAGGAGCAGAAGCGCTTCGCGAAACTGGCGGATGCCTTCACGCCGTTGGCCAAGGGTATGAACTCCGAATACGCCAACCAGAACGCCTACGACTGTATACAGGTGCACGGCGGTTCGGGCTTCATGATGGAATACGCCTGCCAGCGCATCTACCGCGACGCACGTATCACCAGCATTTATGAAGGTACCACCCAGCTGCAGACCGTAGCGGCCATCCGTTACGTCACCAACGGTTCCTACTCGTCCATCCTGCGTGAGTACGAGGCACAGCCTTGCGCTCCCGAGTACGAAAGCTTCCTCCACCGCATCCAGGAGATGACGGCCAAGTTTGATGCCTGCACGTGTGCCGTGAAGGACGCGCAGAACCAAGAACTGCTCGACTTTGTGGCCCGCCGCCTCTACGAGATGGCTGCCCTCAACGTGATGAGCTGCCTGCTGCTGCAGGATGCCCAAAAGGCTCCCGAACTGTTCGCCAAGTCACTGGATGTCTATGTGAACTATGCGGAGGCGGAAGTGGAGAAACACTTTAACTTCATCCGTAAGTTCCAGGCTGACGAACTGGTGAACTACCGGAAATAACCGAAGACAGACGAACCGGAAAGTCCGGTGGGCGGAATCAGACCGTCCCTCCGGACTTTCCGGATTGTTTTATCGGCACGACGCTGCTCGTCAGGCGCCGTGTTTACCTTTCAGAACATTCTATAATAACCTTATCCATACTGACTTGAATATGAAAAAACTCATTTTTTCGCTGGCCTTGTGCCAGTTGCTGATGACCAATGCTTGGGCTCAGGCCCGTAAATACACCACCTTCTACGAACAACGCGCCACACTTTTCGATGTGTTGCCGGTCGGTCCCGAAGACATTATCTTTTTGGGAAACAGCATCACGAACGGAGGCGAGTGGGCGGAGCTGTTCAACAATCCCCATGTGAAGAACCGTGGCATCAGCGGTGACATCTGCGAAGGGGTGTACGACCGGCTCGATGCCATCACATCGGGAAAGCCCGCCAAAATCTTCCTGCTTATCGGCATCAACAACGTGTCGCGCGGCCTCTCTGCCGACAGTATCGCCGCCAATGTGCGGCGGGTGGTCCGCAAGATTAAGGCCGACACGCCGCGTACCCGTGTGTATGTGCAGAGCGTGCTGCCCGTGAACGACACGCTGGGTATGTTCCATGATCACACCTCGCGCTGGCAGATGATTCCCCAAATCAATGCCTTGCTGCGTCCGATGGCCCGTGAGGAAGGAGTGGAATACATCGACCTTTACACCCATTTCGTGGACGCTGCCACCGGCAAGATGAATACGGCCTATACGAACGATGGCCTGCATCTGCTCGGAAAGGGGTATCTGTTGTGGCGCGACGTGGTGCTCCCGTATGTCAACGACTGATGCCCGAGCTGTCGCATTGATTCGCTGACAACACTGCTCGTTCGCTGACAACACTTTTTAAGCCTCCTCCGAGCAGTGATTTCCCGAAATCTTCGTTTCTTTAGCAAACCAACTTAGAGATTGTATGAAACGAATGATGCGAAACTGGGTGTGCGGCACCCTTGTGATGGTGGTGTGGCTGTGCCTGCAGGGAATGGCCGTGCAGGCACAGGCTCCCTCCTACGAACGGTTGTGGGCGAAGGTGGACTCGTTGGTCCGGCAGGACTTGCCGCGTTCCGTCCTGAAAGCGGTGGAGGAGATTGCGGCCAGGGCGGAGGCGGAGCGCAATGTGCCCCAACTGATGAAGGCGTACCTGACGCGCTCGGCCTGTCGGGTGCAGCTCACGCCCGACAGCTTGTCTGCTGAACGGAAAGCATTGACGGCCTGGGCGGAACAAGAGACAGACGTGGTGGCCAAGGCCGTGCTCTACAACGTGCTGGGGGGCCAGTGGCTGGACGGGACGGAGAAGGATGTCCAGCAGGCGGTCCATTACTTTCGGCTGTCCTTGCAGGCGAAGGAGCGGTTGGCCGAGACACCGGCCGGCAACTTTCGGCCGATGACGGTACCCGGCCGGCTCAGTGAACGTTATTTCAAGGATAATCTGTATGACTTATTGGTACGACAGGCAATTCGCAAGCTGTCCTCCCAGGCTCCTTGGGCGGAGCGTGACAAGGCCCTGGAAGTCTGCTGGGACTGGTACGAGGAGCTGTCAGCCTGGTATGAAGGGAAGGGCGACCGTCAGGCGGCGTTCCTGACCCGTGAGGCGCAGTTGTGGTTCCAGTTAGAACGGATGGCCCATCTGCGCCGTTATGTGTTGGAGAAAGACGAGGCGGAGCGGCGGTTGCGCTCGCTGGTCCAGGCGGGCGAGGAACTGTCGGTCGGGGCGGATGCAGCGGTCAAACTGGCTGAATGGTACCTGCGGCAGGACGAACGGGAGAAGGTCGTGGAAGTGGCTCAGGAGGCATTGCGCCGTTTCCCGAAAGGGGAGTGGGCGGACCATCTGCACCGCTATGTCCGGGCGGCGGTCCGGCCGGAACTGCAGGCGAGGCTGCCTTTCGTCTATCCGGACCGTCTGGCCGATGTCCATGTCCGGTTCGCCAACCTTACCGGGGTGACGTTCGAGTGTTATCGGCTGTCACTGCCGCCCGCGTCTCCGCTGTTAAGAGGAGACCTCAAGGAGGCGGAGCTGGCGCGCCGGTATGGGAAAAAAGTCTCGTCGGCCTCCTTCTCCTTAGTACCGAGGAAGGATTACCGGGCCGCTGATACCGTGCTGCAGGTCCAGCTGCCGGAAGCAGGTGTTTATCTCATGAAGCAGGTACCCAAGGGGCATGCGGACAAGGCGGCCTATACCTTGCTGCATCTTTCTCCTTACCAGGCGGTCTTCGTTCCGGTGGATGCCCGACGGATGGAGGTGGTAGCGATGGACAAGCTGACCGGTCAGCCCGTGGCGGGTGCCGAACTGGTAACCTATCGGTATATGGGCGGAGAATACCAGCAGCAACACGTCTTTCCTGCCGGCCCGGACGGCAGTGTGGTGTGGGAATTGCCTGATAAAGGAACGGTTTATTACAATGTCCGCACGTCGGGCAATGATTTCATGCCGGTCTGTGCGAGAAGTGCCCGGCTGCGGGGGACCTACCAGCGGCAGGAGGGGACGGAACTGAAAGGAAGACTCTATACCGACCGTGCCCTGTACCGTCCGGGGCAGGTGGTGCATGTCTCGGGACTGCTGTGGCGGCAGAACGGGGACTCCCTGCACGTGGCCGCCGGCGAGCGGCGGCAGTTGTCGTTGGTGACGGAGGCGGGAGAACTGGCCCGTCTGGAGGTGGTCACGGATATGATGGGAGTACTGCAAGGCGAACTGGTCCTCCCGTCTTCCTTGCGTCCGGGCACTTATACGGTGCGTTGTCAGGAGGCGGCACGTACCTTCCGGGTGGAAGAATACAAGCGCCCCACCTTTGGGGTGGAGTTCCAACCCTATGATGCGCCCTATCACTTCGGAGACTCCGTGGAGGTGAAGGCAGTGGCCCGGACGTTCGCCGGCGCACCGGTGCAGGAAGCCGTCGTGCGTTACCGGGTGTTGCGGCAGGAACGGCGGTGGTTCCGGTGGGGATCCGTCCGGGAGGAACAGGTGGCGGCAGGTGTGACCCGCACCGATGCGGAAGGTTGGCTGTGCGTGCCGGCCCGGTTGGCCGAACCGGAAGGACTGGAACGGGAGAATTATGTCCTCTACCGCTTGCTGGCCGAAGTGACCAACGGGGCCGGTGAGACCCAAGAATCGGTGATGGAACTGCCCGTGGCCCGTCAGTCCGTCGGTTTGCAGGTCAAGGGCTTGCCCGAGGTCTGGCAGAAGGAACAGGCACTTGACCTACAATTCCAGGCCCTCAATCTGAAGGGCCGTTCCGTCGAACTGTCGGTGGGCTACCAGGTCGAGGCGGTGGGGGACGATGGCCGGCCGGTGGCCGTGGCCTTGAAGGGCGAGGCGATGTCGAACCGCCCGGTGGATACATCTGCCTTCCAGGCCTTGGCGTCCGGACGCTACCGCTTAGTGCTGACCGTTAGCGACACGGAAGGGGAAGTCAGTCAGGTGGAGCGAGAGTTTGTCCTCTTCTCGGGAGAAGACCGGCGGATGCCTTACACGACGGACGCTTGGTTTCATGCCGACGGCTCGGTCTTCGGACCCGGTCAGGAGGTGACCTGCTATGCAGGCAGCAGTTGTCAGGAGGTGTACCTGTTAGTGGACGTGTATTGTGGCACCCGACGCATCGAGTCGCGCCGGGAACGTATGGACAATGAGGTGCGTGCGTTCCGTTTCGCCTACCGTCCGGAGTACGGCGATGGCCTGTTGGTCAGCTTTGCCTTTGTCAAGGAGGGCGTGCTCTACAGCCATATCCAGCGAATTGAGAAGGCACGTCCCGACCAGCGGTTAGAGGTGCGGTGGACATCGTTCCGTGACCGCCTCCAGCCCGGCGCGCAGGAAGAGTGGCAGTTGAAGGTCACCGACCCGTTGGGCCGTCCTGTCGCCGCCAGTCTGATGGCCACGCTCTACGATGCCTCCCTCGATGCGCTGGTTCCCCATGGATGGGACTTGTCGCTGGACCTTCCCCGACGGATTCCTTACCATCAGGTGGAGTCGTCCTGGGCCGGCTCCATGGCCTATATGGGAGCCGATTTCCCCTTTGTGCGGGTGGACGACGGCCTACAGGTAGTGGATGGTGCTTATAGCCGGTTGTTCGAGTCGGTTCCTTGGCGGCGGATAGACCTTGTGCGTCCGTTATTGAGGGCGAACGCCAGCGTGAAAAGCGCCGTCCTGTCGGCGGACGCGGAAACAGCGTCGGTAGCAGCCGCTCCCCGGAGCTGGAAGCAGACGGGAGAGGAGCAGGTGGCAGAAGAGGCCGTGATGACGGACGAGAACAGGGGGGCGGAAGCACCGTTGCCCGAGGGGACCTTACGGAGCCACCTGGCGGAGACCGCCTTCTTCTACCCTTGTCTCCGTACGGATTCGGCAGGCAGGGTCAGCCTGACCTTTACGATGCCTGACGCGCTGACACGTTGGCGCTTCCTGGGACTCGCCCACACGGCGTCCCTGCAATACGGACTGTGCACGGCCGAAGCGGTGACGCAGAAAGCGTTCATGGTGCAGCCCAACTGGCCTCGCTTCTTCCGCCGGGGAGACCGTGCGACGGTGGCGGCCGCTATCGTTAACCTTTCCTCGCAGCCGGTGGCCGGCACGGCCTTCCTGGAACTGCGTGACCCTGAGACGGAGCAAGTGGTGCTCAGGCGCACCCTGCCGTTCGACGTGGCCGCAGGAGCAACCACGGACGTGCGTTTCGACTGTCCCGTTCCGCAGGGACACAGCCTGCTGGTAGGCCGTCTGTTGGCCGAGGGCGGTGCATTGGCCGATGGTGAGCAGCAGTATGTGCCCGTCCTCACCGACCAGGAATGGGTGACGGAAACCGTTCCCTTCCAGCTGTACGACGGAGAGACGGTGACGGTACGGCAAAAGGAATTGTTCAACCGCCAGAGCCGGACGGCGCAAGGGCACCGGCTGACACTGGAGCTGACGGCGAATCCCGACTGGTACGCGGTGCAAGCACTGCCGGTGTTGGCCGACCCACAGACCGACGATGCCCTGGCGTGGGCGACGGCGCTGTACGTACAATCAGTGGCGGCCCAGATCGTAGAGACCCGGCCTCGCCTCCGCGAGCAGTTGGCGGCTTGGCAGGGGCAGGGTACCACCGCCTCCGAGGTGGCCAGCCGTCTGGAACAGAACCCCGACCTGCGTCAACTGCTGCTGGCAGAGACCCCCTGGGTGGTAGAGGCGGCCGAGGAGAGCGACCGACAGCGGCGGATAGCGGTGCTGCTGGAGCTGAACGGGCTGCGAGACCGGCAGCAGCGGGCGGTCCGCCGCCTGAAAGCCTTGCAGGGTGCCAACGGGGCGTGGAGCTGGTTTGAGGGAATGGCTGGCAGTGCGTCCGTGACCTTGCGGGTGGTGGAACTGCTGGCCCGGCTGCAGGCCATGGGCGTGGCGTTGGACACGGATACCCGGTCACTGTATGAACGGGGACTGTCGTTCTTACGGCGCGATGTGGCGGAGACGGTGCGGCGGATGCAGGAGCAGCCGGCGGCACAACCGCTGCTCTCTCCGCAAAGCGAGGCAGTGGGTTACCTGTATGTTTGTGCCATCGATTCGTTGGCTGGCCGCTGGGCGGACCGGGCGGTGAACGACTGGTTGTGCACGCGGTTGGAGAACCGCTCCGCCGACTTTTCCATCCAGGAGAAGGCACGGCTGGCGATAGTACTGCAGTCGGCCGGCCGGTCCGAACAGGCGGCGGTCCTGATACGTTCGCTGCAGGAGCATTTGGTGAGCGCACCGGGGATGGGACAGTATTTCGATACCGGGAAGGCAGAATACACGTTCGGCAGCTATCGTATTCCGACCCACGTGGCCGCGATGGAGGCCCTTGCCCGGTTAGCTCCCGACGAGACAGTGCTCGACGCCATGAAGTTGTGGTTGCTCCGCCAGAAGCAGGTACAGGTTTGGGAGTCTCCTTTGGCGACGGCAGATGCCGTCCATGCGTTCTTCTGCCTGGGCGGACAGCGTCCGGCGGAAGGAGGTGTGCTGCAGGCGACCATCGGCAAGGAACGGGTGGAAACACCGGCTGGCGCCCAGGGCTATGTGCGCCGTACGCTGACAGGTTCTGCCGCCCGTCGTGCGGATATCCGTGTCAGCCGTCAGGGCAGCGGAATGGGCTGGGGAGCGGTCTATGCCCAATACTTAGAGGAGCAGGACAAGCTGCAGGCACACACCCTTCCGGAGTTACGGGTGGAGCGGACCTGGTTCCGGGAGGGCCACCCGTTGGACGAAGGGGCGGCCTTACAGGTGGGCGACCGGGTGACCGTACGGCTGACGGTGACAGCCGGTCGCGACATGGATTTCGTGCAGCTGACGGACAGCCGTCCGGCGTGCATGGAACCCGTGGAAGCGTTGTCCGGATACCAATGGAACGGAGGAACGGGCTGTTACCGGATCGTGCGCGATGCTTCCACCCAGTTCTTTTTTGACCATCTGCGCAAAGGCACGCACGTGCTGGAATACACCGTCCGCATCGACCGGCAGGGCACCTATCAGGCAGGCACCGCCACTGTACAGTCGGCCTATGCCCCTGAACTGGCCGCCCATACGGCCGGCAGACGGTGGGTGGTGGCTCCCTGACCGCTTGCGGAAAAGAACAAGATAGGAAAGCAATGGTCCCGGTCCGCCAAAATAGCGGGCGAAAAATTTGCGGGAGTGCCATTCTTTTCCTATCTTTGTTTCGTTGAACCCAGGAGTCCTTCGTGATTCTATTAATATATTCTTGCACCGATGAAACAACTCTTCATGATGATATGTGGGCTGCTGCTGGCCGTCCAGGGACTGCAGGCGCAGCCGAAAATTACTTTTCAACAAGAAAACCAGGAACTGGGATATGTCTTGTGGCGTAACCCGGTGACGATACAGTTCTCGTTTACCAATACCGGCGACAAGCCCTTGGTCATTTCGAACGTCACCGCTTCGTGCGGTTGCACGAAGGCCACCTGGACGGAAGCTCCCGTTCCGGCCGGAGGCAAGGGAGTGGTGACCGCCGTGTTCGATGCCGAGGCTATCGGACACTTTTATAAAGAGGTGGGCGTGTACTGCAACGCCGCTTCCCGTCCCATTTACCTCACGTTTAACGGCGAAGTGACCGCCGATGCCCGCAACTACAGCTTCACGCATCCCTTCGGGTTCGGTCCCATCCGTACGGACAAGGATGAGCTGGACTTCGACGATGTGAACAAGGGAGAACAGCCGGTCATCGAGATAGGAGTGGCCAATACCTCTTCGAAAGCCTACACCCCCGTGCTGATGCACCTGCCGCCGTACCTGCGTGCGGTGGCCGAGCCGGAGACCCTGGGCAAGGGCAAGGCCGGGAAGATACGGGTGACGCTGGATACCGGCAAGTTGCCGAAGTGGGGCATTACCCGTGCGTCGGTTTACCTCTCCCGTTTCCCTGGCGACAAGGTCGGCAGTGACAACGAGTTGCCGCTTTCCGTGGTGTTGTTGCCCGATTTTTCGAACCTTACGGAGCAGGAGAAGGCGAATCCTCCTGTCCTCTCGCTCTCTACGGCAGGCAAGGAACTGGATTTCGGTGTGCTGGAAGGCCGTCAGAAGAAGTCACAGACCGTGGTGATTACGAACACGGGACGTTCCACCCTGCTGATACAGGACATGCAGGTGTTCAGCATGGCCCTGGCGGTGAAACTGAACAAACGCTCGCTGAAGCCGGGCGAGAGCGCCAAGATGAAGGTGACGGTGCTGGCAGAGAATCTTCCGCGGGTGAAGGGAACTCCCCGCATCCTGATGATAACGAATGACCCGCAACAGCCCAAGGTGTCGGTGCGGGTGAAAGCAACCTTAAAATGAAATGCGTATGGAACATCCAGAGAACAGTGAAGAATACAAGGGCTTGACGGTGAACAAGGGCATTGAGCAGCCGGCGACCGTAAACCCGTACCTGCAGTTCCGCAAGAAAGCCAAACGCCGTCACTTTACGGTGGGCGAGTATGTGGAAGGCATTCTGAAAGGCGATGTGACGGTGCTGAGCCAGGCCGTGACATTGGTGGAAAGCGTGAAGCCGGAGCACCAGGCCGTGGCGCAGGAAGTCATTGAGAAATGCCTGCCGTATTCGGGCAAGTCGTTCCGCATCGGCATCAGCGGTGTGCCCGGAGCGGGCAAGAGCACCAGCATCGATGCGTTTGGCGTGCATGTGCTGGAGCGGTATGGCGGCAAGCTGGCGGTGCTGGCCATCGACCCCAGCAGCGAGCGGTCGAAGGGCAGTATCCTGGGCGACAAGACCCGGATGGAGAAACTCTCCGTGCATCCCGATTCGTTCGTACGTCCCAGTCCCACGGCTGGTTCGCTGGGAGGCGTGGCGCGGAAGACGCGTGAGACCATTATCCTGTGCGAGGCGGCGGGTTTTGACAAAGTGTTTGTCGAGACGGTGGGGGTCGGACAGAGCGAGACGGCCGTCCACTCCATGGTGGACTTTTTCCTGCTGATTCAGTTAGCGGGCACGGGTGACGAGCTGCAGGGCATCAAGCGCGGCATTATGGAGATGGCAGACGGCATCATCATCAACAAGGCCGACGGCAGCAACCTGGAGAAGGCGAAGCTGGCCGCTGCGCATTTCCGGAACGCCCTGCATCTGTTCCCCGCTCCCGAGTCGGGTTGGACCCCCAAGGTGCTCACCTATTCGGGCTTCTACGGGTTGGGTATCCGGGAAGTGTGGGACATGGTGTACGAGTATTACCACTTTGTGCAGGCGAACGGCTATTTTGAGCACCGTCGCAACGAGCAGGCCAAGTACTGGATGTACGAGACCATCAACGAACACCTGCGCGACAGTTTCTACAACAATCCGGAGATGGCCGCTTTGCTGGCGCGGGAGGAGCAGGATGTGCTGCGGGGAGCCACCACGTCCTTCACGGCCGCCCGCAAACTGCTGGAAACCTACGCCAGGCTTTCAGGCAGCCTTTCCGTCCCCACACTAGGGCAAGGGCAAAGAGCAGACGGGTGCTGACTAACCAAAGGGCGGGGATGCCGGCGAGGGAGAAGACGATGGTGTCCTCTAACAGGGAATGGTTCATGATGAGGTGGTAGTTGACGGCGTTCGCTTCCTTCCGGTTGACCAGTCCCTGCTCCTCCAGTTCCAGCATCACTGCCGAACCATAGCTGATGCCGAGAACGTTGCCCACCAACCACATGTAGGCGGCATGGCGCGGCAGGCCGAACACGCGCATCAGGGGGGAGAGCGAGCGGGAGAGGGGTTGCAGCAGTCCGTAGGCCTCCAGCAGCCGCTGGACCACCATCAGCGCGTAGATAATCAGGAAGACCATCACCGCCATCTTCAGTTGGGAGAGGCCCCAGGTGGTCATTACCTCTCCCCATGAGCTGTCGGCCGCCGCTCCCAGGTAGAGGAAGCTACCCGGCAGTTCGGGCAGGAGTCGGTTCATCAGCAGGGCACAGGAAAAGGCCATCGTGATGCGGAGAACGGCCATTTCCCAAAAGGAGGAGCCGGTGCGCCGGTTCACCTCACATTCCATGGGCAGGGCGTGGCAGAGCGCGGTCATCAGGCTCAGGAGGGTGGCCTGCTTGAGTGTCAAGGGGACTGCCATCATGGCGGCGATGCCTGCATAGGTGCCTGCGGCGGCTCCTGACAGGAAGATGACCGCCGACGAGCCCGGCAGCCCGAGGTGGACGAAGACCGGATGGAGGTAGCCTGCCATCCAGTCTAGGACACCCCAGTGCTGGAGCAGTGTCACTCCCAGCGAGATGGGAATCATGAGTTTGAGCAGCCATGTGGTGCTTTTGCGGGTCGCGGGCAAGGCGGCCCGCAGACTTTGAATCAGTTTGTTGTTCATTTTACTTCCAGCGTTACCATCAACTTGGCCGACAGTCGTACGGTCGGTCCTCTTCGTCGCGAGCCGTGCATCGCGGACCTCCGAAGACATTCCGTGGGTCGGGGTTGAAAATTCTCGGCAAAGCTACTCATTCGTCCTGGATTATTCAAAGAAACCAGCGTAAAATTTGCGGTAAGAGGAATAAAAAAGAAAATAATCGGAAAACATGTTGCATAACAGGTGGATATATTAGAGTATTATTACACTTATTCGTAATGTTGCAACCGGAATGAGTGTGGAATATACACTATGGATTCTTACCGATGACTTACCTGAAAAATTCTATATGAAACGAACAACGAACAAACAACTACAAGGGCTTCTGGCTTTCGGTACGGCTGTTTTTCTCATGGGCAGCTGTACCGGCGGCGGGAGCGATGAGGTGATGACCTTGTCGGGCCTGCGGCCCTCGGACTTTGAGACAACCGTGGACGGCACGCGGCAGACACATCTTTATACATTGAAGAACGCGCGGGGCATGGAAGTCTGCGTGACGAACTTCGGCGGACGCATCGTGTCGCTGATGGTGCCCGACCGCGACGGAAAGATGACGGATGTGGTACTGGGCTTCGATAAGGTGGCCGATTACCAGACCATCCCGAGCGACTTCGGGGCCTCTATCGGACGGTACGCCAACCGCATCGGTCAGGGGCGTTTCGTGCTGGATGGTGACACCATCCGCCTGCCCCAGAACAATTTCGGACATTGCCTGCACGGCGGCCCTACCGGCTGGCAGTACCAGGTGTATGAAGGACGGCAGGAGAACGACAGCACGCTGACACTGACCCTGCAGTCGCCTGACGGCGACAACAACTTCCCGGGCAACGTGACCGCCCAGGTGACCTACCGGCTGACACCCGACAATGCCGTTGACATCGCCTACGAGGCGGTGACGGACAAGAAGACCATCCTCAACATGACCCATCATTCCTACTTTAACCTGAACGGTGACCCTTCCCGTCCCGCAATGGACCAGGTACTGTATGTGGCGGCGGACAGCATCACCCCCGTGGACAGTACGTTCATGACCACGGGTGAAATGATGGCGGTCGCCGGTACTCCGTTCGATTTTACCATTCCCAAGCCCCTGGCGCCTTCCGTAGAGGACAGTGCCAATGAACAGGTGCGGTGCGGCAACGGGTTCGACCATAACTGGGTGCTGAAGACCAAAGGGGACCTCACCCAAGTGGCCGCCCGGCTGAGCAGTCCCACGACAGGGATTGTGCTGGAAGTCTATACCGACGAGCCGGGCATCCAGGTCTATACCGGCAACTTCCTCGACGGGACCGTGAAGGGGAAACACGGCATTGTCTATCCGCAGCACGCCTCCGTCTGCTTGGAGACCCAGCATTATCCCGACAGCCCCAACAAGCCGCAATGGCCTTCCGTGGTGTTGGAGCCGGGACAAAAATACACCAGCCGTTGTATCTATCGGTTCGGGAAAGAATGAAATCTGACGGAAGGAAGACTGAACGGCTCCTGTTGAAAGAATGATTGTTTAACTTTAAAATAAGTAATTGTGGAAACATTAGATTGGATTGTCATTGCCCTGTTCTTTGTGGCATTGGTAGGAATTATTGTCTGGGTTGTGAGCCAGAAGCAGAACAACTCGGCGGATTATTTTTTGGGTGGCCGTGACGCGACATGGATTGCCATCGGTGCGTCGTTGTTCGCCTCCAACATTGGTTCAGAACATTTGATTGGCCTGGCGGGAGCAGGTGCTTCCAGCGGTATGGCCATGGCGCACTGGGAAATCCAGGGGTGGATGATTCTGATATTGGCGTGGGTGTTCGTGCCCTTCTATACACGGAGTATGGTCTATACCATGCCCGAGTTCCTGGAGCGGCGCTACAACTCGCAGTCGCGGACCATCCTGTCGGTCATCTCGCTCGTGAGCTACGTGTTGACGAAGGTGGCCGTGACGGTCTATGCCGGTGGCCTGGTCTTCCAGCAGGTGTTCGGCATCAAGGAATTGTGGGGAATTGACTTCTTCTGGATTGCCGCCATCGGACTGGTCATCCTGACCGCTCTTTATACCATTTTCGGCGGTATGAAGTCCGTGCTGTACACATCTGTACTGCAGACCCCCATCCTGCTGTTAGGTTCGTTGGTCATCCTGGTGCTGGGCTTCAAGGAACTGGGCGGCTGGGACGAGATGATCCGCACCTGTAGCGCCGTGACGGTGAACGAGTATGGCGACACGATGACCAACCTCATCCGTAGCAATTCCGACCCTGAGTTCCCGTGGTTGGGAGCCTTGGTCGGCTCGTCCATCATCGGCTTCTGGTACTGGTGTACCGACCAGTTCATCGTGCAGCGTGTCCTTTCCGGCAAGAACGAGAAGGAAGCCCGTCGGGGTACCATCTTCGGGGCCTACCTGAAGCTCCTGCCCGTGTTCCTGTTCCTCATTCCGGGTATGATTGCCTTCGCGCTGCATCAGAAGACCCTGGGCGACGGTGGCTTCCTGCCCCTGTTGGCCAACGACAACCCCAACGCTGACGCCGCTTTCCCCGTGCTGGTGGCCAAGCTGTTGCCGGCAGGCATGAAAGGACTGGTGGTATGCGGCATCCTGGCCGCACTGATGAGCTCGCTCGCCTCGCTGTTCAACTCGTCCGCCATGTTGTTCACCATCGACTTCTACAAGCGCTTCCGTCCCCAGACCTCCGAGAAGAAGCTCGTGGTCATCGGCCAGGTGGCCACGGTGGTGATTGTGGCCTTGGGTATCCTGTGGATTCCCATCATGCGTTCCGTGGGTGATGTGCTCTATACGTACCTGCAGGATGTCCAGTCTGTCCTGGCGCCCGGTATCGCCGCCGCCTTCCTGCTGGGTATCTGCTGGAAGCGCACCTCGGCACTCGGTGGCATGTGGGGCTTGCTCTCTGGCATGATTATCGGTCTGACCCGTCTCGGCGCGAAGGTGTACTACAGTAACGCTGCTGACGCGGCCGACAGTGCCTTCAAGTACCTCTTCTACGACATGAACTGGCTGTTCTTCTGCGGCTGGATGTTCCTCTTCTGCCTCGCGGTGGTCATTGTGGTGAGCCTGCTCACCGAGGCACCCGCTCCGGAGAAGATTCAGGGACTGGTGTTCGGCACCGCCACGCCCGAGCAGATCGCACAGACCCGTGCCAGCTGGAACCGCTGGGATGTGGTTCACTCCCTCATCATCGTGGGAATCACGGCAGCGTTCTACTGGTATTTCTGGTAAGCCTGCCTGCAGGTTCCGGTCGGCCGGGACCTGCTCCTTCCTTGAATTCTAAACAATCAACCGTATGCCTGAATATTATAGCAGTAACCCAAAGTTTTACGTGTCGGTGGACTGTATTATCTTCGGGTTCGACAAGAAAGAACTATACTTGCTGATTCTCCGTCGCAATTTCCAGCCCGCCGAGGGCGAGTGGTCCCTGATGGGAGGCTTCGTGCAAGCCGGCGAAAGCACCGATGACGCCGCCAAGCGCGTGCTGAAAGAGCTGACCGGACTCGACAAGGTCTATATGGAACAGGTGGGCACCTTCGGGGCGGTGGACCGTGACCCCGGCGAACGGGTCATTTCGGTGGCCTATTACGCGCTCATCAACATCAACGAGTACGATGCCGAGCAGGTGCGCCTGCACGATGCCCACTGGATTCGGATGAACGAGCTTCCTCCGCTCATCTTCGACCACGAGCAGATGGTGGAGAAGGCACGTGAGCGGATGAAGACCCAGGCCTCCGTGGCTCCCATCGGCTTCAACATGTTGCCGCGGCTCTTCACCCTGACCCAGCTTCAGCACCTCTACGAGGCCATCTACGGCGAACCCATCGACAAACGCAACTTCCGCAAGAAGGTGGCGGAAATGGGCTTTATCGAGAAGACAGACAAGATAGACAAGACCGGATCGAAGCGGGGAGCGGCCCTGTACAAGTTCAACAACCGCGTGTACCGCAAGGACCCGAGATTTAAATTATAAACTGCATGACCAAATCATAACTGAAGAATATGCTTGAAGAACTGAAAGAAAAAGTATTCCGCGCCAACCTCGACCTGGTGAAGCACGGACTGGTGATTTTCACGTGGGGGAATGTGTCCGCCATCGACCGCGCTACCGGACGGGTAGTCATTAAGCCCAGCGGTGTGTCGTACGAGGCCATGAAGGCCGACGACATGGTGGTGGTCGATCTGGACGGTAACGTGGTGGAAGGCCGTCTGCGTCCCTCCAGTGACACGCCGACCCACCTCGTCCTTTACAAGGCTTTCCCCGAGATAGGAGGCGTGGTCCATACCCACTCCACGTACGCCACGGCGTGGGCACAGGCCGGCAAGGACATTCCTAATATTGGCACCACCCACGCCGACTATTTCCACGATGCCATCCCTTGTACGGCCGACATGACCGAGGAGGAGGTGAAGGGCGCTTACGAGCGGGAGACCGGTAACGTCATCGTGAAGCGGTTTGAAGGCCTCAATCCGGTCCACACGCCCGGTGTGCTGGTGAAGAACCACGGCCCGTTCTCCTGGGGCAAGGATGCCGATGATGCCGTCCACAATGCCGTCGTGATGGAGCAGGTGGCCAAGATGGCCAGCATCGCCTACCTGGTGAACCCCCAGCTCACCATGAATCCCCTGCTGGTGGAGAAACACTTCAGCCGTAAGCACGGTCCGAACGCTTACTACGGACAAAAATAACCGAACTACGAATACTCAACGAAGATAATATGATGAACAATTACGAAGTATGGTTCGTGACAGGGGCTCAGCTCCTGTACGGAGGTGATGCCGTCATTGCTGTTGACGCGCACAGTAACGAAATGGTAGCCGGCCTGAACGCCGGCGGAAAACTCCCTGTCAAGGTGGTGTACAAGGGCACCGCCAACTCCTCGAAAGAAGTGGAGGCCGTGATGAAGGCCGCCAACAACGACGACCGCTGCATCGGTCTCATCACGTGGATGCACACCTTCTCACCGGCCAAGATGTGGATTCATGGACTGCAGCAGCTCCGCAAGCCGTTGCTGCACCTTCACACTCAGTACAACCGTGAGATTCCGTGGGACACCATGGACATGGACTTCATGAACCTCAACCAGTCCGCCCACGGCGACCGTGAGTTCGGCCACATCTGCACCCGCATGCGCATCCGCCGCAAGGTGGTGGTGGGCCATTGGCAGGACGAGGAGACCCAGCGTAAGATCGCTGTCTGGATGCGTGCCTGCGCCGGCTGGGCCGATGCCCAGGATATGCTCATCCTCCGTTTCGGCGACCAGATGAACAATGTGGCCGTGACGGACGGTGACAAGGTGGAGGCCGAGCAGCGGTTGGGATACCACGTGGATTATTGTCCGGTCAGCGAACTGATGACCTACCATGCCCGGGTGAAGGACGAGGAGGTGGACGCGCTCGTCGCCGACTATTTCGCCAGCTATGACCACGATGCCGCCCTGGAGGACAAGACGACCGAGGCCTACCAGAAGGTATGGAACTCTGCCAAGGCCGAGCTGGCTCTGCGTGCCATTCTGCAGGCGAAGGGAGCCAAGGGCTTCACCACGAACTTCGATGACTTGGGACAGACCGACGGCAGCTTCTTTGACCAGATTCCGGGACTGGCCTCACAGCGTCTCATGGCCGAAGGCTATGGCTTTGGCGCGGAAGGTGACTGGAAGTCGGCCGCGCTCTACCGCACCGTATGGGTCATGAGCCAGGGCGTAGGCTGCTCCTTCCTCGAAGACTATACCTTGAACTTCGATGGCGCCAACAGTTCCATCCTGCAGGCGCACATGCTGGAAGTCTGCCCCCTCATCGCTGCCGCCCGTCCGCGTTTGGAGGTGCATTTCCTCGGCATCGGTATCCGCAAGAGCCTGACCGTCCGTTTGGTCTTCACCTCGAAGACCGGCACAGGCTGTACCGCCACGGTCATCGACCTTGGCAACCGCTTCCGTCTGATTGTGAACGACGTGGAATGCATCGAGCCGAAGCCGCTCCCCAAGTTGCCCGTGGCATCCGCGCTCTGGATTCCCATGCCTAACTTCGAGGTAGGGGCCGGTGCCTGGATTTTGGCCGGTGGCACTCACCATTCCTGCTTTTCGTACGGCCTGTCGGCCGAGTATTGGGAAGACTATGCGGAGATCGCCGGTATCGAGATGGTACACATCCACAAGGACACCACCCTCAGCGAGTTCAAGAAGGAGCTGCGCATGAATGAAGTGTATTATATGTTGAACAAGGCGCTCTGCTGATGCGGCGCGCCCTATCCTGAACACCATGAATTCAGCAGCAAAATCCACCATTGAGGCGGGCAAGGCCATTCTCGGTATCGAGTTTGGCTCTACCCGCATCAAGGCGGTGCTCATCGATACGGAGTACCGCCCCTTGGCGCAAGGCAGTCATACGTGGGAGAATCAGTTGGAAGACGGGTTGTGGACCTACAGCCTCGATGCCATCTGGGACGGGGTACGCGCCTGCTACGCCGATCTCCGTGCCAACGTGCGCCGTCAGTACGATGCCGAACTGGAGACATTGGCCGCCATCGGCGTGAGTGCCATGATGCACGGCTATATGGCCTTCAACAGCCGGCAGGACCTTCTCGTGCCCTTCCGTACGTGGCGCAACACCCATACCGGTCCCGCCGCCGCCGCCCTTTCTCAGCTGTTCGCCTATAACATTCCCCTGCGCTGGAGCATCGCCCATCTCTACCAGGCCATCCTGAACGGCGAGGAGCATGTGGGCGAGATGGATTACCTGACCACGCTGGCGGGTTACATCCACTGGCAGCTGACCGGCCGTCGGGTGCTTGGCATCGGTGACGCTTCGGGCATGTTGCCCATCGACCCGGTGGTGAAGGATTATTCAGCGGCCATGATCGAGAAGTTCGACCGTCTCGTGGCGCCTTACGGCTACGCCTGGAAGTTGTCGGACATCCTGCCCCAGGTGTTGCCCGCCGGTGCCGATGCGGGAGTCCTCACGCCGGAAGGCGCGCGCCGCCTGGACCCGACCGGCCATCTGCAGGCCGGCATTCCGCTGTGTCCGCCCGAAGGGGACGCCGGCACGGGGATGGTTGCCACGAACGCCGTGAAGTGCCGCACCGGCAACGTGTCGGCCGGCACCTCCTCCTTCTCCATGATTGTGCTGGAGAAAGAACTGTCGAAGCCTTACGAGGTGATTGACATGGTGACCACGCCGGACGGCAGCTTGGTGGCGATGGTCCACTGCAACAACTGCACGTCCGACCTCAACGCCTGGGTGACCCTTTTCCGGGAATACCAGGAGCTGCTGGGGGTGAAGGTGGACATGGACGAGGTCTATGCCAAGCTCTACAACCACGCCCTGACAGGCGCCGCCGACTGTGGCGGCTTAGTGTCCTTCAACTACATCTCCGGCGAGCCGGTCACCGGACTGGCCGAGGGCCGTCCGCTCTTCGTGCGTTCGGCCACCGACTCCTTTACCTTGGCCAATTTCATGCGGACCCATCTCTACGCTTCGGTGGGTGTGCTGAAGATGGGCAACGACATTCTCTTCAACGAGGAGCACATCCAGGTGGACCGCATCACGGGCCACGGCGGACTGTTCAAGACCCCCGGTGTGGGACAGCGTGTGCTGGCCGCCGCCCTCAACTCGCCCATCTCGGTCATGGAGACCGCCGGCGAAGGAGGTGCCTGGGGCATTGCCCTGTTGGGGGCGTATCTCGTGAACAGCCACGGCGAAACGCTGGCCGACTTCCTCGACCGGAAGGTCTTTGCCGGAAACGCCGGAGTGGAAATCGCTCCTTCTCCCGAGGAGGTGGCCGGCTTCAACGCTTACATTGAGCGCTACAAGGCCGCCCTTCCTGTAGAGCAGGCCGCTGTAGCCGCTCTTCGATGAATGATTGTTATCCATAACCTATTAGAACCGTATGAAACTTACCTATTTATTAACCGCTTGCGCCCTCGGCTCCTCTCTCAGCCTGGGCGCGCAAGCAGTCAACGAGCTGGTCGTTCAGACCCATAAGCCGGGAGCGGAGATTCCCTCGACCCTCTATGGCCATTTCTTCGAGGACATTAACTTCGGCGCCGACGGGGGACTCTATGCCGAGCTCATCAAGAACCGTTCGTTCGAGTTCACCTATCCCCTCATGGGCTGGGACGCTTTCGGACGTGTCACCGTGAAGGACGACGGACCCTTCGAACGGTGCCCTCACTATGTACGGCTGGAGTATCCCGGCCACGATGAGAAACGTACCGGACTGGAGAACGCCGGTTTCTTTGGCATCGGACTGAAGAAGGACGCCACCTACCGCTTCACGGTATGGGCCCGGGGAGAGGCGCAGAAAATCCGCGTGCAGCTCATTGACAAATATACCCGTGGCGCTTCGCAGGTCATCGTGACGCAGGACCTGAAACTGACCTCCGCCGACTGGAAGAAGTACGAGCTGACCTTCACGTCGCCCGTCACCATCGACAAGGCCCATCTGCGCATCTTCCTCAAGTCGAAAGGCGGCGTGGACCTGGAGCACATCTCGCTCTTTCCCACCGACACGTGGAAGGGACGGGAGAACGGCTTGCGCAAGGACCTGGTGCAGGCGTTGGTGGACACCCGGCCCGGCATTTTCCGCTTCCCGGGCGGCTGCATCGTGGAGGGGACCGATCTCGCCACGCGCTACAACTGGAAGAACTCGGTAGGGCCGGTGGAGAACCGCCCTGTCAACGAGAACCGCTGGCATTACACCTTCGAGCACCATTTCTTTCCCGACTATTACCAGACCTATGGGATGGGCTTCTTCGAGCTCTTCCAACTGGCGGAGGACATGGGGGCGGAACCCCTGCCCATCGTGAACTGCGGACTGGCGTGCCAGTACCAGAACAAGGAGGAACACGCCCACGTGCCGGTGGACCAGCTCGACGGGTACATCCAGGACGCGCTCGACCTGATTGAGTTCGCCAACGGCGACCCTACCACCACGACGTGGGGAAAGCTCCGCGCGGACATGGGGCACCCCGCTCCCTTCGGCATGAAGTTCATCGGGGTGGGCAACGAGCAGTGGGGGCCTGAGTACCCTGCCCGTCTCGCCCGGTTTGTCACCGCTATCCGCAAGGCCTATCCCGACATGAAGATTGTCGGCTCCTCCGGCCCCAATTCCGAAGGCAAGGACTTCGAGTACCTCTGGCCCGAGATGAAGAAACTGAAAGTGGACCTGGTGGACGAGCACTTCTACCGTCCCGAGCAATGGTTCATGGCTTCCGGCAACCGATACGACCATTACGACCGGAAGGGACCGAAGGTCTTTGCCGGCGAGTATGCCTGCCACGGCAAGGGGAAGGGCTGGAACCATTTCGAGGCCGCCCTGCTGGAGGCCGCATTCCTGACAGGCGTGGAGCGCAATGCGGACGTGGTGGAGATGGCCACCTATGCTCCGTTGCTGGCGCACGTGGAAGGCTGGCAGTGGCGTCCCGACCTGATTTGGTTCGACAACCTGCGCAGCGTCCGTTCCTGCAGCTGGCACGTGCAGTCGCTCTACGGGCACCACAAGGGCACCCGCGTGCTGCCGCTGACCATGGACAAGCAGGCAGTGGCCGGCAACGAGGGACAGAACGGACTCTTTGCCAGTGCCGTGTGGGACGATCCTACCCGGTCGTACATCGTGAAGGTGGTCAACACCTCCGCTTCCGACCAGCCGCTGCAGCTGCGTTTTGAGGGGCTGAAGAAGAAGGACACCCTGGCCGGCGGTAGCGTCATCACCTTCCACAGCGATGACCTCGATGCGGAGAACACGCTCGACGAACCGGACCGCATCGTACCGAAGGAGGCACAACTGCAGGCCGAAGGCACTGTCGTGAATACGGTCATCGGCGCCAAGACCTTCGCCGTCTATCGGCTCGTCCGGAAGTGACGCATCCTTCCTGACGGGTACAAAAAAGCTCCAGGCTTGCACGGACACCGCAAGGGCCGCGCAAGCCTAGAGTTATTCTTGTCACAAGGACCGTCGGTCAGCTTATTCGCCGCAGATGGCAGCTACACCCGGCAACACCTTGCCTTCGATGGCTTCCAGCAGAGCACCGCCACCGGTAGAGATGTAAGACACCTGGTCGGCCATGCCGAACTTGTTGATGCAGGCAACAGAGTCACCGCCACCAATCAGGGAGAAGGCACCGTTGGCAGTAGCCTTGGCGATGGCTTCAGCGATGGCACGCGAGCCAGCCGTGAAGTTGTCGAATTCGAACACACCGGCAGGACCGTTCCACAGGATGGTCTTCGCATCTTCGATAGCAGCAGCGAATGACTTCTGGGTCTCCGGACCGGCATCCAAGCCTTCCCAGCCTTCGGGGATAGCGTTGGCAGGTACAATCTGCGTGTTGGCGTCGTTCGAGAAGTCGTCAGCAGCCACACAGTCGGTACCCAGTACCAGGTTCACACCCTTAGCCTTGGCCTTTTCGATGATGTCGAGAGCCAGCTGCAGCTTGTCGTCCTCGCAGATGGACTTACCAATCTGTCCACCCTGTGCCTTGGCGAACGTATAGGTCATACCGCCGCAGAGGATGAGGTTGTCCACCTTGTCCATCAGATTCTCGATGATGCCGATTTTGGTCGATACCTTCGAGCCACCCATGATAGCGGTGAACGGACGCTTGATGTCCTTCAGCACGTTGTCAACGGCCTTCACTTCCTTTTCCATCAGGTAGCCCAGCATCTTGTGGTCAGCGTCGAAGTAGTCAGCGATGACAGCGGTAGAAGCGTGCTTGCGGTGAGCGGTACCGAAAGCGTCCATCACATAGCAGTCAGCGTAAGAAGCCAACGTCTTGGCGAATTCCTTCTGCGAAGCCTTCATGGCCTTCTTGGCGTCGTTGTAGGCAGGGTCTTCCTTGTCGATGCCTACGGGCTTGCCTTCTTCTTCCGGATAGAAGCGGAGGTTTTCGAGCAGTAACACTTCACCGGGCTTCAGGGCGGCGGCAGCCTCCTGTGCCTTGGCGCAGTCGGGAGCGAACTGTACGGGTGCGCCGAGAGCGGCGGCCACAGCGTCCACAATCTGGCTCAGCGAGAACTTGGCATTCACCTTGCCTTTGGGCTTGCCCATGTGCGACATGATGATCAGCGCGCCGCCGTCGGCCAACACTTTCTTCAAAGTGGGGAGTGCGCCACGGATACGGGTGTCGTCAGTGATTTTACCATTCTCGTCCAGGGGCACATTGAAGTCCACGCGTACGATTGCCTTCTGTCCGGCAAAGTTGAATTTGTCAATAGTCATCATAATATCAATTCTTTATGTTAAAAATTTGTTGTTGATGTTTCTATAGGTTGTACAAAGGTAAGAAAAAAAGCAACCGCTTGTTCGTTTCTGACGGATTTTTTTTATTGCTTTCCGGGGGAAGGCAGCAAAGAGTCCCCTGGCCGCAAGGAAGTGCGGACAGGGGGCTGTAAGCGTAAGGGGTCACTCCGTCGGTCAGAAGTGGTAGTTCAGGCTGAGGCCGAACACCTTGTTGGTGCGGTCGTAAACGTTGGAACCCTTGATGTTGGCCAGGCCGTAATAGTGGTCACTGTCCTTCTGGTACTTGCCGTAGTTGGTCCAGAAGTAGGCCACGTCCATGCTCAGCTGCTCGTTCAGGTGCACACGCGCACCGAAACCGTAGGAGTAGGAGCTGCAGTAGAAGCTGGTGTCGGTCTGGAAGTTGTCGCTCACGCCGTAAGAAGTGCGCTGCATGCCACAGCTGACGGTGAGCCGCCGGTCAACGTCCCATTCGATACCGCCGAGGAACTCGTTCGTGCCGCGCTTCAGCGTGTTCTGCTTGCCCGTGGTGGTGCCGTCGGGCAGGGTGACTTCAGCCATGCCGGCGTTCTTATCGTCAAAGAAGTGGTATTCGGCCGACACACGCAGCGAGGGCAGGATGGCGTACTGAGCGCCCACGGAGAGCATGGCAGGGATGTCGCTCGGGGTGTTCACGCCGTGTGCGTAGGGAGCCAGCACGGCCTCGGCCTCGGCGGGGCACTCCAGCTTGTGCGTCTTGTTCTCGATGTTCATGTTGGTCACGAACTCGTACTTCGCGCCGATGTTCAGCGGCCCGAACTTGGCGTCCACGCCGATGATGGGAGTCAGTCCCCAGCCCGACTGGTCACAGTCCAGCTCAATCTTGGCGTTCTCCAGCTTCTGCTGCATGGCGGGAGCGGCGGCCTGTACCTGCTGGGCGGCCTGCTGCATGATTTCCGCCTTGTGCTGCAGGGCCTGCTGCTGGGCCGTTTCCTGCGGGAGGCCGGCCTGCACCAGCTGGTTTGTCAGCTGCTCGATGCCCAGTTGGGTATATTTTGCGACCAGGGTAGCTCCGGCCTGTTCCATCGCGCCTTCCTTGAGGCCGATGTTCAGGAAGCCCTTGTAGCCGCCCGAGAAGTAGTTCATGCGTCCGCCCGCATACACCGAGAGCCAGTCGTTCACCTTATAGGTAAGTCCCAGCTGGAGACCATAGATGTACTGGCGGCCTTCCATCGACGAGTTGATGTCGTACATGGAGGGAGTGAGCGCGCCCTGGCTCAGCTGGCTGATGAGGCCCATGGCAGCCGCGTCGAACATGGGCAGACCGCTGTCGAACGAGGCTTTACCGCCGCCCGCCGTGATGGCGAAGCAGGTCGAGAGGGTCCAGTTGTCTTTCTTGTAAGCGGCGTGGAACGAGGGGATGATGGGTGCCGAGGCCTGACCCTCGTACAGGCGGGTAGTGTTCTGTCCGTCCTGCGTCCACAGCGGGGTGGTGGCCGAAATGTTACGGGTCTGGTAAGCGCTCTGTCCGGAGAAGGAGAGGTAGAAGCCGTCCTTCGGCAGGAAAGCCAGGCCGGCAGGGTTGCTCAGGGCACCGTCGATGTCGATGCTGGCACCGCGCGCTACCATGCGCAGGAAAGCGGTGTGTTGGTTGGTGTTCGTCAAATAATCTCCCGCAAAAGTTGGGAATGAAACCATCAGTGTCGCTGCACTGACAAGAAGCGTTTTTTTCATTTACTTGCTGTTTTTGATTAAATCGGCGGCAAAGGTACGATTTTTCTGCACACTGACCAAATGTTTGTGCGAAAATCTGCTGAAGAAGTATAGTTAGAAACAGTTTCGAGTGAAACAAAGCGATGGGAGGACTTGTGCCAGGCGGCCGCCTCTTTGGGAGGCTGGACATGTGGTAGGGCTGGCCGGAACGCAAGGCCTGAAAACGGAATTTGCGCAAGTTTCCCGTGAATATGGTTGGCGTGTGCCGATTTTTTTGTACCTTTGCACCTCATTGTAAACGAAGTGAATAAGAAAAACAAGGAAAAGATATGTTCGATAATTTAAGTGAAAGACTGGAGCGGTCATTCAAGATTCTGAAGGGTGAGGGCAAGATCACCGAAATCAATGTGGCCGAAACGTTGAAGGACGTGCGCCGCGCGTTGCTGGACGCCGACGTGAACTACAAGGTGGCGAAGACCTTTACGGACACCGTGAAGGAGAAGGCGCTGGGACAGAACGTGCTGACGGCCGTGAAGCCGAGCCAGCTGATGGTGAAGATTGTCCACGATGAGCTGGCCAAGCTCATGGGCGGCGACACCGTGGAGATTGAGTTGAAGAACCGTCCGGCGGTCATCCTGATGTCGGGTCTGCAGGGTTCGGGTAAGACCACGTTCTCGGGCAAGCTGGCCCGGATGTACAAGGCAAAGAAGAACCGCAAGCCGCTGCTCGTGGCCTGCGATGTCTATCGTCCGGCCGCCATCGAACAGCTGAAGGTGCTGGGCGAACAGATTGGCGTGCCCGTCTATAGCGAGTTGGACAGCAAGGACCCGGTACAGATTGCGTTGAACGCCATCCAGCAGGCCAAGGCCAAGGGGCAGGACCTGGTGATTGTCGATACGGCGGGCCGTCTGGCCATTGACGAGCAGATGATGAACGAGATTGCGGCCATCAAGGAAGCCATCCGTCCCGATGCCACCCTCTTCGTGGTGGATGCCATGACGGGTCAGGACGCGGTGAACACGGCGCGCGAGTTCAACGAGCGGCTGGACTTCACCGGCGTGGTGCTGACGAAGCTCGACGGTGACACCCGTGGCGGTGCGGCGTTGTCCATCCGCACGGTGGTGACGAAGCCCATCCTGTTCGTGGGTACAGGCGAGAAGATGGATGCTGTCGATCAGTTCCATCCGGCCCGTATGGCCGACCGTATCCTCGGCATGGGTGATATTGTCTCCTTGGTGGAGCGTGCGCAGGAGCAGTTCGACGAGGAGGAAGCGAAGAAGCTGCAGCGCAAAATCCAGAAGAACCAGTTCGACTTCGATGACTTCCTGGGCCAGATCCAGCAGATCAAGAAGATGGGTAACCTGAAGGAACTGGCATCAATGATTCCGGGGGTGGGTAAGGCCATCAAGGACATTGACATCGATGACAACGCCTTCAAGAGCATCGAGGCCATCATCTACTCCATGACACCGCAGGAACGCAAGCATCCTGAAATCCTGAACGGCAGCCGCCGCAACCGCATCGCGAAGGGCAGCGGCACGAACATCCAGGAGGTGAACCGCCTGCTGAAGCAGTTCGAGCAGACCCGCAAGATGATGAAGATGGTCACCGGCAGCAAGATGGCTGGACTGATGCAGAAGATGAAGCGCTGACACCGGCTGCGGTGTGCGTTGACACGAAACGTATCTATACATTATTTTTATGTATCGGGTAATGGCCACAGCCGCTCTGTCAGGGACAGCGGCTGTGGCCGTTCCGTTAACTGACAAACGAGTGAAAGGAGAGGCTGAGTTTATTCAGACTCTCCCGAGAGAGAAGGAAGAAGGCGAAACCAATGCCTTAATGAAAAGAAAGCGAACATATTCTGAATAAAGGGCGTATCTTTGCAGGCGATTCAAATTTCTTCTCTATTCCTTTGAGGTATCGTTTATTTTTCGTATTATTGCAGCGTGAAAAGAGTTTGTTTAAAAAAATGCAGGTGATATGAGCAGATTCAAGTATCCTGTAGATACCGACCAGTTTCAGAGGATTCGTGAAGATGGTAAGGTGTATGTTGACAAGACCGACATGATGTATAACCTTGTCAACAAGTATCAGTATGTCTTTCTTGCCCGTCCCCGCCGTTTCGGCAAGTCATTATTGTGCAATACCTTCAAGGCTTATTTCCAAGGTCAAAAGGAACTATTTGAGGGATTGAAAATCATGGATTTGGAAAAGGAGTGGAAGACATATCCCGTGCTGCATTTCACAATGAGCGGACTGAAGAACCTTAAGGTGAGTGAGGCGAAGACAAAGCTGGGAAACTTCATTGCCGACTACGAAAGACTTTATGGACGTAATAAGGAGGAGGAAACTCCTGGAGCGCGCTTCCGCGGCTTGATCCACAGGGCTTGTGAAAAGACAGGCGAACGTGTCGTGGTAATACTCGACGAATACGACGCGCCTGTCATGCGATTGCTCTACGACACTGGGCAGCTTGAAGAAATGCGTATGATGCTACGTGAGTTCTATCAGGTGCTGAAGGACGAAGGGGCATATCTTAAGTTTGTATTTATCACAGGAGTAACTAAATTTTCCCAGATGAGCATTTTCTCGGAGCTGAATAATCTGAATCAGATATCCATGATAGACGAATATTCAGGTCTGTGCGGCATCACCCAAGAGGAGCTCAACACCGCCTTGCGCCCATGTGTCGAGGAATATGCATCCAACCTTGAGATTACAACCGACGAGGCATACGCTTTGCTGAAAGCGAAATACGATGGCTATCACTTTGCAAGAAAGAGTCAGGATATATATGCTCCTTT
>JAQXRG010000130.1 GCA_029218405.1 Bacteroidales bacterium
GTTCAGGAATGTCGTGCATAATCTGGCGTTTGTCGCCATTAGCCAGTTTAACCTTGACGAAAGCGCCATCAAGACCCACTCTCTCTGCGCCTCCCGATGTCATCACCGTCTTGCTGTCCATATCATACAAAGCGTATTTGATTGAAGATGAACCGCAATTCAAAACGAGTATTTTCATTGTCTGAAAGTATTTATAAAGTTATAGAAAAAAATGCATTTCACCTTTATATTACTATGCCCGTCATTATTTCTTTGCGTCCATAGCCTGGCATGCTGTGATGGCCACCATCTTGTAGATGTCGTCAACAGAGCAACCACGGCTGAGGTCGTTGACAGGGCGTGCTATACCCTGGAGGATAGGACCGAGGGCTTCGGCATCGCCGAGACGCTGCACAAGTTTATATGCTATGTTACCCACTTCGAGGTATGGCACCACCAGCACGTTGGCCTTGCCGGCGATTTCAGAGCCCGGAGCCTTGCTGGCACCCACCTTCGGCACGAGGGCGGCATCGGCCTGCAGCTCGCCGTCAATCTTCAGGGTCGGATCCATTTCGCGGGCGATACCCAGTGCCTCAACGACCTTGTCCACCACTTCGTGCTTGGCAGAGCCCTTTGTGGAGAAGCTCAGCATGGCCACGCGCGGCTCGATGCCTGCCACGGCTTGTGCGGTGCGTGCGGTGCAGACAGCGATCTGGGCCAGCTGGTTGGCGTCCGGCATCGGAGTCACGGCCACGTCGCCCATTACCAAGATACCGTTCTCGCCGTATTCAGGAGCCTGTGTCAGCATCAGCATGGCACCTGACACACAGGTGATACCCGGTGATGTCTTGATGATTTGCAGAGCCGGACGCAGCACGTTGCCGGTCGTGTTGCGGGCACCTGCCAACTGGCCGTCGGCATCGCCTGCCTTGATGATGAGGCAGCCCAGGTACAGCGGGTCGAGCACCAGCTTGCGGGCCTCTTCGATGGTCATGCCCTTCTTCTTGCGCAGTTCGCAGAGCAGTTGGGCGTATTCTTCTTTCTTCGGATGGTTTTCCGGATCGATGATGGTGGCTTTATCCAAGTTGGTCAGTCCCCATTCGTTGGCGAGTCCTTTGATCTCGTCAGGGTTACCCAAGATAATCAGGTCAGCTACTCCGTCTGCCAGAATCTGGTTGGCAGCCTTCAAAGTACGTTCTTCCGTTCCTTCCGGAAGGACGATGCGCTGTTTGTTGGCTTTAGCGCGTTCAACGATTTGACTAATTAAATCCATATTGTTTATTATATAAGGTTGTTCAATTTTATACCGTGTGCGATAACGATTTCCTCCTACCGCACTGCAAAATTACAGATTTTTGCAACATGAAGTTGGCAAACCCCTAATTTTTTTAATCCGTAGCGCGTATTTTCTGTATGTTTGAGGGCAGGTTTTTGAAAAATCTCCGCTGGCCACCTCCGTTTGTCGCCGATTTCGTATCTTTGCGTGGTTTTAAGAAATAAGATTGATTGCGTATGGTACGTCAATGTTCCATCCTTTTCGGATGTCTGGCGTTGGGTGAGCTGGTGGTTTACCTGACGGGAATCAAGTTGCCGAGCAGCATTATCGGCATGTTGTTGCTGACCCTCTTCCTGCAGCTGGGTTGGATTAAGTTGGAGTGGGTGCAGGGACTTTCCAATTTCCTGGTGGCCAACCTGGGCTTTTTCTTTGTCCCCTCGGGGGTGGCGCTGATGTTGTACTTTGACATTATCCAGGCGCAGTTCTGGCCCATCGTGGTGGCCACGTTTGTCAGCACGGTCTTGGTGTTGGTAGTGACAGGTTGGGTTCATCAAATTGTTCGTAAGTATGGAGTTTTTCGAAAATAAGTTCTTTCTGCTGGCCATCACGTTTGGCTTCTTCTTCTTGTCCAAGTGCCTGCAGAACAAGACGGGATGGGTGTTGCTGAACCCTATCCTGCTGGCGATTGCTTTCCTGATTGTCTTCTTGAAGTGTACGGGTGTGCCGTACGCCACGTATGCCGAGGCAGGTTCCTTGGTGGAGTTCTGGCTGAAGCCGGCGGTGGTGGCGTTGGGAGTCCCCCTGTATCTGCAGCTGAAGATGATTCAGAAGCAGCTGTTGCCCATCCTGGTATCGCAGTTGGCGGGCTGTGTGGTCGGACTGGTGTCGGTCACCCTCATCGCGAAGTGGCTGGGGGCTGCCCCCGAGGTCGTCATGTCGCTGGCCCCCAAGTCTGTGACCACGCCCATCGCCATGGAGGTGTCGAACGCCGTGGGAGGCATCCCCTCGCTGACGGCGGCGGTCGTTATCGTGGTCGGGCTGTTTGGCGCCATCTGTGGCTTCAAGGTGCTACAGGTGGGACGTGTGGGCAGTCCCATCGCGCAGGGGTTGTCCATGGGGACGGCCTCGCATGCCGTCGGTACGTCCAAAGCGATGGAAGTGAGTGGCAAGTACGGTGCTTATGCCAGCTTGGGGCTGACGCTGAACGGCATCCTGACCGCCTTGCTGGCTCCCTCCCTCTTACGATTGTTAGGATTGATTTGACCTGCCGATGATGATGAAGAAGATAGATTTCAGACCCTTAGGGATGGAAGATAAGGAACGCGTGCAGCGTTATACGTTGGGCAGCTGGCGGCAGAACTGCGACCTCTCGTTTGCCAACCTGTTCAGCTGGCGTTTTTATTACCGCACCGAAATCGCCGAATGGGGCGGGTTCCTGCTGTTCCGCTTCAATGCCTGTCACGAGCAGCTGGCCTACATGATGCCGGTAGGTTCGGGCAGCCTGAAGCCGGTGGTGGAGGCGATGATGGACGACGCGCGTGCGGCGGGAGCCCCTTTCCTGATGCTGGGGGTCTGTGCCGCCACGCGGGCAGAATTGGAGGCCGAGTTCCCCGGACAGTTCGAGTTTCAGTTGGACCGCGATTACTTTGACTACATCTACCTCCGTACGGACCTCGCCACTTTGCGGGGCAAGAAGTTCCAGCCCAAACGCAACCACATCAACCGTTTCAAGGCCACGTATCCTCACTATGAGTACCAGGAACTGACGCCGGCCTTGGTCCTGGAATGCCTGCGGTTGGAGAACAGTTGGTGCCAGGCGAACGACTGTGCCGAGAACCAGGCGTTGCAGGACGAACGGCGCTCGATGACCACCGCCTTGCAGCACATCGACGAGCTGGACATCCGGGGCGGTGTGCTCCGCGTGGACGGGCGGATGGTGGCCTTCACCTACGGCGCTCCGATCAACGCCGACACCTTCGACACCTGTGTGGAGAAGGCGGACACGTCCATCGACGGCGCCTATGCCATGATCAATTACGAGTTTGCCAACCACCTTCCCGACACGTTCACCTACATCAACCGCGAGGAGGACCTGGGCTTGGAGGGGCTCCGCAAGGCGAAGCTGTCTTACCAGCCCGAAGTGTTGTTGGAAAAATACATCGTCACGTTGCGCGTATGAGCCTGAAAGAGCAGACCCGGCAGTTGTGGAAACAGTGCTTCGATGATTCCGAGGCGTTCATCGACTTGTACTTCGGGTGTCGGTATTCCGATGCCATCAACCATGTGCGGCAAGTGGACGGACAGGTGGTGGCCGCCCTGCAGACAGTGCCTTACGACATGACGTTCGGGGCCGGATACGTGGTGCCGGTGGCGTACGTATCGGGGGCTTGCACGCATCCCGACCATCGGTGCCGGGGCGAGATGCACCGGTTGTTGGCGGAGACACACCGCAGCCTGTACGCGCAGGGAAAATGGTTCTCCACCTTGATTCCGGCCAACGAAGGATTGTTCGGGTATTACGCCCGTTCGGGCTATGCGGCCTGTTTCCATCGGACGGTGGAAAACGTAGTTATCAACAGGGGGGATACACCTGTTGATAACTCAGAACGCATATTGGAAATCAGTTCGATAGAACTGTTGAAATCGTTCGATGAACCTGTTGGTAACTTTATCAACGAACAGTTGTTGCAACGTCCCTGCTGCATCCAGCATACGGTGGATGACCTGCAGGTGGTCTGCCATGACATCTGGCTGGACGGGGGCTGTTGCCTGCGGATAGAGCGGGAGCGGACGTTGGTGGGACTGGCCTTTTGTGTGCCCTTAGAGGACGCTGTCTGGAAGGTCAAGGAGCTGGTGCTGGCGGAGGGGGTGGACTGTGTCGCCGCCTTGCGGCAGATAGCACGGCATTGTGGTGCCTCTCGGCTGACGGCCGGGTTGCCGCCTTGTCCGACGCGCCAACAGAAAATAGGGATGGCGCGGGTGCTGCGGGTGGGGGAAGCCCTACACCGTTATGCGTGCCTGTATCCTTCCTGCCGACGGACCCTTCAGGTGACGGGCGACGTGGACATTCCCGAGAACAATGGGTATTACTGGTTGCAGGAGGGAGACTGCCACTGTGGTTTCGAGGCTTCTGCCACCTACGAGGTGCTGACCATTTCCGAGCTCACCGCCTGGCTGCTCGAAGGACTGTCCCCCACGATGAGCCTGATGCTCGATTAGGGGGAATGTCAATGATGGCTATGCTCGGCAAGCCACACGTGTCAGGTGATAGGCTCAGTCTCGCTGCCGTCTTTCAGTTTCTTCATCAGCTCCCTCGGAAGGATGCCGAACCGCTCCTTGAAGCACCGCGAGAAGTATTTCGGGTCGCTGAAGCCTACGGCGAAGGCCAGGTCGGTGACAGACACCTGTCTGTTCCCTTTCTCGATGGTCTCCTTGCTGACGTCCAGCCGGTAGTTTTTCATGAACTGGCCGATGGACGAGCCGCACAATGCCTGCAGCCGGTTGTTGATGAAGGTCTTGCTGTAACCCAGGTGGTGGACGAAATCATCCACTCCATATTCCGCCTCGGCATAATGCCGGCTCATCAGCCCGTAGGCCATATCCAGGAACTCCTTGTCTTTCGAGAGCGCTCCCAGGTCGGCGGTCTCTTTGGGAACCGTTGCCTCCGGTTCTTCTCTGTCACTTTCCATGGCAGGAGCCACTTCGGTGACGACTGTATCGGGAGGAGTTGGCTCAGTGCCGGCCGGCAAGGGTACGTCCTCCCGTACTGACCGGGCGGTCCGCGTCCGTCTGCGTCGTCGGTACCAGAGGCCGGTTCCGCAGGCGGCCGCAAGGAGGAGCATTCCGGCCCCGAATCCGGTGGTCTTGTAGAAGTACGGCCGGACGGTTACGTCGGTCCGGGTGACGGCTTCTGTCCAATGTCCCTTGTCATCCGTGGCATACACCTCCAAGGTGTAGTGGCCGGCAGGCAGCCGTGTGTACCGGATGCTGTGCTCGCCCGGCCGGGTCTTTTTCCATTCCTCCTCATATCCCTTCAGGCGGTAGGCATAGCGTACCCGGTTCAGCTTCCCGTAGTCCAGGGTCGAGCATTCCATCAGCAGGTTTCTGTCCTTTTCGTGCAGGCGCAGTCCTTGCTCAGGACAGGCAGGCGTGTGCAGCGAGTCGATGGTGGAGGGCGGATACAGTGTGGTGCCGTCAATGCTGAGGTAGCTGATATGTACACGAGTGGGCTCGTCCGTATTCTTCAGGTGCTCGGGCAGGGTAGGACCGAAGGACACGAGACCGTTGGTGGTCCCGAAGTAGAGGCGGTCGCGCGAGGCGGAGTAGAAGCAGGCGTTGCGCTGGAACTGGTTGCCGGGCAGTCCGTCCTCCTTGGTATAGTTGGTGAAGGTCATCTGCTTGGGGTCAAGGCACGACAGCCCGTAGCCGGTGGTGATCCAGATAAGGCCCGCGCCGTCCTCCGTCATGTTGAGCAGGTTGTTGTCCGACAGTCCGTCGGTGACGGTATAGTTCTCGAACGTGAATTCCCGCTCGTGCTCGGAGACAAGCCGGTACAGTCCGTTGCCGTCCGACCCCAGCCAAATGGTACCATTGCGGGTCTGTAGCACACAGTTGATGCGTTCCTGCTGCTTCGACTGTGGGTCGCTGAGGCGGTACTTCAGGTACAGGTAGTTCAGCCGTTCGGGCGAATAATGGAAGGAGTGCAGGTCCAGGATGAACACACCTTTCGAGGTCGGCATCCACAACCGCCGCTTGTGGTCCACCATAGCGGTGCCCACCGCTTCGAACTCCTGGTCGCTGTCCGGGAAGCGCGCCTGCCGGAAGTGGTGCCTCACGGGGTCAAAGTAATGCAGCCCCCGGGTGGTGACGAACCAGATGCCCCCTTCTGTCGGGTCCTCGCAGGCACTGCTGGTGAAGTCGCTCTCCAGTCCGATGGAGTCCTCCCGTTCCAAGCGTTCGAAGCGCATGTCCGGACGGTTCAGGTCGGTCATGTTGATGCCCACGCCCCAGGTAT
>JAQXRG010000131.1 GCA_029218405.1 Bacteroidales bacterium
GATAGCGATGACAGGAGCTGGCCTTCTTGTCATTTTACTGCTTTTGTTTGTATGTGGCAGTGTTGTTAAGCGGTATTTTTGTAAACAGAAAAAGACAAGACAAGCAGAAAACAAGCATAGCTGTATAAAAAGGAAGGTTACTCCAGTCCATCGTCCAAATAATTCTATGAAAAAAATCACTTACTGTTTTAAACCGTTGGACGAAAATGCGGCGATTAGTCACCACACCAACCTCCAACCGATGGACGGACAAGATCATGGCAATGCGCTGGGTAGGCAACAGACTCAGTACATTGCCTGATCTTTTTTTGCCACACAGTATTGACACCATCCTACCAACAGGTCACTCCAGCACTATCCTACGGACAGACACCTCTTGTTGCAGGAATACAGAAGCAGACTCCTGGAATTTGGTAGCCGACTCGGTGGTCAGGAACTCACACTGCCCGCCAACAGAGCAACGGCTCTTCATCTCAGGATGGCGGTGCAGATAGTCTTTCAGACTTGCGGCCACATATTCTCCCTGGGCCACCAGACGGATGCCGGGAGGCGTAAACCGACGGATTTTCTCCATCAACAGCGGATAATGGGTACAGCCCAAGATAAAGGTGTCAATCAGCGGGTCTTTGTCCAGCAGACTATCAATGTATTTACTGACAAAATAATCGGCCCCATCGGAGGCGTATTCCCTGTTCTCCACCAACGGCACCCACAACGGACACGCTTGCCCCGTCACGTGGATGTCTGGATAGAGCTTCTTGATTTCCAACGGATAAGAGTCGGACTTGATGGTTCCGACAGTGGCCAACACACCGACATGACGGCTGCGGGTCACGGTGCCGATGGCTTCTACCGTGGGCCGTATCACTCCCAGCACACGGTTGGCTGGTGCCAAATGTGGCAAATCACATTGCTGTATGCTGCGCAAGGCCTTGGCAGAAGCGGTGTTGCACGCCAATATCACCAGCGGACAGCCTAACTCGAACAATTTACGGACCGCCTCCAGGGTGAACTGATAGACCACCTCAAACGAACGGGTGCCATAGGGAGTACGGGCATTATCACCCAAATAAATATAATTGTACTGCGGCAACGACTCACGGATCTTGCCCAAAATGGTCAGTCCGCCATAGCCGGAATCAAAAACACCGATAGGTCCAAAAGTCTGTTTCATGCGTCGAGAGTAAAGATAAAAAAGCAGTCAGGCACGGAAAACACGGTCATCCGGGGATGAGCCCATCCCTCCGCAGAATCCGTATTGTCCGTGCCCGACCGAATAAAACAACACTGCCGGTTTAACGGGCAGCACCCGCAGCGGCGGGGACAGCAGTCAGGCTGATACCCAACTTTGTCTTGATATCGTTGGTGACATCCTTGGATGCATTCATGTCAATATAAGGAATGTCTGTACGGTTCAGGTCAAACAGATAAGTATAGCCGCCAGCAGAACCGATAGCCTTCACGGCATCTTCCAGTTTCTTATAAATCGGCTCCATCATGTCGGCATACGCCTTCTGAAGCTGCTGCTGGGCCTCCTGCTGGAACTGCATGCCCTTTTCCTGCATTTCCTGCAGTTCTTTCTGACGACGTTCCTGAATGTTCTGGGGCAGTTTTGACTGTTCCTGCTGATATTCAGCAAACTTCTTGTTGAACTCGTCTGAAGCACGCTTGATTTCATCTTCATACTGCTGCTGGATGGCCTGAATATCTTTCTGGGCCTTTGAGTATTCCGGCATGACAGGAATGATGTCCATCGACTTGAAGTGACCGAACTTCTGGGCAAATACACTCATCGGCGCGATGAGCAGTAACATTAAAGCAATTTTTCTCAACATAATTTTAGTTATCTTTTTTGTTTTCTAATAGTGGACTGCAAAAGTATAAAATTAATTTGAATATCCTAATTTTGAGAGGACTTCATTACTGATATCGATCTTCGGAGAAGCAAAAATCATGCTTTGCGCCGATGCGCGGTCAATGACCACATCGTAGCCATGACGTGTGGCCAGCTCTTTCACCGCCTTGTAGACAGCGTCCTGTATGGGAGCCATCAGCGACTCACGCTTCTTGACGGCTTCCCCCTCGGGACCGAAATATTTCTTGCGGAGCTCGGCCGCCTCTCTTTCCTTGGCCACAATCGCGTCTTCCTTTGCCGTGCGCTGTGCCGCTGTCAGTGAAGCGGCCGACTGCTGGTAGGCCTCATACAGGGCTTTCGCCTCATTGGCCTTGGCCTCCACTTCCCGCTGCCATTGCTGGGTGAGCGATTCCAGTTGCTGGTTCGCCTGGGCATAGTCCGGCAACTGCTGGAAAATATACTCCATATCTACCAATGCAAAACGCTGTGCCTGTGCCGCCAACAGGCAGGCAAAAAACAATACGGCTGATAAGACAAATCGTTTCATAGGGTTTTCATATTAAGTTTAGAATTCCTGTCCGATAATAAAGTGGAACTGACTGCCGCTATATTGGGTCGACCCGTTTATCTTGTCAAAACCATACGCCCAGTCGATACCCATCATACCAATCATCGGCAAGAAGATACGCACACCCACACCGGCCGAACGTTTCAGCTGGAACGGATTGAAGCTTTGCACCTTGTTCCAGGCATTACCGCCTTCGACGAACGTCAAGGCATAGATGCTGGTCGAGTTTTCCAACATCAGCGGATAACGCAGCTCGGCACCCAGACGGACATAGGCATACCCTTCGCTTCCATACGGTGTCAGCGAACCGTTTTCGTATCCACGCAGGGCAATGGTCTCGGACGCATAATTGTAACTGTAGCCGCTCATTCCGTCACCACCCATGTAGAAGGTCTCAAACGGCGAACGCTTGTTACGGTTGTAGTGTCCCAACAAGCCGAACTCGAAACGGGTCATGATGACCGGACATTTCTTGTTGCTCGTCAAGGCAGTATATGTCTTGGCTTTGAATTTCCACTTATGGTACTCTATCCAGCGGTACATACTGGCGGCATCTTCATAGTTGTCCTTGCCATACGTCGCATAGTCCTTGTCGCTGAACAGGGAATAGGGCGGAGTGAAAGAGACAGAAGCCATGAATTCAGAACCGTAACGCGGGAAGATAGGATTATCCGTAGAGTTACGTGACAACGTGAAGCTCAGGCTCAAGCTGTTGCAGTTGCCAGAGTTCATATACTGGCCATTGTTCAGCTTGATGTACAGATAACTCCAGTTCTTCAGCATGAACCGCTGGTAAGACAATTCGGCCGACAGCGTGAAGAAGTCGTCCGGCCAACGCAGACGCTTACCCCATCCCAATGACACACCGAACATCTTGATATACTTTCCGGGATCATAATAGGATTCGTAGTTGTCATAATAGCCGCCATAATAATTGCCGTAACCGCTCATCATGTTATAATAGCTGTTCATCACGGCGTTATTATAGTAATTGCTGCTCACATCGGTCTGTTTGGAGAAGAAGGCCGATACCGACAGTGAGTTCGGACGCTTGCCGCCAAACCAGGGGTCAAGGAACGAAATGCTGTACGACTGGTAGTAACGGCCATTGGTCTGTCCGCTGATGGTGAGTGTCTGTCCATCACCCTGCGGCAGGAAGCCACGATAATTGTCGTTCTTGCGGAACAGGTTGGCGATGGAGAAGTTGGTGAATTTCAGGCTCAACTTACCGATGATACCCGTCTGGCCCCAACCGGCGGAGAATTCCACCTGGTCATTGGCCTTCGATTCCAGGCCCCAGTTAATGTCCACCGTTCCATCTTCCGGATTCGGTTTGACATCGGGCTTGATGTTTTCGGGATTGAAATGCCCCATCTGCGCAATTTCACGATAAGTACGCTCCAACGCTTCCTTGCTGAACAAGTCGCCGGGACGGGTACGGAGCTCACGACGCACAACGTTTTCATACAGGCGGTCATTACCATTGATGCGTACATGGCTGATGGATGCCTGCGGTCCCTCCACGATACGCATTTCCAAGTCAATGGAGTCCTTGTCGATGTTGATTTCGACAGGGTCAAGATTGAAAAACACGTAACCGCGGTTATAATAGTTGTTGCCGATGGCGTCATCGTCCGAAGTAAGACGTTCGTTCAAGAGCTTCTGGTTGTAGACATCTCCTTTTTTCATGCGCAGCTGCTGTGCCAACAGGTCCGAAGGATAGACCGTGTTGCCCACCCAGGTGACATCACGCAGATAATACTTTTGTCCTTCGCTGATTTTCATATAGACATCCACCGTCTTGTCGTCAAACGGTGTGACGCTGTCTACCTCAATGACGGCATCGCGATAACCCAACTCGTTGTACTTCTCAATCACGGCTTTCTTGTCGTTCTCGAACTCGGCTGAG
>JAQXRG010000132.1 GCA_029218405.1 Bacteroidales bacterium
ACATCATCGAGCCGGCCGAGGGCGAACTGGCCAGCCACCTGGTGGGGAAAGGCCGGATGGAGGAACCGGAACGCATCATCGAGACCCTGGAGCGGTTCTTCGCCCGCCGGCAGGACCTGAAGGGCCGTCATATCGTCATCACCGCCGGGCCTACGTACGAGAAGATTGACCCGGTGCGCTTCATCGGCAACTACTCGTCGGGCAAGATGGGATACGCGCTGGCGGAGGCATGCGCCCGTCGCGGAGCGCACGTCACGCTGGTCAGCGGCCCCGTGCAACTGGCCACCCCTCCAGGGGACATCCGCCGGGTGGACGTGGAAAGCGCGGAGGAGATGTACCGGGCGGCGACCGAAGCTTTCGCGCAAGCGGACGCAGGCATCCTGTGCGCGGCTGTGGCCGACTTCACGCCCGAGACCGTGGCGGCCCAGAAAATCAAGCGCGAAAAGGATGACCTGCTCATCCGCCTGAAACCGACGCACGACATCGCCGCCCAACTGGGACGGATGAAGGGGCCGCACCAACGGCTGGTAGGTTTTGCCCTGGAGACCCACGACGAGACGCTCCACGCACAGGACAAGCTGCAACGGAAGAACCTGGACTTCATCGTGCTGAACTCGCTGAACGACCCCGGGGCCGGATTCCGCTGCGACACCAACAAGATTACACTCATCGACCGCCAGCAGTCGGTCTCTTATCCCCTGAAGCCCAAGGCCCAGGTGGCGGATGACATCGTGGACAGGCTGGCGGCGCTACTTGACTCATAAACCACGCCATGTTACAGTCGCTATACATACAGAATTATGCGTTGATAGACAAGCTGGACATCGGCTTCTCTTCCGGCTTCTCGGTCATCACCGGCGAGACGGGCGCGGGCAAGTCCATCATCCTGGGGGCCATCGGCCTGCTGCTGGGACAGCGCGCCGACGTAAAGGCCATCCGCAAAGGGGCCTCGAAGTGCATCGTGGAAGCGAAGTTCCACATCGCCAACTATGGGATGCAGCCGTTCTTCGAGGAGAACGACATTGAGTTCGCCCCCGAGGAGTGCCTGCTGCGCCGGGAAGTGTCGGCCAACGGGAAGAGCCGCGCCTTCATCAACGACACGCCGGCCTCGCTGAGCCAGATGAAGCTGCTGGGGGAAAAGCTGATTGACGTGCACAGCCAGCACCAGAACCTGCTGCTCAACAAGGAGGGATTCCAGCTGAACATTCTCGATATCCTGGCACAGGACGAACAGCAGCTGGCTGACTACCAGGACGCTTACCGACGCTACAAGAAGGTGAGCCGGGAGCTGGCCGACTTCATCGCCCAGGCGGAGAAGAGCCGGCAGGACGAGGACTACCTGCGCTTCCAGCTGGAACAGCTGGAGGAAGCCCACCTGCAGGAAGGGGAACAGGAGGCGCTGGAGCAGGAAGCGGACACCCTGAGCCATGCGGAGGACATCAAGGCCAACCTCTACAAGGCGGAACAAATCATCTTCAACGATGAGGGGGGGACGCTGACCCAAAGCAAGGAGTGCCTGCAGACCTTGCAGGCCATCTCGCACGTGTTCACCCCCGCGCAGGACTGGATAGAACGGCTGAACAGCTGCTACATCGAACTGAAGGACATCGCCCACGACATTGCCAACGCGCAGGAGGCCATCGAGTTCAACCCCGCGCGGCTGGACTTCGTGAACGAACGTCTGAACCTCCTCTATAACCTCCAGCAGAAGCACCGGCTGGACACCGTGGAAGCGCTGATGGAACTGGCGGACAACTACCGCCGCCAGCTGGACGCCATCACCTCCTTCGATGACCACATCACCGTGCTGGAACACAAGCGGGAGACCCTGCTGGCGGAGGTGCTGCAGAAAGCCGGCGGACTGACTGAAACGCGCACGCGCTCGGCCCGCCACATCGAGGAACAGATGCAGACCCTGCTCGTCCCGTTGGGAATGCCCAACGTGCAGTTCGCGGTGGAACTGACCGCCCGGAAGGAACCTGACAGCAACGGCATGGACAGCGTGAACTTCCTGTTCTCCGCCAACAAGAACGGGACCCTGCAAAACGTGGCCTCCATCGCGTCGGGCGGCGAAATCGCCCGCGTCATGCTGTCGCTGAAGGCCATGATCGCCGGCGCGGTGAAGCTGCCCACCATTGTGTTCGACGAGATTGACACCGGCGTGTCGGGCTCCATCGCCGAGAAGATGGCCCTCATCATGCAGGACATGGGACAGCACAACCGGCAAGTCATCAGCATCACCCACCTGCCGCAGATAGCGGCACGGGGCAGCATCCACTACAAGGTGTACAAGGAAGACACGGAGACGGGGACCAACAGCCATATCCTACGGCTGAGCGCGGAGCAACGGGTGGAAGAAATCGCCCACATGCTGAGCGGGGCCACGCTGACGGAAGCCGCCCTCAACAACGCCCGCGAACTATTGAGAATGAACGAATAAGACCTAACGATTGATAGGACAGAAAAGAACGAAACAATATGATAGAAAAGAACGAAATGATATTCGGCGCAAGAGCCGTCATCGAAGCCATACAGGCCGGAAAGGAAATCGACAAGGTACTGGTGAAGAAGGACATACAGAGCGAACTCTCCAAAGAACTGTTCGCCGCCCTGAAGGAAACCTTCATCCCTGTGCAGCGTGTACCGGTGGAACGCATCAACCGCATCACCAAGAAGAACCACCAAGGGGTCATCGCCTTCATCTCCCCGGTCACCTACCAGCGCACGGAAGACATCGTGCCGTTCCTCTTCGAACAGGGCAAGAATCCTCTGTTCGTCCTGCTCGACGGACTGACTGACGTGCGGAATTTCGGCGCCATCGCCCGCACCTGCGAGTGCGCGGGAGTGGACGCCATCATCATCCCTTCACGCAACAGTGTCAGTGTGAACGCCGATGCCATCAAGACCTCCGCCGGAGCGCTCCACAAGATTCCCGTGTGCCGCGAACCGAACATCAAGAACACCCTCCAGTTCCTGAAGGAAAGCGGATTCAAGCTGGTGGCCGCCACCGAGGACGGGGACTATGACTATACCTGTGGCCAATATACCGACCCTACC
>JAQXRG010000133.1 GCA_029218405.1 Bacteroidales bacterium
CTTCACCGGCGACCTGGTGAACAGCCGCGCCACCGAGCTCGCGCCGTTCCTCACAGCCCTCAGCCAGCTGCAGGCTCCCGACGGTGTCTATTCCGTGCTGGGCAACCACGACTACGGCACCTACGCCCGCTGGTCATCGCCCCGTGAACAGGCCGCCAATCTCGACACGCTGAAGCGGCTGGAACGGCAGTTGGGCTGGCGGCTCCTGCTCAACGAGCATCACTGCCTCCACCGGGGGAGCGACTCCATCGTGGTGGCCGGTGTGGAGAACAGCGGCCGGCCTCCCTTCCCTGACAGGGGCGACCTGCGGCGCGCCTTGCAAGGAACCAACGGCCGGTTCCGCATCCTCCTCAGCCACGACCCCACCCACTGGCGGCGGGAGGTACTGCCCCGCACAGACGTACAACTCACCCTGTCCGGACACACCCACGACATGCAGGTCAGCCTCTTCGGCTTCTCCGTCTCGCGCTGGATCTATCCCGAACACCGGGGACTGTACCTCGAAGGCGGACGGGCTCTATACGTCAATATCGGACTGGGTTACGTGCTGTTCCCCCTGCGTCTCGGCGCATGGCCCGAAATCACCGTCATCACCCTCCGAACTACCCCTATGAATCTTTCACAAAAAAATCAACCAAAATGATTACATTCCTTTATTACATCTACCAAATCTGCATCGGGTTACCCATCTTCTTAGTACTCACCATCCTTACCTGCGTGATCATCGTAGTCGGCTGCTGGTTAGGCGACGGGAACTTCTGGGGCTACTGGCCCGGAAAAATCTGGTCACGGCTCACCTGCGTCCTCTTCCTACTGCCCGTACGGGTCACTGGGCGCGAGCACATCCGTCCCGGCACCTCCTACGTGTTCATCGCCAACCATCAGGGTGCCTTCGACATCTTCCTCATCTACGGTTATCTGAACCGCAACTTCAAATGGATGCTGAAGAAAAGCCTCCGCAAGCTGCCGTTCGTGGGCAAGGCCTGTGAGGCCGCCGGCTTCATCTTCGTTGATAAGTCCAGCCCCCGGAAGGTGGTGGAGACCATCCGTTCGGCCGAGCGCATCCTACAGGGCGGCACCTCCATGGTGGTGTTTCCCGAAGGCTGGCGCACCTTTACCGGCCGCATGAACGAGTTCAAGAAGGGCGCCTTCCTCATGGCCGACCAGCTCCAGCTGCCGGTCATCCCCATCACCATCGACGGAGCCTTTGAGGTACTGCCCCGCACCGCCAAGCTGCTGCACTGGCACCCCCTGCGGATGACCATCCATCCGGCCATCCCCCCCCAGGGGAAAGGTCACCTGGAAGAGCTGATGGCCACGTCCTACGCCGTTATCGAGTCGGGCCTGCCCGAGCGTCACCGCGACACCTCCGCCGCCCACACCCAGGGTTGAGCGGCGTCCGGCCAATGCCCGATGCGCACGCGAGACACACGCCAAAAGAAAATGCACACGGGGACGAAGCGGATTTCCCTTCGTCCCCGTGTGCATTTGTCCGTCTGAACCCGTCCGGCAAGGTCAACATCAGCCGCCGACCGACGTACGTTTCAGCTCCTCCATCTTGCGCATGTTCTCCCGCGCCAGGTGGAGAAAATCCTTTATCTGCGGATGATTGCGGAACGTTTCCGGCGCTCCGCCAATGATCTCTTCCATGACCGGTGTCATCATGGGATACGGCAACCCGTTGCAGAACATCAGGAACACGCCCGGTCCCAACACGTTGTCATAGTTCTCCTGGATGAAGCGCTTGGCCAGGTTGTCCACATCCACCCCCAGCTGCCTACGCTGCCGCTCCACCTCCCGGCGCACCTCCTCCGGGGTACTGCCGTCCATAATCATGCGGCTTTCGGTGCGCTCCACCTCATAGGCCCTGTCGTCCAGCGCGTTCTTTTTCATCATGAAGTCATTGAAGCGGTTGTTCAGCGGCGTTCCCTTCACCGTCATACCGGCGTTGTCAATGTTCAACTGGATATTTCCTTGCTCTATCACCAAAGGCATCACGTAGTCATCGCCCACAAACAACGAGGCAATGACCGTCGAGTCCACCCTCCCCTCCATGCGGAAACTCCCATGCACCACCTCCGACGAGTCGATGCACACCCACTCGCTGGCTTGAGGCACCTTCACGTAGAGCGTCCTGCCGTCCAGCCGCGATACGGTGGAACTTCCTTCAATGCAATACTCACTGGCACAAGAGGCACAAAGGGCAGAGATGACCCAACAAAAGCAATTCTTTTTCATGCAATATATCCAAGTAGAAATCTTTACGCTGCAAAAGTAATATGTTTAGGCCGTACGAGGAAATATATTTTCATTATTTAACCTGCCCTTGCCAAAAACTTTGTATCTTTGCCCGCGAACCATCTTAACTTAACACTACGAACGCAATGAAAAAACTGAGAATGTGGGCACTTGCCCTGGCATGCTCGTTGTTGGCCCCTGTCAAGGCCGACGAAGGCATGTGGCTCCTGCAAATGATGCAGGAGAAGAACCTGACCGACCGCATGAAGGCACAAGGCCTGAGAATGGATGTGGACGGCATCTACAACCCCAACGCTGTTTCGCTCAAGGACGCGGTAGGCATCTTCGGAGGAGGCTGCACCGGCGAAATCATCTCGCCCGACGGGCTCATCCTGACCAACCACCACTGCGGCTACGGTGCCATCCAGCAGCACAGCTCGGTGGAGCACGACTACCTCACCGACGGCTTCTGGGCCAAGACCCGCGCGGAGGAGCTCCCCACCCCGGGACTCAAGTTCCGCTTCGTGGAACGCATTCTTGACATCACCGACCAGGTGAACGCCGACATCCGCGCCGGCAAGGTGTCCGAGACCGAGTCGCTCGGACGCCAGTACCTCGACAAGCTGGCGGCCAACGCACTCAAGAAGAGCGACCTGAAAGGCAAACCCGGCATCAGCACCCAGGCCCTGCCCTTCTACGAAGGCAACAAGTTCTACCTGTTCTTCATCAAGACCTACAGCGACGTGCGCATGGTGGCCGCCCCGCCCTCGTCCATCGGCAAGTTCGGCGGTGAGACCGACAACTGGATGTGGCCGCGCCACACCTGCGACTTCTCCATGTTCCGCATCTACGCCGACGCGCAGGGCAACCCGGCCGACTACAGTCCGGCCAACGTGCCCCTGAAGGTGAAGAAGCACCTGGCCATCAGCCTCCGCGGCCTGCAGGAAGGCGACTATGCCATGATCATGGGCTTCCCCGGCAGCACCAGCCGCTACCTCACCGCCAGTGAAGTGCGCCTGCGCATGGAGGGAACCAACGAGCCCCGCATCACCGTGCGTGGCGTGCGACAGGAGGTGCTGAAGAAGGAAATGGCTGCCAGCGACCGCATCCGCATCATGTACGCCAGCAAGTATGCCGGCTCCAGCAACTACTGGAAGAACTCCATCGGCATGAACAAGGCCATCGTGGACAACCGCGTGCTGGAAACCAAGGCCGAGCAGGAAGCCCGCTTCGCCGACTTCGCCCGCCAGCAGAACAACGACGCCTACGCTCAGGTGGTGGCGCAAATTGACGACTACGTACGCCGCGTGACTCCCATCGCCACCCAGTCCACCTACTTTAGCGAAGTATTCCGTGGCATCGAGTTCGGTATGCCCTCAAAGAGCGCCGGCAAGTTGCTGGACGCCCTGAAGAAAGGCAAGAAGAAAGACATTGACGCTGCCATCGACGAACTGAAGGAAGCGTTCGAGCGCATCCACAACAAGGACTACGACCACGAGGTGGACCGCAAGGTAGCGAAAGCCCTTCTGCCGCTCTACGCGCAGAAGGTGGGCCAAGATGCCCTGCCCGCACTCTACGAGACCATCCGCACTCGGTTCGGCGGCGACTATGAGGCCTACGTCAACGCACTCTACGACACCTCCATCTTCTCCTCGCAGAAGAACTTCGAGGCCTTCCTGGCCCAGCCCACCGCTGAAGCCATCACGGACGACCTTGCCTACGGCTTCTCATCGTCCGTAGCCCGGTTGCAGGGACAGTTCCGCCAGCAACTGGAGGAGGCCAGCGAAGGTGTCAGCCTGCTCCACAAGACCTATGTGCGCGGCCTCTGCGAGATGTACGCCCCCACCCCGAAGGCGCCCGATGCCAACTTCACCCTGCGCCTGACCTTCGGCAACGTGAAGGCCTACGACCCCAAGGACGGCGTTCACTACAAGTACTACACCACCCTGAAGGGCGTGATGGAGAAGGAAGACCCCACCAACCCCGAGTTTGTTGTTCCCGCCAAGCTGAAAGAGCTGTACCAGGCAAAGGACTTCGGCCACTATGCCTTGCCCAACGGCGAGATGCCCACCTGCTTCCTCACCACCAACGACATCACTGGCGGCAACTCCGGCTCCCCCGTGATGAACGGCAACGGGGAACTGATCGGTGCCGCCTTCGACGGCAACTGGGAGTCGTTGAGCGGCGACATCAACTTCGATGACAACCTCCAGCGTTGCATCGCCGTCGATGTGCGCTACATCCTCTTCATCGTCGAGAAGCTGGGAGGCTGCCAGCATCTTATCGACGAGATGACCCTTGTAGAGTGACCCGTTCTTCCGGTGTCCCGAACCCCACAGGAGGCAGATACCCGTCAGCGGTGTCTGCCTTCCTTTATTTCTATTGGTTCATCTCATGGGTGTACTAGCAAGGCAATCAGCAAGAGAATACGGAAAGAGGGAGAAAGCAAAAGAGGGGAAAAAGCAAAAAGAAGAAACCTCTTTTGGAAGTTTCCTCTCGGGAGCCGAAAGCGGGACTCGAACCCGCGACTTACTCATTACGAATGAGTTACTCTACCAACTGAGTTATTTCGGCAGGCTTTGTTTTCGAAAGCGATGCAAAGGTACGGCTTTATTTTGAATCTCCAAACTTTTCAGCGGTTTTTTTTCAAAAAAAGTGCGATTTACGCTTTTTCATAAAGTTTTCATGCCGTTGTAGGGACAGATTCAGGTAAAATCGCTATCTTTGTATCCCGAACTATAATGTGACGGATCGATGATGGGTAGATTATTATATAAGGTAGAGACAGGTGCCCGCCAAAGCACCGCGAGGCAGGGCCAACCCTTCCCCGAGAAAGGAAACGACAGACGCCTCAACGGGCAGACCTTTCCTTTCGGGCAGGCTTTTCCCCCTTTCTGTCCTTCTTCCCTTTTTCTTTCCCTCCCACAACCTCCGTCCACTGAAGCACACACCCGGAACCGCTTTTCGGCAGGCCGGGTATTTTTTTGCCCGTCCGCAAGGGAACTTCCCCACACGGACCTACCTGCAGCCACTACAAACATCAACAATACATTTACAAGAACAGTATGGAACCACTTAAACATGAATGCGGCGTCGCGATGATACGACTGCTGAAGCCGCTGGAATACTACCAGGAAAAATACGGAACGTGGATGTACGGGCTCAACAAGCTGTACCTGCTCATGGAGAAGCAGCACAACCGGGGCCAGGAGGGCGCCGGACTGGCGTGCGTGAAACTGCAGGCCAACCCAGGAGAGGAATACATGTTCCGCGAACGCGCGCTCGGGGCAGGCGCCATCACCGAAATCTTCGGGACGGTGCAGGGCCACTTCAAGGACCTCACCGAGGAGGAGCTGCACGACGCCGAATACGCCAAGCAGTGCCTGCCCTTCGCCGGAGAACTGTACATGGGACACCTCCGCTACTCCACCACCGGCAAGAGTGGTATCTCGTACGTCCACCCCTTCCTGCGCCGCAACAACTGGCGGGCCAAGAACCTGGCCCTCTGCGGCAACTTTAACCTGACGAACGTGGACGAGATTTTTGCCGACATCACCGCTGCCGGACAGCACCCCCGCAAGTACGCAGACACCTACATCATGCTGGAGCAGGTGGGACACCGGCTGGACCGGGAGGTGGAGCGGCTCTTCGCCGAGTGCAAGGCCGAGGGACTGGAAGGCATGGACATCACCCACGCCATCGAGGACCGCATCGACCTGGCCAATGTGCTGCGCACCTCGAGCCCGAAATGGGACGGGGGCTACGTCATCTGCGGACTCACAGGCAGCGGCGAGTGCTTCGCCGTGCGCGACCCGTGGGGCATACGGCCCGGCTTCTGGTACATGGACGAGGAAATCATGGTGCTGGCCTCTGAACGGCCCGTCATCCAGACCGCCCTCAACGTGCCCGCCGACAGCATCCAGGAGCTGCTGCCCGGACAGGCCATCCTGCTCAACAAGAAGGGCGAGATGCGGCTGGCCCAAATCAACGAGCCGAAACAGCCCGTCAAGGCCTGCTCGTTCGAACGCATCTACTTCAGCCGGGGCAGCGACAGCGACATCTACCGCGAGCGCAAGCAACTGGGCGCCGAACTGGTGGAACCCATCCTGAAGGCCATCGACTATGACGTGGCGCACACCGTCTTCTCCTTCATCCCGAACACCGCCGAAGTGGCCTTCTACGGTCTGTTGGAGGGGTTCGACAACTACCTGAACGAGCTGAAGGTACAACGCATCGAGGCGCTGGGACACAAACCCAGCCACTCGGAGCTGGAGGAAATCCTCTCACAACGCATCCGCAGCGAGAAGGTGGCCATCAAGGACATCAAGCTGCGTACCTTCATCGCCGAAGGCAACACGCGCAACGACCTCGCCGCCCACGTGTATGACATCACCTACGGCAGCTTAGTGCCTTACCGCGACAACCTGGTCATCATCGACGACAGCATCGTGAGGGGCACCACCCTACGGCAGAGCATCATCGGCATCCTGGACCGCCTGCACCCCAAGAAGATTGTCATCGTGTCGTCCTCGCCCCAGGTGCGCTACCCCGACTACTACGGCATCGACATGGCCAGCATGGAGCAGTTCATCGCCTTCAAGGCCGCCGTCGCCCTGCTGGAGGAGCGCGGCCTGCAGCACGTCATCGGCGAGGCCTACCGCAAGGCGAAAGCCCAGACGGGACGACCCAAGGAGGAGATGGTGAACTATGTAAAGGACATCTACGCACCGTTCACCGACGAGGAAATCTCGGCCAAGATGGCGCAGCTGCTCACACCCATCGGCACCCAGGCCAAGGTGGAGATTGTCTATCAGACCCTGGAAGGGCTGCACCAGGCCTGCCCGCACCACAAGGGCGACTGGTACTTCAGCGGCGACTACCCCACCCCAGGTGGCGTGAGGCTACTGAACCAGGCGTTCATCGACTTCATGGAGCAGGTGTACCGGTTTTGACCGGCCTATGACAGAACAAAAAAACAATACAAATCCGATAACAATGAGAAATGTAACATTAATCCTTGACGACGGGAGCCGTTTCCATGGCAAGTCGTTCGGTTATGAAAAGCCCGTAGCGGGAGAAGTGGTCTTCAACACCGCCATGACCGGTTATCCTGAGAGTCTGACCGACCCTTCGTACGCGGGACAGCTCATGACACTGACCTACCCGCTGGTGGGCAACTATGGCGTACCGCCGTTCACCTTCGGCCAGGACGGCATCCCCACCTTCATGGAGAGCGGGAAAATCCACGCCGAGGGCCTCATCGTGAGCGACTACAGCGAGGACTACTGCCACTGGAACGCGGTGGAGAGCCTCGCCGACTGGCTGCGCCGCGAGCAGGTGCCGGGCATCACCGGCATCGACACCCGACAGCTGACCAAGACGCTCCGCGAGCACGGAGTGATGATGGGGAAAATCGTCTTCGATGACGAGCCCGACAACCAGCCCGAAGCCACCTACGAGGGCGTGAACTACGTGGACAAAGTGTCCTGCAAAGAAGTGATCCGCTACAACGAGGGCGAGGGCCGGAAGAAAGTGGTGCTGGTGGACTGCGGCGTGAAGGCCAACATCCTGCGCTGCCTGCTGCGGCGCGGCGTGGAAGTCATACGCGTACCCTGGGACTACGACTTCAACGCGCTGCAGTATGACGGCCTGTTCATCTCGAACGGCCCCGGCGACCCGGACACCTGCGAGGCCGCCGTGTGCAACATCCGCAAGGCCATGGCCAACGAGCAGCTCCCCATCTTTGGCATCTGCATGGGCAACCAACTGCTCTCGAAGGCCGGCGGGGCGAGCATCTACAAGCTGAAGTACGGACACCGCAGTCACAACCAGCCCGTGCGGCAGATGGGCACCGACCGCTGCTTCATCACCAGCCAGAACCATGGCTATGCGGTGGACAACAACACCTTGGGCAACGATTGGGAGCCTTTGTTCATCAACATGAACGACGGCTCGAACGAGGGTATCCGCCACCGGCACAACCCCTGGTTCTCGGCCCAGTTCCACCCCGAGGCCGCCAGCGGACCGACGGATACCGAGTTCCTCTTCGACGAGTTCGTGAAGCTGTTGCAGTGAACGGACAATTGACGCGAATCCCTCATCCCTCAAAAAACAGAAACGAATCATGAAAGAAACGATAAAGAAAGTATTGCTGTTAGGGTCGGGCGCCCTGAAAATCGGCGAGGCCGGCGAGTTCGACTACTCCGGCTCCCAGGCCCTGAAGGCCCTCAAGGAGGAAGGCATCGAGACCGTCCTCATCAACCCCAACATCGCCACCGTGCAGACCTCGGAAGGCGTGGCCGACAAGATCTATTTCCTGCCCGTCACCCCCTACTTCGTCGAGAAGGTCATCACCAAGGAGCGCCCCGACGGCGTGCTCCTGTCCTTCGGCGGACAGACCGCGCTGAACTGCGGCGTGGCCCTCTACCAGGACGGCGTGTTTGCGAAATACGGCACCCAGGTGCTGGGAACACCCGTACAGGCCATCATGGACACGGAAGACCGCGAGCTCTTCGTGCGCAAGCTCGACGAGATTGACGTCAAGACCATCAAGAGCGAGGCATGCGAGAACATCGAGGCCGCCCGCCGCGCCGCCCGCGAGCTGGGCTACCCCGTCATCCTCCGCGCCGCCTACGCGCTGGGCGGACTGGGCTCGGGCTTCTGTGACAACGAGGCGGAACTGGACACCCTGGCCGAGAAGGCCTTCTCCTTCTCACCGCAGGTGCTGGTGGAAAAAAGCCTCAAGGGCTGGAAGGAAGTGGAATACGAGGTGGTGCGCGACCGCTTCGACAACTGCATCACGGTGTGTAACATGGAGAACTTCGACCCGCTGGGCATCCATACCGGCGAGTCCATCGTGATTGCTCCCTCACAGACCCTGACGAACAGCGAGTACCACAAGCTGCGCGAGCTGGCCATCCGCATCATCCGCCACATCGGCATCGTGGGCGAGTGCAACGTGCAGTACGCCTTCGACCCTGAGTCGGAAGACTACCGCGTCATCGAGGTGAACGCCCGCCTGAGCCGCTCGTCCGCCCTGGCCTCGAAGGCCACAGGCTATCCCCTCGCCTTCGTGGCGGCCAAGCTGGGACTGGGCTACGGCCTGTTCGACCTGAAGAACTCGGTAACGAAGACCACCTCGGCCTTCTTCGAGCCGGCGCTGGACTACGTGGTGTGCAAGATTCCGCGTTGGGATCTGGGCAAGTTCCACGGCGTGGACCGCGAGCTGGGCTCGTCGATGAAGTCGGTGGGCGAAGTGATGGCCATCGGCCGCACCTTCGAGGAGGCCATGCAGAAGGGACTCCGCATGATCGGACAAGGCATGCACGGCTTCGTGGAGAACAAGGAGCTGGTGATTGACGATGTGGACAAGGCCCTGCGCGAGCCGACCGACAAGCGCATCTTCGTCATCTCGAAAGCTCTGCGCGCCGGCTACACCGTGGACCAGATTCATGAGCTGACGAAGATTGACAAGTGGTTCCTCTACAAGTTAGAGAACATCATGCGCACCTCGAAGGCCCTCCACGAATGGGGCAACAACCATACCCAACTCACCCAGCTACCCCTGGACCTGCTCCGTCAGGCCAAGCGCGAAGGCTTCACCGACTTCCAGATCGCCCGCGCTATCGGCTACCAGGGCGACCTGGAGGAAGGCAGTCTGCAGGTGCGCGCCTTCCGCAAGAGCGTGGGCATCGTCCCCGTGGTGAAGCAGATTGACACCCTGGCGGCGGAATACCCCGCGCAGACCAACTACCTCTACCTGACCTACAGCGGCACGGCCCACGACGTGGACTACCTGGGCGACCACCGGTCCATCGTGGTGCTCGGCTCGGGTGCCTACCGCATCGGCTCCTCCGTGGAGTTCGACTGGTGCGGCGTGCAAGCCCTGAACACCATCCGCAAGGAGGGCTACCGCAGCGTGATGATCAACTACAACCCGGAGACCGTCTCGACGGACTACGACATGTGCGACCGCCTCTATTTCGACGAGCTGACCTTCGAACGGGTCATGGACATCTTGGACCTGGAGAACCCCCACGGGGTCATCGTCTCGACCGGCGGACAGATTCCGAACAACCTGGCCATGCGCCTGGACGACCAGCACATCCGTATCCTCGGCACCTCAGCCCGGAGCATCGACAACGCCGAGGACCGCGACAAGTTCTCGGCCATGCTGGACCGCATCGGCGTGGACCAGCCCGAATGGAGTGCCCTGACCTCGATGGAAGACATCAACGCCTTCATCGCCAAGGTAGGCTTCCCGGTGCTGGTGCGCCCGTCGTACGTGCTGTCGGGTGCCGCCATGAACGTGTGCTCCAACCCAGAAGAACTGGAGCGCTTCCTGCAGTTGGCCGCCAACGTGTCGAAGAAACACCCCGTGGTGGTGAGCCAGTTCATTGAGCACGCC
>JAQXRG010000134.1 GCA_029218405.1 Bacteroidales bacterium
CGCGCCTTGGCAATGAGCTGGATACCGTCTTTCGCCACCGCCGTCACGGGAGGCGTATCAATCACTTTCGGATTGACCGACATTTGTACGGCCTCGAACACGTCACGCCCGGCCAGGTCGATACCCGTTGCCATCTGGAAAGACAGCTCGATGTTGGCCTTGGAGGCCGACACCAAGGCGTGTACCACCTTCTCCACGTGTCCGCCTGCCATGTAATGGGCTTCCAGCTCATCGCGGGTGATGTTGCTCAGTCCGGCCTTGTGCGCTTCGATCATGGCCGGGACAATGGTGTAGGGAGGCACGTTACGGATGCGCATCAGGAACAATTGAATCAGAGAGATACGTACGCCTGATACCTTGGCGGAGAGCCACAGGAAAAAGGGCACGTAATGGAAAAAGACAGCCAGGAGGATGATGCACCCGCCAGCTATCAGGAACGGGAAAAGTTCAGGGTCAATCATAGGACAATCAATTTAATATATCAATTCATAACTCTATAGTTTCATAACTCTACAGTTTCTTGACAATGACCTGGCCATTCCGGATGGCGGTCACGATAACGGGCACCTGTTCGTCGATGAAACCATCCGCTGATTTCACTTCCACGGGATGTCCGTCGAACTCGGCGTTGCCGATCAAGGTGAGGCGGGTGACGGTCGTTCCACGGTCGCCCACTTTCAGTCCTGTCCCTTGCAAAGGGTCGGGACGGTAATCAAGGGTCTTCTTCAAGGATAGGCGGTCGATGGTCTTGGACCGCATGAACCAGATGGTTACGGCCACAATGCCTGCCGCCGAGACGGTCAGGGTGAGTAACCCGGCTTCTGTGCCCAATTCGTGGAACGCGTAATACACTGCATACAGCAGGCTGATGGCGGAGGCGATGCCCGCCAAGCTGATACCGGGAATCAGGAACACTTCGATGGCGAAGAAGACGAGTCCTGCTACGATGAGGGCAATAATCAATAACGTCTCCATATCCCTCAAGTGTTATGTAAGTTTTCCAGGTTACGGACCTCCACCGTCAAACGCTCGATGTCCCGTTCCAGTTCCTTCACTCGTTTCTCCTGGTCCAGCATGCCCGGACCCAGTTGGGCCTTGATGGCCTTGTTCCCTGTCGCATAGCGGTCGCGCTGCTGCTGCAAGTGTTCCTGCAAGCTAAGCTTGTCCTGCCGCATCTGCAGCAGCACCTTGAATTTCGCGCGTGCCTCTTCCGAACGAAAGTCGGCCCACTGGGTATAGACCGAATGGTCATTGATGACAAACTCAAACGTCTTTTGCTGTACCGCCACTTGTCCGCCAAAGCGCAACTGGGCCAACTGTTGTCTGGCGGCCCTTACCTTGTCCGCATCCGTCTGTGTGGACTGGATATCGTGTAAAGAAGCCAGCCGAATCATCTTGTCTGCGTCGGTATGCTCATAATCGTAGGTGATTTTCTGCTCATTGGGGACAAAGACATAGACACATACTTTCCCCTCGGGCTGGTAACGGTCGGAAACGAACCATCCCAGGTTGTTGAAATCGTCGAGGGCATACAAGTAGTCATTGGCCGTCGAATTGAAGGGCATCCCCACATTGGTAGGACGCAGATAGATGTTGTCGTCCGAATCGTAGCGTGTCACAAACAGGTCATAGCCTCCCAAGCTTTCCTCGGATTCCGCCGCATAATAAAGGGTGATGCCGTCGGACGCCAAAAAAGGAAAGGTCAGATGGTCTGCCGTCTCATTCAAGGACACGATTGGCTCCGGGTCACTCCACGTATTGATGAGGCGCGTCTGCACGTACAGTCCCGTCCGCCCATCCGTGTCCGTCTTGGTCAGCAACCGTTTGTCGCCCATCTCATTGGTAAACTGCGGGCCGGTCTCTCCGATGGCGATTTCGCCAGACTCGCGGCTCAGCTTGAGTGCGGACAGAAACCGCTCTTTGTCCACCACGAAACTGTCGATGACGGCGACATCCTCTGTGCCCCGAATCATCCGGGCGGCACGCCGGCATTGCTCCAGCAGCTTTTCCGCCCCGGCCGTATCCCGTTTCTTCTTCACTAACCAGGAAATGTGTTCCTCCACGTTCTCCACCGCCTCATCGAAACGATAGAAGCGGTAGTACAGCTTTCCTAAATACAGATAGGCGTTGATGACCTGCCGGTCGGCCGCTTTTTCCAGGTATTTCTGGGACAGGGCGAACTCGCCTGTCTCAAAGCAGCAGGCACCGTACCAGAAGTTATAGCTGGCGTTCGAGGGAGCCTGTTTGACCAGCTTGGCAAACACGGGTTTGGCTTCCGCGAACTTCCCGTCCAGGAACCACTGTTTCGCCTGGTTCAGGTTTTGGGCCCAAGCACCCGCTGAACAGCCGATGGCGAGTGCGGCAAGAGTATGTCGGATATTCATGATTCGTATCTTTGTTTTTGTCATTGTTGCGCCAAAGTTAGTGCTTATCGTTGAAATAACCAATTCCTTTTCTACTTATTTCGACATTTTCTTCCTCACCTCGCAGAAATCTTGTAATTTTGCGGCATCAAAAGGAAAACGTGTATGGGAATACTGACGGAAGAACAGAAATTGTGGAAGCGCATCAACGGCCGTTTCCTGAAAGGTGCCGCTACCTACGGACTCTTGGAAGAAGGTGACAAGGTGTTGGTGGGACTGTCGGGCGGCAAAGACTCGTTGGCGTTACTGGAGTTGCTGGCCCGCCGCTCTCAGGTGTTCCATCCGCGTTTCTCGGTAGTGGCCGCCCACGTGCGGATGTCGAACATCGCCTACGAATCGGACCTTGGCTATTTGCGGGAGTTCGCTGAAAAGCTGAAGGTGCCGTTCGTCACCAGCGAGACATCGTTCGACGCGGCCACCGACCACCGTAAATCGCCTTGTTTCTTGTGCTCCTGGAACCGCCGGAAGGCACTCTTTACCCTTGCGAAAGAACAGGGGTGCAACAAGATCGCGCTGGGACACCACATGGATGATATCCTGCAGACCTTGTTGATGAACCTGACGTTCCAGGGTTCTTTCAGCACCATGCCGCCCCGGTTGGTGATGAAGAAATTTGATATGACCCTGATACGGCCGCTCTGCCTGGTCCCTGAAAAGGACTTGGAGGAATGGGCCCGGATGAGCGGTTACCGGAAGCAGGTGAAGAACTGTCCGTACGAGACAGACTCGCACAGGGCCGACATGAAGGAGGTCTTCCGCCTGCTGGAGAACATGAACCCGGAAGCCCGGTACAGCTTGTGGAGCAGCATGAACAACGTGCAGCAGGAACTGTTGCCGAACGAAGTAATTGAACACCCTATAAAATAATAATAAAGATGAAAGGAATCTACACGATACTGCTGTTGGTGGTATCAAACATATTTAT
>JAQXRG010000135.1 GCA_029218405.1 Bacteroidales bacterium
CTTTATATTAGCAATCCAAATTCAGCATCATGTAGTTCACCGAGCCTCCCGGAGGAGTCATCGGCAACACATTTCCTTCTTCCACCACGCAGACTTCGAGCAGGAAGGGGCCGTCGGTCTCCAGCATTTCCTGGATGCCCGCCTGCAGGTCCTCGCGCTCCATCACCCGGCGGTAGCCGATGCCATAGGCCGCGGCAATCTGGCTGTAGTCAGGGTTCATCATCGGAGTGAACGAATAGCGGTGGCGGAAGAACATCGCCTGCCACTGGCGCACGTTGCCGAGGTAATTGTTGTTCATCATCACCAGCTTCACCGGCGATTGCTGTTCCATCACCGTGCCCAGCTCCTGGAGGGTCATCTGCAGGCCGCCGTCGCCCATAAAGGCACACACCGTGCGGTCAGGCGCGCCGAAGGTGGCGCCGATGGCGGCAGGCAGGCAGAAGCCCATCGTGCCCATACCGCCCGATGTCACCACGCTGCGGTAGCGCGTGTGCTTGAAGTAGCGGCAAGCCATCATCTGGTTCTGGCCTACGTCCGTCACCAAGATGGCCTCGTGGTGCGTGGCCTCACTGACCGCGTTCACCACCTCACCCATGTTGATGGGACCTGCGGTGGGGAACACCTCCGGACGGATCACCTGCGCGAATTCCTTCTCCTCGTACGACTTGAAGCTGTCGATCCACTCCGTATGCTCATGCTTCTGGATGAGCTCCGTCAGCAGGCTCAGCGTGCGCTTGCAGTCGCCCAGGATGGGCACGTCCACCGCCACGTTCTTGCCGATTTCCGACGGGTCAATGTCCAGGTGAATCACCTTGGCCTGCTTGGCATACGTTTCCAGCTTGCCCGTCACACGGTCGTCGAACCGCATGCCCACCGCAATCAGCACGTCACATTCGTTCGTCTTCACGTTAGGGCCCAGGTTGCCGTGCATACCCAGCATTCCCTTGTTCAGCCGGTGTCCGGAGGGCAAGGCCGACAGGCCCAGCAGCGTGCAGCCACAGGGAATATCCGCCTTCTCGACAAACGCCCGGAGCTCCTCCTGCGCGTTGCCCAGCTCCACGCCCTGGCCCACCAGCACGAGCGGCTTCTTCGCCTCGTTGATGAGGGCCACCGCCTCCCCTACCGCACGCGGGTCGGTCTCGGGATCGGGGTCGTAGCTGCGGATGAAGTCCAGTCCGACCGGCTCATAGTCGCACAAGCCCACCTGCGCGTTCTTGGCAAAGTCGAGCACAACAGGGCCGGGGCGTCCGCTGCGGGCCACATAGAAGGCACGGGCCACCGCCCACGCCACGTCTTCCGCCCGCCGGATCTGATAGCTCCACTTCGAGATAGGCTGGGTCACACCCACGAGGTCCACCTCCTGGAAAGCGTCCGTTCCCAGCAGCCCCGCCGCCACCTGACCGGCAATCACCACGATGGGCGTGCTGTCAATCATGGCATCGGCGATGCCGGTAATGGTGTTCGTCGCACCCGGTCCGCTGGTGACCAGGCACACACCTACCTCGCCCGATACGCGGGCGAACCCTTGTGCCGCATGGGCGGCTCCCTGTTCGTGACGAACCAAAATATGATTCAGACGGTCGCGATGGTCGTACAGCGCATCATAGACCGGCATGATGGCTCCGCCGGGATAGCCGAAAAGAGTCTTCACCCCTTCATGCTCCAACGAGCGCATCAACGCTTCAGCTCCAGTTATCTGTTGTTTTTCCATATTAGTAATGTATGAGATTATTCAATGATTCTAACGCCACCCTTGTCGGCCGAGCTGACCATGCTGGCGTAAGCCCGGAGGGCCTTCGACACCTTGCGGTCGCGGGTGACAGGGGTCATGGGACGCGCCGCCAGCTCCTCGTCGCTCAGCCGCACGTTGATGCTGCGGTTGGGGATGTCAATCTCGATGATGTCACCATCCACAATCTTGCCGATATTGCCGCCCGCAGCGGCTTCCGGAGAGATGTGTCCGATGCTCAGTCCGGAGGTGCCTCCGCTGAAACGGCCGTCGGTAATCAAGGCACATTCCTTGCCCAGGTGCTTCGACTTGATGTAGGATGTGGGATACAGCATCTCCTGCATGCCCGGTCCGCCCTTCGGACCTTCGTGGGTGATGACCACCACATCGCCGCTCACCACCTTGCCGCCCAGGATGCCTTCGCACGCCGACTCCTGCGAGTCGAACACCTTGGCAGGTCCGGCAAAGCGCCAGATGCTTTCGTCCACACCGGCCGTCTTCACCACGCAGCCGTCCAGCGCGATGTTCCCCTTCAGCACGGCCAGTCCGCCGTCCTTACTATAGGCATGCTGCAGGTCGCGGATACAGCCCGTCGCGCGGTCCGTATCCAGCTCCTGGAAGCGGGCCGACTGCGCGCCCAGCCGGATGCAGAACTGGCCGCCGGCCGCGCTGCCGTAGATGCGGAGCGCCTCCTCATCCACCTGCGGGGCGCAGATGTCGTATTTCTCGATGGCCTGTGCCAGCGTAGAGCCGTCCACCCGCCGTACGGTAGTGTCCAGCAGTCCGCCCTTGGCCAGTTCGGCGAGGATGTTGAGCACGCCGCCGGCGCGGTTCACATCCTGGATATGGTATTTCTGCGTGTTCGGCGCCACCTTGCAGAGGCAAGGCACCCGGCGCGAAAGCATGTCGATGTCGTCCATCTTGAAATCGACCTCCGCCTCGTGGGCCACGGCCAGCAGGTGAAGCACCGTGTTCGTCGAGCCGCCCATGGCGATGTCCAGCGTCATGGCGTTGAGGAACGCCTGGCGGGTGGCGATGCTGCGGGGCAGCACACTCTCGTCGCCCTCCTCATAATACTTGTAAGCGTTCTTGACGATGAGCGCGGCGGCATCCTTGAACAGGCGCGCGCGGTTCTTGTGCGTCGCCACGATGGTGCCGTTGCCCGGCAAGGCCAGGCCGATGGCCTCGTTCAGGCAGTTCATGGAGTTGGCGGTGAACATGCCCGAGCAGCTGCCACAGCCCGGACAGGCGTGACGCTCAATCTGGTCCACCTCCTCATCGTCCACCGTCGGGTCGGCCGACTTGATCATCGCGTCAATCAGGTCCAGATGGTGCCCGTCCCATTCGCCGGCCTCCATCGGTCCGCCCGACACGAAGACAGTGGGGATATTCAGCCGCATGGCGGCCATCAGCATGCCCGGAGTGATCTTGTCGCAATTGGAGATGCAGACCATGGCGTCCGCCTTGTGGGCGTTGACCATGTACTCCACACTGTCGGCGATGATGTCGCGCGACGGCAGCGAGTACAACATCCCGTCGTGCCCCATGGCGATACCGTCATCGATGGCGATGGTGTTGAACTCGGCCGCGAAGCAGCCCAGCTTCTCGATTTCCGCCTTGACCTGCTGGCCGATTTCGTGCAGGTGCGTATGTCCGGGAACAAATTGTGTGAACGAGTTGACAATGGCGATGATGGGCTTGCCCATCATTTCTTTCTTCATGCCGTTGGCCACCCAAAGCGCACGGGCACCCGCCATGCGGCGTCCTTCCGTGCTCAACGAACTGCGTAACTGATGTTTCATATCCTTCTAAAAATCTTTTATCAATTAAAAAGCCTCTCTCATCGTCCGGTGAGAAAGGCTTCTGTACATATATTACCTCACAACTACATACACGAACCTTTCTCACCCCACGGTGCCACGACCACGACGCGAAGAATATGCAGGACTGCCAGGTTATGTAGAATAGTAGTTGTTCTCATTTTATCTCTCGTTTTCTATTACGGCTGCAAAGGTAAAGGCTTTTTTTGAACCGACAAATAAAATGAAACTTTTTTTCATAAAAAATCATGCATCCGTAAGAGGAACCGCTCAACTTTCGGTTTTCCGAAACTTCCCTTCCTGTTTCACCAGATTCTTGAAGGCCCCCGGATACGGCGTCTCGAACTCCATCAGCTGCCGCGTGACCGGATGGTAGAAACACAGCTTGAAGGCGTGGAGCGCCATTCTTCCCAGCGGGTTGACCTCGCAGCCGTAGCGCTCGTCGCCGATGAGCGGATGGCCCAGCGACTCCATGTGCGCGCGGATCTGGTTCTTGCGTCCCGTCTCCAGCTCCAGCTCCACCAACGAGCAGCCGTTGCCCCGGCGGATGGTGCGGTAGTGCGTCACGGAATACTTGCCCCCGTCGTCCACCGGCGAGGAGCTGACGTACAGCTTGCGGTCGGTGAGCCACGACTCCACGGTACCCTGGTCGCGCTCCATCACCCCCTGCACCACCGCCACGTAGCGGCGGTCGGTCACGATGTCGTGCCAGTTGTCGCGCAGGCTGTGCTGCGTCTTCTCGTCCTTGGCGTACATCATGATGCCCGAGGTCTCCCGGTCCAGCCGGTGCACCACGTAGATGCGGTTGTTCCGGTGCTGGCGCTTCACATACTCGTTCAGGATGTGCTGCGCCGTGCGCTCCTTCTGTTTCTCGGTGGCCACCGAGAGCAGCCCCTCCTTCTTCTCCACCACGATGAGATAAGCGTCCTCGTAGAGGATTTTCAGCATCGGATGGCGGAACTCATGCTTGTTCTTCTCATGGCTGACCTGCACCTGCATTCCCGGCTGCAGCGGATAGTTGTACTGTGTCTCGATGCGGTTGTCCACCATCACCACGCGGTTGCTCAGCCACGCCTTCACCCGGGTGCGGCTCACGCCCGGCGTCTTCTCCATCAGGAACGCCATCAGCTCGGCCGGCTCGCTCACATTCAGCACCGTGCATTTCGCGGCGGCCCGCGCCACAGGCCTGATACGGTTCTTACCCATAACTTCTTTCTTCTCTGTTACCTTAATTACACTATATTATTCACTGTTTGGTGCACGCTCTCCCGTCCCTCAGCTCCAGCAGCACCACGTTCTCCACGTGATGCGTGTGGGGGAACATGTCCACCGGCCGCACGGCCTTCACCCGGTACTTGCCGTCCAGCAGCTGCAGGTCGCGCGCCTGCGTGGCCGGGTTGCAGCTCACGTAAACGATGCGCTTCGGCTCGGCGGCCAGGATGACCTCGATGACATCCGTGTGCATGCCCGCGCGGGGCGGGTCGGTGATGATGACGTCCGGCCGTCCGTGTCGGCGCACGAAGTCCTGCGTCAGGATGTCCTTCATGTCGCCCGCGTAGAACAGCGTGTTCGTGATGCCGTTCAGCGCCGAGTTCACCTTCGCGTCCTCGATGGCCTCCGGCACGTACTCGATGCCGACCACCTGCCGCGCCTGCCGCGACACGAAGTTGGCGATGGTGCCCGTCCCCGTGTAGAGGTCGTACACCAGTTCCTCGCCGGTCAGTCCCGCAAACTCCCGCGCCACCTTATATAAATTATAGGCCTGCGCGGAGTTGGTCTGGTAGAACGATTTCGGTCCCACCTTGAAGCGCAGTCCCTCCATCTCCTCAAAGATATGGTCCTTTCCCTTGAACACCTCCACCGGCAGGTCGCCGATGGTGTCGTTGCACTTGTCGTTCTCCACATACAGCAGCGAGGTGATTTCCGGGAAACGGTCGCCCACGAACTGCAGCAGCCGCTTCATCCGCTCCCGGTCCTCCTCGCACGTCACCTTGCACTGCAGCAGCACCATCAGCTCGCCCGTTGACGACGTGCGCACCATCATGTTCCGCAGCAGGCCCTCCTGCGTGCGCAGGTTGAAGAAAGCGTAGCCGTGCTCGTAGGCAAAGTCGCGGATGGCGTTGCGGATGCGGTTCGACACGTCATCCTGCAGCCAGCACTTCTCGATGGCCAGCACCTTGTCGAAGGCGCCGGGGATGTGGAAGCCCACCGCGTTCATCTGTTCGTACTTCACGTCCTCCTTCACCTCCTCCTCGGTCAGCCACCGCTTGTTCGAGAACGTATATTCCAGTTTGTTCCGGTAGAAGCGTGTCTGCTCCGACCCCAGGATGGGCAGGAACTCCGGCAGCTCCACCTTGCCGATGCGCGTCAGGTTGTCATACACCTGCTTCTGCTTGTACTTCAGCTGGTCCTCGTAGGCCAGGCACTGCCACTTGCAGCCCCCGCACACCCCGAAGTGCTGGCAGAAAGGCTCCGTGCGCATGGGCGACAGCTCATGAAAGCGCACCGCCACGGCCTCGGCGTAATGGTTCTTCTTACGCTTCACCTGCAGGTCCACCACATCGCCCGGCACCACATACGGTACGAACACCACCCAGTCGTTCACTTTCGCCAAGGCCTTGCCCTCGGCCGCCACATCGGTTATGGTCACTTTTTCCAGTAATGGAAGTTCTTTCTTCTTTCTTGCCACAATGTTTTCTATAAATCCAATTTGGGGCAAAATTACAAACTTTTCTTCAGACCGCGCAACAAATTCCCAAAAACTTCCCCCTTACAGCCGTATATTACAAAACATGTTGAAGAAAACATCCCGTACGCTTGCAGATGTGAATTTTAATGCTTAGCTTTGCCAAAAGATAACCAACAAGAAACTTATCTTAAAACCTCTGAATCTATTAGAAGGAATATGGGAACAAAAAGAGTTTACACCTTCGGTAACGGACAAGCCGAAGGAAACGCGCAGATGCGCGAGACATTGGGTGGTAAAGGTGCCAATCTGGCCGAAATGAACCTTATCGGTGTACCTGTGCCCCCGGGATTTACCATCACAACCGATGTTTGTAATGAGTACTATGCTGTAGGTCAGGACCGTATCGTGGAACTGCTGCAGGACGAGGTCAATCAGGCCGTGGCTCATACCGAGAGCTTGATGAACTGCAAGTTCGGCGATGTGAACAACCCGCTGCTGGTTTCCGTACGCTCCGGCGCCCGCGCTTCCATGCCCGGTATGATGGACACCATCCTGAACCTGGGTCTGAACGACGAAGTGGCCGAAGGCATGGTACAGAAGACAGGCAATCCCCATTTTGTTTACGACTCCTACCGCCGTTTCGTACAGATGTACGGCGATGTGGTGCTGGGCATGAAGCCGGTGAACAAGGAAGACATCGACCCCTTCGAGGCTATTATTGAAGAGGTGAAGGCCATCCGCGGCGTCAAGCTCGACAAGGACCTTTCTATCGAAGAGCTGAAGGACCTGGTGGCCCGCTTCAAGAAGGCCATCAAGGAACAGACCGGCCACGACTTCCCCACCGACCCGATGGAACAGCTGTGGGGCGCCATCTGCGCCGTATTCCGCAGCTGGATGAACGAACGCGCCATCCTCTACCGCAAGATGGAAGGCATCCCCGACGAATGGGGAACCGCCGTTTCCGTCATGGCCATGGTATTCGGTAACATGGGCGAAACTTCCGCAACAGGCGTATGCTTCAGCCGCGACGCCGGTAACGGCGAAAACCGGTTCAACGGCGAGTACCTCGTGAACGCACAGGGTGAAGACGTGGTGGCAGGTATCCGTACCCCGCAGCAGATCACCAAGATCGGCTCACAGCGCTGGGCAGAACGCGCCGGCATCAGCGAGGAAGAGCGTGCGGCCAAGTATCCTTCCATGGAAGAAGCCATGCCCGAAATCTACAAGGAGCTCGACAGCATCCAGGCCAAGCTGGAGAACCACTACCGCGACATGCAGGACATGGAGTTCACCGTACAGGAAGGCAAGCTGTGGTTCCTGCAGACCCGTAACGGCAAGCGCACCGGTACCGCCATGGTGAAGATCGCGATGGACCTCCTCCACGAAGGACTCATCGACGAGAAGACCGCCATCATGCGCTGCGAGCCCCAGAAGCTCGACGAGCTGCTGCACCCCGTCTTCGACAAGACCGCGCTGAAGGCTGCCAAGGCCATCACTCAGGGTCTGCCCGCCTCTCCGGGTGCCGCTTGCGGCCAGATTGTGTTCCACGCTGACGACGCTCAGGCTTGGAGCAAGGACGGCCACCGTGTGGTCATGGTCCGCATCGAAACCTCTCCCGAAGACCTCGCAGGTATGTCGGCCGCCGAAGGTATCCTGACCGCCCGCGGCGGTATGACCTCTCACGCTGCCGTTGTTGCCCGTGGTATGGGTAAGTGCTGCGTGTCGGGTGCAGGCGCCATCAACGTGAACTACAAGGCCAAGACCGTTGAGATTGAAGGCGTGGTTTACAAGGAAGGCGACTACATCTCCCTGAACGGCACCACCGGCCAGGTATTCGCCGGCCAGATTCCGACCAAGGCCGCTGAGCTCTCCGGCGACTTCAAGGAGCTGATGGACCTCTGCGACAAGTACACCAAGCTGCAGGTACGCACCAACGCCGACACCCCGCACGACGCTCAGGTGGCACGTGCCTTCGGCGCCAAGGGTATCGGTCTGACCCGTACCGAGCACATGTTCTTCGACGACCAGAAGATTGTCGCCATGCGTGAGATGATCCTGGCCGACACGGCAGAAGGCCGCGAGAAGGCACTGGCCAAGCTGCTGCCCTACCAGAAGGCTGACTTCAAGGGCATCCTGGAGGCCATGGACGGCTGTCCTGTGAACATCCGTCTGCTCGACCCGCCCTTGCACGAGTTCGTGCCCCACGACACAAAGGGACAGGAAATCATGGCTCAGGAAATGGGCGTGAGCGTAGAGGAAATCAAGAAGCGTGTGGCCAGCCTGGCCGAGAACAACCCGATGCTGGGTCACCGCGGCTGCCGTCTGGGCATCACCTTCCCCGAAATCACCGCCATGCAGACCCGCGCCATCCTCACCGCAGCTTGCGAGCTGAAGAAGGAAGGCAAGGACCCGAAACCCGAAATCATGGTTCCGCTCATCGGTATCCTCTACGAGTTCAAGCAGCAGAAGGAAGTCATCATGAAGACCGCCAAGGAAGTCTTCGCCGAACAAGGCGTGGAAGTGGAATTCGAAGTGGGCACCATGATTGAGATTCCGCGTGCCGCCCTCACCGCCGACCGCATCGCTACCGAGGCCGAATACTTCTCCTTCGGTACGAACGACTTGACGCAGATGACCTTCGGTTACTCGCGCGACGACATCGCCAGCTTCTTGCCGGTTTACCTCGAAAAGAAGATCCTGAAGGTGGACCCGTTCCAGGTACTCGACCAGAAGGGTGTGGGCCAGCTCGTGAAGGTGGCAGTAGAAAAAGGCCGCGCCGTACGTCCGGGCATGCGCACCGGTATCTGCGGAGAGCACGGTGGTGAACCTTCCAGCGTGAAGTTCTGTGCCAAGGTCGGCATGAACTACGCAAGCTGCTCACCCTTCCGCGTTCCCATCGCACGCCTTGCAGCGGCGCAGGCAGCGGTAGAGGAATAATCCTTAGAGGCTGAAAATTAGCTATATAAAGGGCAAGTATCTGGGAAACAGGTACTTGCCCTT
>JAQXRG010000136.1 GCA_029218405.1 Bacteroidales bacterium
CCAACAGCGAACCGGCCGCTATCAGATGGAGTTCGGGAAATTTCTCGTAGAAATATCGAAGGCGGTTGATTGCCGACGGGCAAGCCTGTATCTCGTCAAAGAACAACAGCGTCTCGCCAGCCATAATGGGTGTGCGAAGCAACACGGACAGTATCTGGCATATCTCTTGCGGGGAATAGCTGCCTTCAAAAAGATAATGCACATCATGCCGCTCGTTGAAATCAATCTGGGCAAAGTACTTAAATCTATCTCCTAAATGCCTTACGGCAGAGGTCTTTCCCACCTGCCTTGCACCTCTGAGAAGCAATGGCTTGCGGTCGTTGGAAGTTGCCCAACTCTCCAATTCTAGGTCGATTTGACGCTTATAATACTTCTTCATGCCATAATATATTGTAATTCAGCTGCAAAGATACGAAAAACAAATTAATTGGCATCATACAACATGGGAAATCTCGTATTTTTGGCATCTAAAAAGCATATAAAAACGTATTTTTTGGCATCTAAAGCGTTATTCAATCACAAAACTGCGGGGATATATCCTTCCTCCATCGCTTCAGATGGGGGAAGAACATCTTCATCTGTCCGATGGCTTCCTCACGCGTCACCTTATGTTCGGAGTGCTTATTGAACTCCCCAACAAACTTAGCGCAATGCTCTATCATCTCATCCATTGTACATTGCTGCGTAAACTGTCCGTTCTCGTAGCAATATTTGCAATAGTCCTCATCCTATGTTTTGCAATTAAGAACTACTGATTGTATTGTTCTTTTCTCGTTACTCCCGGCAAATAACACCATGCCACAAGGGCTGGCGTCAACGAAGAGAAGAATTGAAGCCATGAGAAATCCCAAAACAAGGAACCAAGGCCCAACACTGCACGTATGGAATAAACAACCACAATCACAATGACAGCAAGCCGTTGCAGTGGCAGACGCTTGATATCGCCCGCAGCTGACAGGGCATAGAGTCCGGCAACTGCAAAAGCCAGGGCAAGAGCTATCGTCACTCCATACAGAAGCCAAGTCTGTCCGAAACACATATTGGTCATCTCGTCAAGGATGCCGTATGCCTTGAACGCCTCTTCGAGGAAGAAAAGACAGGCGAAGTGACCTATGGAAATAATAAAATGGAGTATTGCTCCAAAACGTAATCTTGTTTTCATAATTCTTTTGTTTTCAATTATCATTCAAATTATTCTTTTCACTCCTGGAATCAGTCTAAGCACCCATGTCAATAATAATGACAATACAGTTGAGACAACTCCGACGAACATGAACTTGCCAAAGGCTCCCATCCACACACCGTCGAACACATTCTGAATACAAATGATCAACGGCAAATGGAAAATGTATGCCCCATAGCTCTGAGCCGAGAGCCACGAGAGTGCTTTGTTGCCCATGTTGACTTTCTCGCGGAACAGCCATAACAATCCGAAACTGATGAAAACGCACATCAGAGACTCATAGATTCCAAACCATTGCCACACGAAATCATTCCATGCACCATCTTGCCGGACATAGTTCCCTATAGCCAAAAGTGCGCCTATGGACAATGCCACAGCACCCGTCCTCTTGGTCATTTTGTCGAGCCAACCAAAACGATAGGCAAGTATGCCCAACACAAACATCATTACATACTGAAGATAGTGGGCGGGCTCGAATATCCATAGTGACAAGCCTATCCAATGGTCTTGCGGACTAACCTGCCGAATAAAGTAGCTGCCAACGCCCATGAGCAAGGCAACAATGCACAAGCCAATGACTGTAGGTCCGGAGTTGCAATCACCGGATATTGCATTGCATCGTTGCCTGATAACAGCATATAAGAAGCTGAATATCAGAAGACTTTCTACAAACCACATGTGGGCTATCTCCACCTTGCCGGTAGCATTGGTCAACAGGCCACCCATCAACAACAACGGGACACCAAGACGTAGCATCTTCTTCCTGACAAAAGTGCCAAAACCCTGTCGGTCGAAACTGCCTGGTACGAAATACCCGGAAATGAAGAAATACAATCCCATGAAGAAGGCGGCATTGGTAGAGAAGAAATGCCATATCCATGGCATCACCTCCGCAGGATTTGAAGGAGAATATGCCCACTCGCCACCGTCACCATAGGCCTGTCCCGCATGATGAAAAATCACCAAGAAGGTCAATGCCACCTTCAGATTGTCAAGGTAGTTCAGTCGTACCATAATTCTTTTTCTATGTCTAAGTAAGTGTGCCTTTTAATCACACACCATAGGTACCATCACTCCGCACTTATAGTCGGGAGAGTTGAAGTCGCCCATCGTGTACCATTCCACATTCACCGCCATCACCGCCTTGTATTCAGGATGCTGCGGCAACCATTCATTATATACATAGGTGTAGTTGTTGTGGAAGGCGGCCATCCCACCCTCAAAATGGAATTTCAACCATTTCTTGTAGGCTACCTTGCGCACTTCCATTCCTTCGGGCACGTTGCCGCCTTTGTAGCTGCCGCTGATGAAATAGTCGAAAGTGCCGGCAGCCATATCGCAATCGCACAAGGCATATTCACCGATGTTGTTCTTTGCCACAGCCGCCTGTTTGTCGTTGAGCGGCTTACCGGCCTGCATCATCGGAAGGCACAGTTGTTCGCTAAACTCCTTCCAGCATACAGGACACTCTTTCGCTCCCTTTTTCATCTCGATGATCTTCACGATGCCTATCAACTCGAGGCCCTCGTTTTCAATGATTTCAAATTTCATATTCCTATTGGTTATTTATAAGTATTATTCAAATCCCTTGAGAGATAGTTTTTTGCAATGAGTTCAGAAACAAAGCTCCGTGTCCTCCGTCCATCTGTACATGATGGAACTGGAACGAGACAGGGAGTGTGGTCTTCAGCCATCCTTTGCGGTATTTGCCCCACATCACCATGGGATTGCAGAACTTGTCGGTATATTGATTGACAATACAATCCAATTCGGTCTCTATCATTGCAGAGGTGCCGATAACCATGCTATCCTCCAGAAAGGTGCTTTCGCATCGGGCAGCGGCTTCCTGCTGTATTTGACAAGCCGGCTTACATCGAGGGTCTTCACCAATGTTACCATCGGCATGGGGGATGACATCCATAGCGTGAAGGCCTGGCTTCTGCTGGTTTCTTTCGGATGGACTTCTTTTTTCATCGTACAGCATCAGACTGGTTTCAGGTTCTCAAATACGTAGGGCGCATGCTCTGCCAGCTCGCCCAAGGTGCCGCAGGTGCGCAACTCCGGACAGTCGCCGCAGGTGTCATAGCCTTTCTCCATTACGCACTTGCGAATCTTGCAAAGGTCATTGCAGTAGTAGGTCTTGCACCCCTCCGTGCGGCACCCCATGCAGTTAATCCATTCGGGCTGGAACTCCATTTGGTTCATCTCGCCCCATTCCTTCGCCACTTTCTTGCGCAGACGGTTGTCATCGTTCAGGGTGGCTATGCGTGCCTCGCATTTCTCGCAGTCGAGGCCGCAGCAAGCAGTCAGTTGTTTCATACGTTTTCTATGTTTAAAGTATATTATAACAGTTTGTGTATCTGGCCGAAGTGCAGGTTCAGGTGGTTGATGTATCCGCGTATCATCGCATCGAGCGTCACTCATTCAAAAAACGAGGAGATTTCAATCAGGTTGCCTTCCGGGTCGGCCACGTAGCAGGTGCGCTGTCCCCAGGGCTCGGTGGTGGGAGCGAAGATGGGCTTGGCACCCCTGCTCACGGCTCTTTCATACTCCTTGTCCACATCGGCGAAGGTGGGCACGTCGAACGAGATTTCCATCGTACCGTTATTGCCTTGGGGGTAGGCGTAGGGTTGTGAGGTCATCTGCTCAAAAGCGTCGCGGGGGAAGAGGATGATGCGGGAGCTGCCAAGGGTCATCTCCACATTCGGGTCGGTGCCGTTCCAGGAGGTCTCGAATCCGAAGATGTCGCGGTAGAAGGCCACGATGCGGGCATTGTCGGTGGTGAAGAGCCCGATGGTGTTGAAGAAGAAGCGTGGGCGAGGAGCTGTCAGGCTCACCAGCCCCTGCTTGTTGAAGAGGTAGTAGCGGTCAATCGTCTCTTCACTATCCGTAGCGAGTACCTTGAGCATCTCTCGGGCGAACTCAAGGCCAGCGGTACCGTTGGCCGTGACGATAGAACCGTCGCTCACGGCCTGCCGGTTGACGTACCCCGCCTCGTTGCGGTAGTTCTCGCCTCCCCAAAGCTTCAGTTGCTCAAGGCCGTTTCCGGTGTGCCGCACCTGGTTGAGAAATCCCTGGCTGGCCATCCATGAGGCAGCATTGCAGATGGCTCCCACCACCTTCCCTTCTTCGATGGCTTTAGCCACGATGGGGGCCAGGAGAGCTGCCTCCGGTCCTGTCCATCCATAGCCGCCGATGAGTACCAGTGCCGCATAGTCCTGAGGCATGGTCGCAAAAGAATAGTCGGGCAGGGTGCGCAGTCCGGCGATGGAAGTCACTGGCTCTAAGCTGGCCGCCACAACTTTGTTGACGTATTTCGGATGTTCTTTCATGCCCGTCTCGTCGCTGGCGATGGCCATGCCGAGAAAGGGCAACTCGTGGTCGGCGTATTGGGGGAGCAATAGGAATAATACTTCTTTCATGGTACTTTTGTGGTTGATGTGACGGCAAAGATACGGATTTTTGTTCATGCCTGCTTGTAAAAAACGGACAAAGAACAAGGGAGCGCCTCATTCCGTCTTGATACTGTGGATGGGGTTCTCGTTGGCGTTCTTCCAGCTCTGGTAGGTCACTGTGAGGAGGGTGAGCAGACTGACGCTGAGGAAGGCGCCCAGGAAGATGACCGGGTGGATGGGTGCTTTGTCGGCAAAGCCCTCTAACCAGTTGTGTCCCATCCACCAGCCGATGGGGGCGGCGACGGCGAAGCATCCCGTCAGGATGTAGATGTAGCGGCGGTTGAACATGTAGAGGATGGCCGTCGTGGAACTGCCCATGATCTTGCGGATGCCGATTTCCTTGCGGCGGTACTCGCTCTCGAACAGGGTCAGTCCGAACACGCCGATGATGCTGAGGACGATGGCGACGAGCGAGAACAGCAGTATCTGCTTCGTGAAGCGCAGCTCCTGCCGGTAGTTGTTGTCCAGCACGCTGTCCATGAAGCGGAACTCGCAGTCGAAGCCCGGCGAGAACTTCCCGACCACTTGCTGTAGGGTGTGGAGCATCGCTCTCTTGTCCACGTCTTTCTTCACGCGGACATTGAGGAAGTTGGGAGCGAAGCTCCACCACGTGGAGGGAAGGATGCAGAACGCCATGGGGCTGTCGGAGGCATCGTGGCGGAAGCTGTTGTACTTGGTGTCCTCGCAGAAGCCGACGCATATCAGGTCTCCGGGGCCGGCGGGGCGTTCGTCCACCCGCAGCCAGCTGTATTTCCGGCGTGCGGCCTCGTTGAAGATGAGGCGACCTTCGTCGCCCGCCTTGAAGTCGCGCCCATCGGTGATGTGGATGCCCATCGTGCTCAGGTAATGCCAATCGACGGGCAGACAGTCGTACTGCATGTACCTGTCTCCTTCGCCGCGTCCCCAGCTCATGTAGCTGTCGCCGCTGCTGATGAGGAACTGCGAGAAGCTGGCACCGGCCACGCCCGACAGACGGGTCACCTCGCTGTGGATGGCCTCGCGCTGCTGCCGCATTTCCGGATTGATGCGTCCCACCAGGATTTCGTCCTTGTCGTAGCCGTAGTCGGAGGTGCGGATGTAGTGGCTCTGGGCGAACATGATGCCGATGCAGATGATGAGGGCGAACGACACGGCGAACTGGAAGCAGACCAAGGTGGTGCGCAGGGCACGGCCTCTGGGGGATAGGCCGAACGAGCCTTTCAGCGCTAAGGCCGGCGGGAAGGAGGTGACGTAATAGGAAGGGTACAGCCCGGCCAGTACGCCCATGAGCAGGCTGATGCCGAAGCCGCCCGCCAGCAGTGCGGGGTGACGGGTGAGGTCGAGGTTGGCCGTCACCAGTTCCTGCAGGCCGTAGTGGCGGAGTAGGTAGATGAGGAGCAGCGAGAGCAGGAAACTGCCGGTGCTGATGACGACGGACTCTGCCAGCAGGTGGGCGCGCAGAGTGAGGGTGCTGGCTCCCAGTACCTTCTGCGTGTTGATGCTGCGGATACGCATCGGGGTCTCCGCCAGCGAGAAGTTCATGTAGTTGATGGCGGCGATGAGCACGATAAGGAACGACACGCTGGACAGCAGGTACAGGGTGGCGGGACTGTTGGTGTTCTGCGTACCGAAGGAGGAGATGTGTACGTCGGTCAGCGGGGTGAAGCGCAACGGCTCGTCGATGTCGTACATCACGTCCTGCGCTTCCGGCAGCTCCTTCAGCCGCTGGAAGGCGGTGCCGCATACCTCGTCCGCGGATTCAGGGGTATCCAACAGGAAGTAGCAGTCGTAGTTCCAGTTCTGCCAGTTGTCCTGGTTTTCGTTCTTGTCCACCGCGTAGAACACGGGATTGCCCAGCGTGGTGTTTTCCGGGAAGTCGCGATATACGCCGCCCACGTAGAGGGGTTTCTTTTCGGAGTCCTTTCCTTGGAAGAGTGTCTTTCCCACAGCGTCGGTGGTGCCGAACAGCCGTTCGGCCGTGGAGGCAGGAATCACGATGGTCTGTGCTTCGTTGAGCGACTCGGTGGTGCCTGCCAGCATCTCCGGCTGGAACACCTTCAGGAAATCGCCGAATCCGGCACGGCCATTGAGCGTGAAGAGATGTCCGTCCACCTCCACCTCCTGTTCCTGCCGCCACGACTGTAGGATGGCGGTGGCCTCCACATGGGGCGAGCTGCTGCCTATCAGTTCGGCGAACGGTCGCGGCAGGCTGTGAATCCAGCCCCAGTCGGCGTTGGGGTAGAACTCGGCAAGGACGATGCGGTGGCTGTGGCGGTAGCCTTGGTTGAAGTGGTAGTCGTAGTCCACCTGCGTCAGGATGACGAGGAAGGAGGCAAAGGCAATGGTCAGCCCTATGATGTTCAGTACGCTGGCGGTGAGGAACCGCCGGAAGGTATGGGTAAAGTTACGGTAGAATGTTTTCATGACGGTATGCGTTTAATGATGATGATATGGCTGTGACGGGTTGCCGGTCAGTCCAGCACCAGCACCTCGTTGTCCTTGTAGCTTTCGTAGCCGGAGACGATGACCCGTTCGCCTGGCTCCAGGCCTTCGGTCACCTCGTAGAATTGCGGGTTCTGGCGTCCGATGCGGATCTTGCGGCGGTACGCCTTCTTTCCGTCCTTATCGACGACGAAGATCCAGTTGCCGCCGGTCACCTGGAAGAAGGTGCCCTTCGGGATGAGGACGCTCTCGGTCGGCTCGCCCAACTGCAGGTCGATGTAGTAGGTCTGTCCGCTGCGGATGTTCTCCGGCCGCTTGCCCACGAAGACGAAGTCGGTGCGGAAGCGGCCCTCGCGCACCTCGGGATAGACCTTCCGCACCTTCAGCTCGAAGGTGGAAGCCTGGCGGTCGAAGGTGGCGGGCAGTCCGTTGGTCACGCGGTCGATGTAGTGCTCGTCAATCATCGCCTCAATCTTGTAGTCGGAGAGGTCGTTGATTTGTCCCACCATCTGTCCGGCGGTGATGTTCTGCCCCAGTTCGGCGTCCAGCAGTCCCAGCTCGCCGTCAATGGTGGCCCGCACCTCCAGTTTGTTCTTCCGTTCGCGGATGAGCGTCACGTTCTTCCGCATGTTCTGCAGGTTGTCCTCCATCTGGTCCATCTGGATGGTGCGGTAGAGGCTATCCTGCTTCAGCCGTTCGCTGATGAGGGCGTGCTTCTTCTGCGATGCCTCGAAATCCTCTTTGGCCTGCAGGTATTCCTCCCGGCTGATGAGGCGTTCCTCGTAGAGGCGTTCGTACTGGCGGTAGGTGCGTCGCTTGCGCTGCGTGTCGATGTCCAGCTGCACCTTCTCCGTTTCGTTGTTCAGCTTGTCCTGCTGCATGGTCACCTGCGTGTTGCGCAGCAGGTTCTGCTTCTCTGCCAGTTCCGACTCCGCGTTCAGTATCTGCAGGTCAAGGTTCGAGTTGCTCAGCAGCAGGATGATATCGCCCTTGCGCACGTGTGCCCCTTCTTCCACCACTTTCTGCCGCACGATACCGCCTTCCTCGGGACTGAGCTGCACCACCGAGATGGGTTGCACCTGTCCGTTCACGCGGATGTAGTCGTTGAACTTGCCGTACCGCACGTCGGCGATGTTGAGGGACTTTCCGTCCACCTTCAGGGTGGAGGCGTGGTTGCCGAAGACAATCCAGAGCACCAGCGCCAGCAGTGCGGCGCCGCCGGCGATATAGGGCACGTGTTTCTTTTGAATTCCTTTTTTCTTCTCTAATTGTATATCCATAGTGTGTGTATTAGTTGGTTTCTTCTTCCCTGATCAGTTCTTCTCCTTGGTAGTAGTCCACTAACCGGCACTTCATCAGGTACGTCAGCCGGCTTTGCAGCAACAGGGTCTGGCTCTCCAGGAGGGTGGCGGCGTTGGTCTTCACGTCGAGCGAGGTCATCAGGCCCTCCTCGTACTTCCGGCGCGTGATGCGGTAGGCCAGTGCGTCCGACTCTACCTTCCGTGCCATCTGCAGGCTTTCCTTCCGGTAGCCCTCGCGGTCCTGCACGGCCTGCTGGACGAGCTTCTGCAGCTCCTCCTTCTTCGCCTCATACTGCTCCTCGGCGATGCGGTAGTTGTTCACCGCCTGTCGTCGGGCCGTCAGTGAGGAGAGGCGGTTGAAGACCGGGAGGCTCAGCGAGAAGCCGAAGTATTGTCCGAAGTTGGTGTCCAACTGCTTCTTCCACGAGGGGTAGCCCGTCTTGTGCAGCTCCTTGTAGTAGGACGTGGAGAGCCCGGCGTAGAAGCTGATGCGGGGGAAGAAGGCGCTGAGCGACATCTTCCGTTCCATCTTGGCGGCCTGTTTCCGCAGTTTCGCCTGTCGCAGGCCGGGGTTCAGGGCCAGCGCGGTGTAGTAGATGTCCTCGGTGTCGGCGGGCTGCGGTCCTTCCGCCTCCACAGGAAGGTCCGCTATCAGGCAGGTGTCCAGCAGCAGGTGGTCCACTGCTGGGAGGTTCATCTGTTGCCGCAGGGTCAGGAGTGCCGTTGCGTAGAGGTTCTCCTGATGGGTCAGGTTATAGGCATCGGCCGCCTGCTGGGCAGCCACTTGTGCCACGTCGGCCGCTCCTTTCAGTCCCAGCTCCTCCAAGCGGCGGGTCTTGTAGAGCAGGGAGTCACTGTCCGCTAACTTCTGCCGGGCCAGACGTGCCGTTCCGTAGCAGTAGAGGGCATTGATGTACGCCTGGAAGGTTTCGAGGGCGGTGTTGTCGCGCGCCTCCTGCAGGGCGGCCTTGCCGAGCAGTACATTCGCACGGGCCTGCCGCACCTGGTGGATGAGGTAGCCCCCTTGGAAGAGGGGAATGGAGGTCTCCAGCGCGTAACCGTTGTTGAAGGTCGAGATGTTGTTGTAGGTATTGGTCTCCGGGTCAACGGAGCGTCCGTAGTTGTACTGCGCGCCGATGCTGCCGTTCACGGCGGGCAGGAAGCTGCCGATGGCCTTGGTGTGGGCTTGCCGGTAGTTGTCCGCCTCGTAGGTCCGTTGGCGCACCGTGCGGTTGTGGGCGACGGCGTAGGCCATGCAGCGGTCCACGCTCCACACCTCTTGGGCGGCGGAGGTGGCGGCTATGCAGCCGGACAGGAGGGCGGCCAGCGCGAATGGGATAAGTGCAGTTGTTTTCATCGTTTCCGTATTTTCTTTGCCTGTCTGCTATCAAATATCGTGCCATGAACGTAACCTGCTGTATGACAGTGTGCGATGAGATTCCTCTCCGGATGCGTTGTCTAATAATTAGACACTGGCTGTCTAATTTTTTGTCACCTTTTACAGGTCGGCTTTCTGTTTCTTTGCGTACCTTTGCAGCGGTTAACGATGAAAGGACAATTGAATTATGGCAAAACATGGAATCGTATTGGTGGTGGATGACAACCGCAACATCCTGACCTCACTGCAGTACCTGCTGGCCGACTATTTCGAGCGGGTGCTGACCCTGCCGTCGCCCGTCACGCTACCGTCGGTGCTACAGCAGGAAGGACCCGATGTGGTGCTGCTCGACATGAACTTCTCGTCGGGACTGAACAATGGCAACGAGGGACTGTACTGGCTGCGTGAGGTGAAGCGTCTCCGTCCGCAGACGCAGGTGGTGCTCTTCACGGCCTACGCCGACATCAGTCTGGCGGTGACGGGACTGAAGGAAGGGGCCGCCGACTTTGTGGTGAAGCCCTGGGACAACGCCCAGTTGGTGCAGGCCCTGCAGGAAGCGTACCGCAAGGGCCGGGAATCGCGGAAGGAGAAGGCACCTGCCGCGACACCGGCGGTATCCTCGCCCATGTATTGGGGCCAGTCGGCGGCCATCCGTCCGCTGCGGGAGATGGTGGAGCGGGTGGCAGCCACTGATGCCAACATCCTCATCACCGGCGAGAACGGTACCGGCAAGGATATGCTGGCAAGGGAGATTCACCGTCTTTCGGGACGGCGGGGCGGGCCGATGGTGACGGTCGATATGGGAGCCATTACCGAGTCGCTCTTCGAGAGTGAGCTGTTCGGCCATGTGAAAGGCTCCTTTACCGATGCGCATACCGACCGCGTGGGACGGTTCGAGGCAGCCGATGGCGGCACTCTCTTCCTCGACGAGATTGCCAACCTGCCTTACCACCTGCAGTCGAAGCTGCTGACCGTTCTCCAGCAGCGTTATTACATTAAGGTGGGCAGCAATACACCCCAATCCACGGATATCCGGCTCATCTGTGCCACCAACCGCCACCTGGAGGAGATGGTGCGGCAAGGGGAGTTCCGTGAGGACCTGCTCTACCGCATCAACACCATTCATCTGCACCTGCCGGCCCTGCGTGAGCGGAGAGAGGACATCCTGCCCTTTGCCCGTCGCTTTCTGGAGGCATACGGTGCCAAGTACAGTCGTCCGGCTGTCCGTTTCTCGCCCCAGGCGGAACAGAAGTTGCTGCAATGCCCGTGGATGGGTAATATCCGCGAGCTGCAGCACTGCATCGAGAAGGCAGTCATCCTGTCGGACAGTCCTGTCCTGCAGGCGGAGGTCCTGCAGGTGGCCGCTGCTCCGGCTGGGGAACGGCCCACGAACTCTCCGCAGGAAGGGGGGAAGGAGGGACTTCCGGTCCAGACCCTTGACGCGATGGAGCGGACCATGGTGCAGCGGGCCATCGAGCAGGCGGAAGGTAACCTGACGCAGGCGGCTTCCTTGCTGGGCATCACGCGGCAGACACTGTATAACAAGATGAAGCGCCATGGGCTGTAGTGTAGTGCTTTCTTCGGTGCCGCTCAGCCTGTTGCTGTTGGTGGCGGGAGTGGCGACGGCCAGTGCCGGAGGCTGCCGGGGACAGGTGCTGGAGATTGTCGCGGGGGGCGTGCTGTGCCTGTTGTCGCTGGGGATGTACCTCCGGCGGCAGCGGGAGCTGCGCGAGAAGTGCTGGCTCATGCTCGAGGCCATCCGCAACAGCGACTATTCGTTCCGGCTGCCGGCGCGGGGACTGCAGAGCGGCGAGCGCATCCTGCAGGACACGCTCAACCGTTTCGGTGGGCTGATGGGGGAGCAGAAGCAGCTGATGGAGCAGCGGGAGCGGTTCTACGAGCTGATTCTGGCGAATGTCACCTCGGGCATCGTGGTGCTGGACGAGGAACAGAAGGTGCAGCAGACCAATCCGGCTGCCGTCCGTCTGCTGGACCTTCCCGCACTGGCTACCCTGCAGCAGCTGGAACGCTACGGAAACCGCCTGCCGCAGGTGTTCCGTTCGCTACCTGCCGGCGAGAGTACGCTGGTACAGTTCACGACCCGCCGGGGAGAAGTCAGCCTGCAGGTGCGGGCCTCTGCCATCCAGGTAGGCGGCCATTGGATGCGTATCCTTACGCTGAACGACATCCGCAGCGAGATGGAGGCCAAGGAACTGGATTCGTGGGTGAGGCTGACCCGTGTGCTCACCCACGAGATCATGAATTCCATCGCTCCCATCTCCTCGCTCAGTGAGGTCTTCCTGCAACGGCCCGATGTGCGGCAGGGGCCGCTGTACGACGGCATCCGTGCCATTCACGACACGTCCGCCGGACTCATTTCTTTTGTGGACAGTTACCGCAAGTTCTCGTCGTTGCAGCCGCCCTCGCCCGAGCCGTTCTATTTGTCCGACCTGCTGCAGCAGATTCGTGAGCTTCACGTGGTGCCCGACTCCATCGTGTGGTCCCGGCAGATAGAACCGGCGGACCTGATGCTGTATGCCGACCCCAATCTGATCCGCCAGGTGTTCATCAACCTGCTGAAGAATGCCGTGCAGGCCATCGGCGGTCAGCCGGGCAAGATTCATGTGCGTGCCTTCTGTTCGGCTGATGAGCATATCTTTGTCTATGTCAGTAACGACGGGCCTGTCATTCCCGATGCGGAAGCCGGGCAGATCTTCGTTCCCTTCTTCACCACGAAGGCGGAAGGCACCGGCATCGGCCTTTCGCTGGTACGCCAGATCATGCGGCTGTCCGACGGCAGCATCAGCCTGATGAAGCCCGGCACGAACGGTTGGAACACCACCTTCCTGCTGGAGTTCGACTAAAACAGGTCATCCAGCGTCACCTGGCTTTGAATCATGTCCGCCTGTGCATTCCGTTAAAGTGCTTTTTCCACAAAAATGTGCGATAGTGGTGCGGAATCTATGTTTTTTAAGACATTCCGCACCACTATCACGCGTTTCTGAACATTGTTGGCGTATGACACAAATGAATGCGATGGAATTTTTGTAGTTCGTTTTTATTTCCTACATTTGCAAAGGAAAAGAGGACATAGCAGTAAGAAGAAGTATGGCAAAACGTTATCTTGACCCCAAGGCAGACCTTACGTTCAAGAAGGTATTCGGTGAGCATCCTGACCTCGTTATCAGCCTGCTCAACGCTCTTCTCCCGTTCAAGACCCAGGAGGAGGAGATACAGTCCGTGGAGTATCTGACACCAGAGATGGTGCCGGACAACCCGCTGCGCAAGAACAGCATCGTGGATGTACGGTGCAAGGACCTGCGTGGCAGGCAGTTCATCGTGGAGATGCAGATGGTATGGTCGCCGGAGTTCATGCAGAGGGTGATGTTCAACTCTGCCAAGGCATACGTCCGCCAGCTCGACAAGAAGGAGGACT
>JAQXRG010000137.1 GCA_029218405.1 Bacteroidales bacterium
CAGGGTACGACATTGATGTCCACTCTGCCGAATCCTAACCTGCGCTGGGAGAAGTCCTATACGTTCGAGGCGGGTCTTGACTTGAGCTTTCTGGCGAACCGCTACAGCCTGAACATGACCTACTACAACCGTCGGACGAAAGATAAGCTGGCAAACATTACTTTGCCGTCGCACTCCGGTGTCAGCAGCTTCCTGTCCAACAACGGTGAAGTACAGAACCAGGGTCTCGAAATCGAAGCCAGCGCACGTCTGCTGGACAAGAAGGACTGGAAGTGGAACTTGAACTTCAATGTGTCCTATAACAAGAACAAAGTGATCTCCTTGCCGAACAACGGACTGCAGAACAACATGCAGAACGCTTATCAGGTCTATACCGGCAATGGCGACGAGAAGATTTGGGTAGGCGGTTATCAGGAAGGGCAAGAACCGGGTGCCATTTATGGATTTAAGGCCGAAGGCATCTACCAGAGCTACGACGAGATTCCCGGTAACCTGAAGGATATCAGCAGTGGAAACAACGGTTCGAACAACTTGCCGCTGTACGGTCCGGATGCTTGGGCAGCCCTTTCGGATGCTGAGAAAGCCAAGGGACTTCCTATCCAGCCGGGTGACGTGAAATGGAAGGATGTGAACGGTGATGGTATCATCGATGACTATGATAAGGTAAAACTGGGTAGTGCTGTGCCTCATTGGACTGGCGGTATCTCCACCAACCTGTCGTGGAAGGGACTTCGTTTGGATGCCCGTTTCGACTATGCGCTGGGACATAAGATTTTCGATGGCAGAACGCCGTGGATCATGGGTAACATGCAGGGTACGTACAATACCATTACTGAAGTGTTCGATACCTGGACAGATACCAATCCGGGTGCCAAATATCCGAAGTATGTATGGGCGGACCAGTTGGGTAAGCGCAACTATGCCCGCAACAACAACAGCCTGTTCGTGGACAACGCGAGCTATCTCGCCATCCGTGAGATCAGCTTGAGCTACAGCCTGCCGAAGATATGGATCTCTCACCTCGCCATGGAGAATGTCACCCTCAACGTATCGGCCCAGAACTTGGGGTATATCACGGGTGCCAAGAAGGTGGCTTCTCCCGAATACGGAGCGAACGGAATGGGTGGATATCCGCTGCCGCGTACTTTGATTTTTGGCGTTAACGTAACATTCTAACCAACTAAAAAAACGAATTGAACATGAAAAAGATTTTTTATACGATAGCAAGTGCGCTGCTGTTGGGATTGAGTAGCTGTGACAGTCTGGACTTGGCACCGATTGACTATGCTGCTACTGGGAACTTCTGGCAGACGGAGGCAGAAGTGGCGACCTATATGTACGGTCTGCATGGCCAGTTGAGAAGTGACTACCAGTCATTGATGGTGTTGGGCGAACTGCGGGGCGGTGCCATGATGGACGGTACTTCTTCCATCAATACCTCCTTGAACTCTTCCAGTATTATCACGAGTAACCTCAGGACTTCCAGTACGGGAGTGAGTGACTGGAACGGCTACTACAGCAAGTTGTTGCAGGTGAACCATTTCATCGAACAGGTGACCAACGAGTGTGCTTTCCTGAGCGATGCCAGCCGCAACACGTTCCTGGCGCAGGCACACGGTCTGCGGGCTTATTACTATTTCATGCTGTACCGTACATATGGCGGTGTTCCGTTGGAAAAGGATGTGAAGCTGATGTCGGGCAGCATCGACGTGGTGAGCCTTTATCTGGCCCGTTCGTCGGCAGAAGACGTACTGCAGTTCATCAAGGATGAAATCAAGGCTTCGGAAGACGGCTTTGCAGGCAATACGTCGTTCGACTGCTATACGTGGTCGGCTTACACTACCCAGTTCTTGAAAGCACAGGTCTATCTGTGGTCGGCCAAGGTATCTACCAAGGACTATGAAAAGCCGCATCAGGCCACCGGCACTTCCGACCTTAACGTAGCTAAAGAGGCATTGGACAATATTATCAACAGCGGTCAATTCGGTCTGCAACCGAATTTTGCCGACATCTTCGAATACAATAAAAAGAAGAACAGTGAAATCATCCTGGCCATGCCGTGCGATTTCAACGAGTATTCCAACTGGGGCGTGAACTTCGTCTATACACCGTCGATCGTGGTCGGTTCTTATTATTCGACCGATGGCAATAGGATGGAGGATGTACTGAGCTTGGGTACAGCCGGTATTGTACGTTACGAGTGGAAAGAGTCACTGGTGAAGTCGATGGATTTAACCGACAGTCGCCGTTCGGCCACTTTCCTGGAATACTATCAGGATGAGGCGTTGACGAAATTCGGTTCTTCCATGCTGAAGCTGAAAGGCCATATGGAGAACGGTATCCGTCAGTTTGACTCCGACATCATCATGTATCGTTATGCGGATGTGTTGCTGATGCGTGCAGAGGTAGAAAACGGACTGACAGGTAAGTGTGCATCGTACATCAACCAGATTCGTCAGCGTGCTTATGGTGACAACTACAATGACGCAGTGGCTTATGTGGACGCTTCCTTCGCTGAGAACGAACTCGCTATCTTGAAGGAACGCGATAAGGAGTTTGTAGGCGAGGGTTGCCGTTGGTTTGATATCGTTCGTCTGCAGGATGCTTCCAAACAGCCTTTGGCTTTCTCTGCCGATGCCGCTTATCCGAAGGTGTATGGTGAGGCTGCGCTTCCTGTCTTGGACAAGGCTAAGGAAGAATACAAGCTGTTGTGGCCGGTCAATGTTTCCACACTGACCGCTGACCCCGAGCTCAAGCAGACTTGGGGCTATAATGAGGCGGAAGGCAAGTGACGGCCTGTTCCGTAGAGTCTTGTTGCCGGCAGGACTTGGATTATTATAGTTTAGGTTAGGTTAGTTCCTCGGATTCCGTGGGGTGTAGTGATTACAGTTCCGGAGTCCGGGGAACATTTTCGTTCGGCCGTACGGACGGGTGAAATTCTGTCAGTCTGACCGTCCGGATTTGTCAGCCATGACTGACAGATTGTCGCAACATAGGGACTGGCACGTTTTTCGTACAACAAGGGGTGTCCTTTCGAGGACGAAAACAACAAGAAACGATAAACATAAAAATAAATAAGGAATTATGAACATCAAACCATTAGCAGACAGAGTCCTGATTCTTCCGGCTCCTGCAGAAGAAAAGACAATCGGCGGTATCATCATCCCGGATACCGCAAAGGAAAAACCGTTGCAAGGTAAGGTCGTGGCTACCGGTCACGGTACGAAAGACGAGGAAATGGTCTTGAAGGAAGGTGACCAGGTATTGTATGGCAAATATTCCGGTACGGAAATCGAGTTCGAAGGCGTGAAGTACCTGATGATGCGCCAGAGCGACGTGCTTGCAGTGATTGGATAATCGGAGGTGACAAGCGACAGATTCTAATTTGTAAATTCTAAAAACAGAAAAAAGTTATGGCAAAAGATATTCTCTTCAACATTGACGCTCGCGATCAGTTGAAAAAAGGCGTGGACGAACTGGCTAACGCCGTAAAAGTGACATTGGGCCCGAAAGGCCGTAACGTAATCATCGAAAAGAAGTTCGGTGC
>JAQXRG010000138.1 GCA_029218405.1 Bacteroidales bacterium
TATTCACCTATTCATTCACTGTCGGTGTTGATAAAGTACAACTATACCAACAAGGCGAAAAACTTCACGGAGGCCGGTAGAGAGAAGCAGGTGCTGCCGTTAGTGCGTCAGCGGCTGCAGGGCCAGTTGCTGTACACACCTTGTGAACAGCTTCAGTTGAAAACGGTGGGGGAATACGTGCGTTCGGGATTTCTGGCGCACGAGGCGGCGAAGGGGATGCTGGCAGGCGCCCAGCTCCGTTGGGGCGGCGAGGAGGATCCGTGGAAGGTGTCGCTGAGCGGAGCATGGTTCAAGACCGACAATTACGATGCGAGGGTCTATTTCTATGAACCGAACGTGCTGTACGCCTATACGCTCTCTTCGTATTATGGCCGGGGAGTCCGCTGGGCGGTGAACGGGCAGTACACCTGGAAGAAACGGTGGACCGTGCAGGCCAAGTACGGCCATACCTGGTATGCCGACCGCGACCGTATCGGGTCAGGTCCCGAAGAAATACAAGGAAGCCAGAAGTCCGACCTGACAATTCAGGTGCGCTGGAAGTGGTGAATGTGGGAGAATAATCGTATCTTTGCCGTCTGTAAACAACTGTTGTTAATAAAAAGAAAGCGCTTATGTCAACCGTCATTTATCCGTCTCCCATCTTTGGCCCGGTCCACAGCCGGCGGTTGGGAGTCTCGTTAGGCATCAACCTGCTTCCTGCCGATGGGAAGCATTGTTCGTTCGACTGCATCTATTGTGAATGCGGCTATAACAAAGATCATCGTCCGCACCGGAGACTGCCTTCGCGCGAGGAAGTGCGCGAGGCCCTGGAAGCCCGCCTGCAGGATATGCAGACCAATGGCCCGACCCCCGACGTGTTCACCTTTGCCGGGAACGGCGAGCCGACCGCCCATCCGCAGTTTGCCGCCATTATGGACGATACGCTGGAGCTCCGTGACCGTTATTTCCCGCACGTGAAGGTGAGCGTGCTGAGCAACGCCACGTTCATCCACCGTCCCGATGTGTTCGCCGCCTTGTGCAAGGTGGACAACAACATCCTGAAACTGGATACGGTCGATGCGGCGTACATCCGTCGGGTGGACCGCCCCACGGGCAGCTACGAGGTGGACCGCATTGTGGAAGGGATGAAAGCGTTTCAAGGCCGGCTCATCATCCAGACCATGTTCCTGAAAGGGACGACCGATGAGGGAGTGGAGGTGGACAATACGTCCGATGCCTACGTGTTGCCGTGGCTCAAGGCCGTGAAGGAAATCGGTCCTCGGCAGGTGATGATCTATACCATCGACCGGGAGACCCCCGACCAGTCGCTCCAGAAAGCCACGCATGAAGAGCTGGACCGTATCGTGGCATTGCTGCGGGCGGAAGGCTTGCAGGCCAGTGCCTCGTATTGAAAAACAAGACGGACGAAGACAATGTCTTCGTCCGTCGGAAGGTTGGACTACCAAGATTCGAACTTGGACAAACAGAACCAAAACCTGTTGTGCTACCATTACACCATAGTCCAATACCCAATTGTGCTTTCCTCGGAAAGCGGTGCAAAGATACGCTTTTTTCCTGATTGCTTCCAAATTTTTCACTGATTTTTTTTGCCGGATATCGGGTTTGCCGTATCTTTGGCGACAAACTTCACTATTAGGAAACAGATGAAAAAGACACTTGTCAGCTGGGTCATGGGCATGGTTGCCTGGACCGGCGTTCATGCGGCCGTCACCCCGTTGTGGATGCGTGACGTGCAAATCTCTCCCGACGGAAGCCAGATTGCCTTCTGTTACAAGGGAGATATCTATAAGGTAAATGCAAAAGGTGGGGAAGCTGTCCGGCTGACCACGCAAGATTCCTACGAGGCCTCGCCCGTATGGTCGCCCGACGGGCAGCGCATCGCGTTCGCCAGCGACCGTTTCGGAAGCATGGACCTTTTCGTGATGTCTGCTGACGGGGGGACACCCGTCCGGCTGACCACGGTGTCCGGCAACGAGACTCCCTCTGCCTTCACACCGGACGGAAAGTACGTGCTGTTCTCTGCCAATCTGCAGGACCCTGCCGAGAGCGCGCTCTTCCCGGCCTCCTGCCTGCCGGAACTCTACCGGGTGCCTGCCGGGGGAGGACGCATCGAGCAAGTGTTGGGCACACCGGCGGAGATGGTCTGCTATGCACCCTCCGGCAGCTTCTTCCTGTACCAGGACAAGAAAGGGATGGAAGACGAGTGGCGCAAGCACCACACCTCGTCCGTGACCCGTGACATCTGGCAGTACGACGCGCAGACCGGCCGGCATACTAACCTGACCCGTCGGGCAGGGGAGGACCGCAACCCGGTGCTGTCGCCCGACGGTAAGTCCGTGTACTTCCTCAGCGAGCGCGACAATGGCTCGTTCAACGTCTATACATTCCCCATGGACCAGCCCCAGCAGGTGAAGGCCGTCACTCGTTTCACCACCCATCCGGTACGGTTCTTGTCCATGAGTACCCAGGGAACACTCTGCTATACGTACGATGGCGAAATCTATACCCAGCGTCCCGACGGACAGCCCGCCAAGCTGGCGGTCAGCCTGACCCGGGATGACCTGGCACAGCCCACGGCCTTCTCCTTCACGAAGGGCGCTACGGAAGCGGTGCCTTCGCCCGACGGCAAACAAGTGGCGTTCATCGTGCGGGGAGACGTGTTTGTCACCTCGGTGGAGTATGCCACCACCAAGCAGGTCACTCGTACGCCCGTCACAGAGAAGGACCTGACGTTCTGCAGTGACAACCGCACGTTGGCGTATGCCAGCCAGCGGGAGGGGAAATGGCGGCTTTATACGGCTACCATCGTCCGGAAGGAGGATCCGAACTTCGCCAACGCCACGCTGATTGACGAACGTCCTTTGCTGCCCGGCCATCCGTACGACTGCTTCTGTCCGCAGTTCTCGCCCGACGGCAAGCAGCTGGCCTTCATTGAGGACCGTGGCCGGCTGATGGTACTGGATTTGCAGACCCAGGCTGTGCGCCAGGTGACCGACGGCAGTACGTGGTACAGCCGTGCGGGAGGCTTCGATTACAGCTGGTCGCCCGACGGCAAGTGGTTCACCTTAGCGTTCATCGGCAACAAGCACGACCCGTACTCCGACATCGGCCTGGTGGCCGCCGACGGACAGTCGCCCATCGTGAACCTGACCAACAGCGGCTACACCAGCAGCTCTCCCCGTTGGGTGATGAAGGGCAATGCCATCCTGTTCAGCTCCGAACGCTACGGGATGCGCAACCATGCCTCGTGGGGGTCCATGGAGGATGCCTTCCTCGTGTTCCTCAACCAGGATGCCTACGACAAGTACCGCCTGTCGAAAGAAGACTATGAACTGCAGAAAGAACTCGAAAAAGAACAGAAGAAGGCCGTAGAAGCCAAGGATGCCAAGAAGACGAAGGACGGCGCGAAAAAGAAAGAGGCGGACGGTGAGCAGGAGAAAGCCGTGGAGCGCATCGTGGTGGAGACCGAGGGCATCTGTGACCGCATTGTCCGCCTGACGCCCAACTCTTCGGACCTCGGCGACTGCTATGTGACCGACGACGGAGAGACCCTGTATTACCTGTCTGCTTTCGAGGGAGGCTATGACCTGTGGAAGAAGGACCTGCGCAAGGGCGACACGAAACTGTTGCACAAGCTGGATGCGGGCCGTCTGTCCCTGTCGGCCGACGCCAAGGGCAAGCAGCTCTTCCTCTTGGGCGGCAGCAAGATGCAGAAGATGGAGATGGGAGCAGACAAGCTGGCCGCCATTACCTATAACGCCCAGATGCAGATGGACCTGGCCCAGGAGCGGGCCGCGCTTTTCGAGCACGTCTATCAGGAAGAGGGCGCCCGCTTCTACAACCTCAACATGCACGGTGTGGACTGGGATGCCATGAGTGCCGCCTACCGCAAGTTTCTGCCGCACATCAATAACAATTACGATTTTGCCGAACTGTTGAGCGAGTGGTTGGGCGAACTGAACGTGTCGCACACGGGCGGACGTTATTATGCCGACAACAAGGGAGAAGCGACCGCCGCGCTGGGGCTGTTGTTCGACTGGCAGTACCAGGGTGACGGTCTCCGTGTCGCTGAGGTCATCGAGAAAGGTCCCTTCGACCACCACAACACCCGTGTCGGGAAAGGGGTCATCCTCGAAAAGATTGACGGGACTCCGTTGCAGGCAGGCACTGATTACATCCCGTTGCTGAACGGAAAGGCCGGCCGCAAGCTCCTGGTTTCACTCTACGATTCACAGACCGGCCAACATTGGGATGAAGTGGTGAAGCCCATCAGTACCGGCGCGCAGAACAGCCTGCTCTACAAGCGTTGGGTGAAGCAGCGCGAGGCCGATGTGGAACGCTGGTCGGGCGGACGGCTGGGCTATGTGCACATCCAGTCGATGAGCGACGCCAGCTTCCGCGATGTCTATTCCGCGATTCTGGGTAAGTACAACCACTGCGACGGCATTGTCATCGACACCCGTTTCAACGGGGGAGGCCGTCTGCACGAGGACATCGAAATCCTGTTCAGCGGCCAGAAGTACCTGACGCAGGTGGTCCGTGGCCACGAGGCCTGCGACATGCCGAGCCGCCGCTGGAACAAGCCCTCCATCATGGTGCAGTGCGAGGCCAACTACTCGAACGCGCACGGCACTCCGTGGGTCTATCACTTCAAGCAGATGGGCAAGTTGGTGGGTGCTCCCGTTCCCGGTACCATGACCACCGTGAACTGGGTACGCATGCAGGACAGCTCGCTGGTGTTCGGCATTCCCGTCACCGGGTACCGTCGTGCCGATGGCGGTTACCTGGAGAATTCGCAGCTTGATCCGGACATCTATGTGCTGAACGCTCCCGAAACGGTGGTGAAAGGCGAAGACACGCAGTTGCGGACAGCTGTCGAGACCCTCTTGAAGGACCTCGGCACGAAGTGACGAAACGATGAGGCAAGGAGGCCCCTGGCCACGGTGTATGTACACTGTGGCCAGGGGCCTTGCTGTGTTCCTTTGCTGGAGGCAGGTAGAGGAAACCTATTATAATAAGGTATCAAGAAGCGGGGACGGTTCGGACTACGTCCTAAAGGAACTTAGGACACTTTTAATCGTACTTTGCTACTTTTGGGGCTCTTATAGTAAGAAAGCAGGTATTTTTGGACACTTTCCCTGTTTTTTTTATAATTGAAAGAAAAAAAATGGCAAAAATCGTTTCACGAATCCATTAAATATATAAATTTGCAGTGATAAGTGACTAATACTATTAAAAAACGTCCTAAGTTCCTTTAGAACTTATGACCTTAAACTAAAACAGTATGCTAAAAAAATCAAGACCAGTAGGAGCCTTTTTGCTGCTTTTGTCAGCAATGGCTGCGGGCAATGCTTACGCAGCATCGCCAATTCCGGTTGCAGGGGCCATGATTGCCCAGCAGAACGGAACTTGTACGGGTGTGGTAAAGGATGCGGCCGGTGAGACCATCATCGGTGCTTCGGTGGTTGTCAAAGGCACCACAAACGGTACAATCACAGGACTGGATGGAGACTTCAGCTTGTCGAATGTCAAGAAAGGAAGCGTCATCCAGATCTCATTCGTAGGTTATCTCACACAGGAAGTGACGTGGAACGGACAACCGCTGACCGTTACCCTGAAAGACGACACCCAGACGCTGGAGGAAGTCGTGGTAGTGGGTTACGGCGTTCAGAAGAAAGTCAATGTGACCGGTGCGGTCAGCATGGTAGGAGAGGAGACACTGAAAGCCCGTCCGGTAGCCAACGTCAGCCAGGCCCTTCAAGGTGCGGTACCCGGATTGAACCTGAGCGTCAACTCGAACGGTGGTATGTTGGACAACACCATGAATATCAACATCCGTGGTACAGGCTCCATCAATGGCTCGGATAACCCACTCATCCTGATTGATGGCATTGAAGGCGACTTGAACACCTTGAACCCCAATGACATCGAGAGCGTGTCTGTGCTGAAGGACGCTGCTTCCGCCTCCATTTACGGTTCGCGTGCCGCATTCGGTGTCATCTTGATTACGACCAAGAGCGGTAAGGAAGGAAAGGTCAAGGTCTCCTATACGGGCGAGGTACGTTTCTCTACCGCTACCCAGTTGCCTGACATGGTGAACTCCCTCCAGTTTGCCGAATACTGGAACACGGCTTCCAAGAACTCCGGCGGTTCCAACCAATTCTCCGATGAGACCATGGAGAAAATGAAGAATTTCTTCGAGGGCAAGTACACCGACCCTACCAAGGAGGAATACTACGGAGCTTCGCATTCCGGCAACAACTGGAACAACTACACCGGCTCTTTTGCCAATACCAACTGGTTCGACGAGTTCTACAAGAAGAACGTTCCCTCTACCCAGCACAACCTGAGCATCAGTGGCGGTACGGAGAAAATCAACTATATGGTCAGCGGCAGCTTCCTCATCAATAACGGTTTGATGCGTCATGGCCATGACGAGCTGGACCGTTACAACATGACTTCCAAAATCAGCGGAAAGCTGGCCGACTGGGCACGTTTCGAATATTCTACCCGTTGGGTACGTCAGGACTACGAGAAGCCGCAGTACCTGTCCGGCCTGTTCTTCCACAATATCGCCCGCCGCTGGCCGACCTGCTATCCTATCGACCCGAACGGACATTGGGCCGACGGTATGGAAATCGCCGAGCTGGAAGAAGGTGGTATCTACACCAGCGATAAGGATGAGTTCACACAGAAGCTGCGGTTCACCTTCACCCCCATCAAGGGATGGAACATCACGGCAGAGGGTGCCATGCGTACCTTGAACCAGAAGAGCACGACCAGCGAGATTCCTGTGTACCATTACCGGGTGGACGGCAGCATGTACAAGCGCAATTCCGGCTACAGCACGGAGACCTACTACAGCGATGACCGCTACCGCGAGAACTACTATGCCATCAACGTGTTCACTGATTATTCCCTTTCTCTCCAGGAGAAGCACAACTTCAAGGCATTGGTCGGCTTGAACTACGAAAAGTTCGAGAACGATGACATGTGGGCCAGCGGTACCAACCTCACCGTGTCCACCATGCCGTACCTCTCACAGGCACTGTCGAACAAGAAGAACAGCGACTCCTACTATCACCGGGCGGTAGCGGGTTACTTCGGCCGTCTCAACTATGACTACGAGGGCAAGTACCTGGCCGAGTTCAACATCCGTTACGACGGTTCGTCCCGTTTCCTTGCCGACAAGCGTTGGGCTTGGTTCCCCTCCGTCTCCTTGGGTTGGAACATCGCCAAGGAAACCTTCTTTGAGAAATTGGCGAAGGACATCTCTTCCCTGAAGCTGCGTGCGTCATGGGGACAGTTGGGTAACACCAGCGCCGAGTACAGCAGCTTCTCTCACTGGTATCCCTTCTATCAGCAGCAGGCCATCGGCGCCGCCAACTCCAGTTGGCTGATCAATGGCGAGCGCAACAACACGGCCTCCCTGCCGGGTATCATCAACACCCAGCTGACCTGGGAAACCGTAGAGACCTACGACCTTGGTTTTGACTTCACGGCACTGAACGGCCGCCTGACCGGTACCTTTGACTGGTACACCCGTACCACGAAAGACATGGTGGGACCGGCACCGGTACTGGGCTCTGTACTGGGTACCAACTCGCCGAACACCAACAATGTGGACATGCGCACCAACGGTTGGGAATTGGAAATCGGCTGGAAAGACCGTATCGGAAAACTGGGTTACAACGTCAACTTCAACTTGTCCGACTCGAAGTCGAAAATCTTGAAGTATCCCTACGACGGTGACTTCAACAACCAAAGCTATTCCGGCTATTACAATGGCAAGGAGCTGAACGAAATTTGGGGTTACACCACCCATGGCATCGCCAATACTGAGGCCGAGATGAACAGCTGGCTGGAAAAGAACAAGCCCAACTGGGGTTCCAACTGGGGCGCGGGTGACATCATGTACGCGGACCTGAACGACGACGGCATCGTGAACAGTGGCGCCGGAACGCTGGGCGACCATGGCGACCTGAAGGTCATCGGTAACACGACTCCCCGGTACCGTATGGGTATCAAGCTGGGACTGGACTATATGGGCTTCGACTTCTCGGCCTTCTTCCAGGGCGTGCTGAAGCGCGACTGGGCGTTCGGTTCGGGCGACCCCTATTTCTGGGGCGCTACGGGTAACATGTGGCAGTCCGCCTGCTTTAAGGAACACCTTGACTACTGGAGAGAAGACAACCAGAACGCTTACTACCCGAAACCGTATCTGGCAGGTGGCATCACCAAGAACCAGGCGGTACAGACCCGTTACCTGCAGAGCGCGGCTTATATGCGCATCAAGAACATGCAGCTGGGCTATTCCATCCCGACCAGCCTCCTGGGCAAGGCCGGCATCAGCTCCTGCCGTGTCTATGTGTCGGTGGACAACCTGCTCACCATCTCCGGCATGAGCAATGTGTTCGACCCCGAAGCTATGAGCGGCGGATGGGGTTCCGGTAAGCTGTACCCGCTGCAGAGAACATGGTCCGTGGGCCTGAGTTTGAATTTCTAACGCATTAAAGGAAAAAGATATGAAACACTATATTAAGAATTTAAGTATATGTCTGGCCTTGGGTGCTGTCACAGCCTCCACCACATCCTGCAACGATGCGCTGGATATGGAGCCGATCAGCCAGATCACTCCCGAGAACTACTACCAAAGCGCCAGCCAGGTAGAGTCGTATCTGAACAACTACTACAACACCTTCCTGATGGGCCCGTACACCTATATGTACCATCAGGGCGGCTGGAACGATGGCATGATTTCATCGGACAGCAATACGGACATCCTGGTGCAAGGCCTGAACGGCAACACCACGCTGTTCGCCAATGACCACTGGGATACGCCCAGCGCCAAGCAGCTGCAGGGCTACTATGGCAACATCCGTGCCGTGAACTTCTTGATCAATACGGTGGAGCAGAACATCGAGTCGGGCGTGCTGGATGGCAATGACGCTGCGGTGAAGAGCGCGTTGGGCGAAGCCTACTTCATGCGTGCCTTGGGATACTTCCGCATGCTGGGCATGTTCGGCGACCTGCCGATTGTCAAGGAAGTGTTGCTCAATACGGACGAGGCCATCATCCCCGCTTCCGAACGCAAGCCCCGCACCGAGGTGGCCGATTTCATCCTGGAGGACCTCGACAAGGCGATTGCCAACCTGAAGGACCGTTCGGCCTACAACGGACAGCGGCTCAACAAGCAGTCGGCACAGGTGTTTGCCAGCCGGGTGGCTTTGTTCGAAGCCACCTTTGAGAAGTACCACAAAGGTTCCGGACGTGTGCCGGGCGACGCCAACTGGCCGGGCGCGAAGATGAGCTACAACAGCGGCAAGTCGTTCAACATCGATGCCCATATCAGCACCTTGCTCGACAAGGCCATGGCCTACGCCAAGCCGGTGGCCGACGCTGCGGTGCTGACCGAGAACACGGGCCTGCTCTCGCCGCCCAACAAGGACACGTACTGGGGCTGGAACCCGTATTTCGAGATGTATGGACAGAACAGCCTCGCCAATAACGAGGAAGTGCTGCTCTGGAAGGAATACAGCACTTCGTTCTCCATCACCCACGACGTGCCTTTCCGTTCCATCCAGGGATGTGCGGACGGTTACACCATGAACCTCATCAACTCGTTCCTCTGCAAGGACGGTCTGCCCATCTATGCTTCCGACCAGTATCAGGGCGATGACACCTACACCAAGGTGCGCACCAATCGTGACGAGCGCCTGCAGCTGTTCTTGTGGACCGACCAGCTGTCCGGACAGACACAGTCGTTGGGAAATGTTTCCGACAACTTCTTCTGTGCCAATATCATCTCGTCCAACCAGGAAATCCGCTGCATCACCGGTTACCAGCCGCGTAAGTACTTCACTTACGACAAGACGCAGATTTCGGACGACGCGTTGCACGGTGTTACTGCCTGCCCCATCTTCCGCTCTGCCGAGGCATTGCTGAACTATATGGAGGCCAGCGCCGAGAAGAACGGAGGCCGTCCGGACAATACCGCCATCGAGTACTGGAAGCGCCTGCGCGCCCGTGCCGGTGTGAGCACCGATATTGAGGCGACCGTAGCCGCCACCGACCTGGACAAGGAATACAACAAGGGCAACGGCGACTTCGGTGTCTATTCGGGTACCCAACAGGTAGATAAGTGGATTTACAATGTACGTCGCGAGCGTGTCAACGAGACCTTCTCCGAGGGACTCCGCCGTCAGGACCTTACCCGTTGGAGAGCGTATGACAACATGCTGACCACCAAGTGGATTCCGCAGGGATGCAACTTCTGGACCTCTATCTATAAGGACCTGGAAGCCAGCTACTCCAGTGGCGAGACCATCAAGGCCGACGGCTCCTCCGACGCCAACGTATCGGCCCAGAGCCTGTCCATCTACCTGCGTCCGTACAGCCGCAACATGAGCACCACCAACGAACTGAAGGACGGCCTGAACTGGCACGAGGCTTACTATCTGTACCCCCTCGGTACGGTAGATTTGACTTCAGCGTCCGAGGACCGTTCCATCGAGAAGAGTATGCTCTATCAGAACATCAACTGGTCCACCCAGGCAGGTGACCATGCGCTGAAATAATCCAACGAGGGAAGGAGCGGACAGTGGGAAGACCCTTGTCCGCTCCTTTCCCTCTTTTCTTCAACGCCGGTGTCAAACGGCTGACCCATCATTTCCTGTTAGCTTGAAAACAAAAGAATTCTGCTCCGCCCTTCATGGCCCGAAGGGGACCGCCTGCCTGGCGGCGCTCCTGTGGATGGTCTGTTTCATCACCTTCCAGACCGTGCTCTCCCACGTGGTGACCTATCACGAGGAGCACCACCTGTTTCTTTACTCCATGGAGTACCTGCGTCATACCTGGCATTGGGCGGGCGCGGCCACTGTGGCCGCCGCCTTTCTCGTCCAGTTCTTCTACTATCCGTGGTTAGGCAGCCTGCTGCTGGCCACGTGGCTCTCGGGCCTGTTCCTCATCAGCCACCGGGGCATGACCGGCCTCACGGGCCGGAAAGACCTTTTCCTTCTTTCGTTGCTTCCCCCTTTCGCCGCCCTCCTTTACCTCCGTTCGGTCAGCCACAGCCTCAGTACGCTGGTCAGCGTCACCGTCTGCCTGGCGGCAGCGGTGGAACTCCTCCTGCGGCTGCGCCGCCGCTGGCTGGGCCCGGACGGACGCTTGCCGCTGTTTTCCGCCATCCGGCCCTTGCAGGTACATCCGGCGGTTTCCTGGCTGTGTGTCCTCGCCTATACGGCCGGTGGATACGTGCTCTTCTGGACGGACTACCCTTACCACGAACGCCGTCTGTGTGTCGTGAGCCACTGCGCCGGGAAAGGGCAGTGGGAGCAGGTGTTACGCTATACATCCTCCTATTTCCAGTCCGGCCGCACCAACAACATGATGGCCTATTACCACAACCTCGGCCTCTATCACACCGGACAGCTGCCTGCCCGTGTGCTGCAGTACAACCGCCCCTTGGGCGCCAAGGGACTTTCGCTTGCCTGGAAGGGAAGCCGTGACGACGCGGAATATGGCGCCTTGCTCTATGAGCAGCTGGGTCTGCTGAATATCGCCCACCGTTGGGAGTCGGAGGCGCTGGTGAAATACGGCGAGACCGCTCCCCACTTGCTGCGTCTCAGCCGCTACAATATCGCGCTCCGCCGTCCCCAGGTGGCCTTGCGCTTTCTGCGGAAGCTCCGGCAGAGCCTGTTCTATGCCGCCGAGGCCGACCGTCTGGCCTCACAGGTGACCGACCCGGCCTCCGTCGGGCTGCATGACGCCTTCCTGGGACAGACCGACCACCGCTTCTTCGATGCCACCGACCTGTTTCCCAATCTGGAGCCACTCCTGCAGGCCGACCCCGACAACCGGATGGCCTACGAGTACCTGCTGTGCGCGTCGTTGCTGTCGCACGACCTCGACACCTTCGCCCGGTGGTACGGCCAGGCTGGTCGCTTCTATTCCGAGGTGCCAGCCGTGTTCCGTCAGACCATGGAGTATTGTCAGAAAGGAGGTTCCCATGATTAGACGGCTCTTTCTGGCAGTGGTGGTGCTGCTCGTCCTCGGCTGTGCCCGTGTCCATCAGCCCGATGTGCTGACCGGAACACTTCCGCGCATCTGGCCCGACTACACCCATCTGGTCCTGCCCTGCAACATCGCTCCGTTGAACTTTATCGTCCGCGAGGCCGGCAGCCGCTGTCAGGTGGAAGTCGGGACCCACGGGCAGGTGTCTTTCGCCGTGACCAGTCCCGATTCCATCGTCCGGCTGCCCGAAGCTCCCTGGCAGGAACTGCTGGCTGCTGCCACGAACGATACTGTCTTTGTACGGGTCAGCGTGGAGCGCGACGGGCTGTGGCACCAGTATTCCGATATCCGCCATTATGTCTCTCCGTTTCCCATCGACCCCGTGCTGTCCTACCGGCTGCTTTATCCCGGCTATGAGTTCTGGAACGAGATGGGCATTTACCAGCGCGACCTCACCGGTTTCGGTGAGACCTGTCTGCTGGAGAACCGCCGCACGGGCGGACAATGCATGAACTGCCACTCGTTTGCCGCCAAGTCGCCCGAGACCCTGATGCTGCACGTCCGCGGCAAGAACGGCGGGACCTTGTTGCTCAAGGACGGGAAAATCAGCAAGGTGCAGCCCAAGCCGGCGGGTCATTCACGCTCGGCCACGTATCCCTATTGGTCGGATGACGGCCGCCACATCGTCTTCTCCTCCAACGAGGTGAACCAAGGCTTCCACACCGCAGGTCCCCAGATGATTGAGGTGTACGACAAGGCGAGCGACCTGTTCGTCTATGAGGTCGAGTCCGGCACGTCCTTCACCGATTCGCTGGTATATGGCGATGACTACCTGGAGACCTTCCCCACGTTTACCCCCGACGGACGTCAGATTTACTTCTGCCGTGCCCGCCGCAGCAGTCCCGGTCTCCCCGTTGACAGTGTCCGTTACGGCCTCTACCGGGTGGATTTCGATGCTGTCCGTCACACGTTCAGTGGGTTGGAGTGTGTGATAGACGCGCCTGCCCACCAGCGTTCCATCTCCTTCCCGCGCGTTTCGCCCGACGGACGTTGGCTGGTCTATACCCAGAGTGCGTACGGCACTTTCTCCATCTGGCACCCCGAGTCCGACCTTTGGCTGCTCGACCTCCAGACAGGCCGGTGCCGGAGTCTGGACGAGGTCAACAGTCCGCACGTGGACAGCTACCATTCCTGGTCGTCCGACGGGCATTGGCTGGTCTTTAGCAGCAAGCGCGAGGATGGGCTGTGGGCCCGTCCTTACATCTGTTTCTTTCATCCCGCCACCGGCGAGGCCGGAAAGCCTTTCCTGCTGCCCCAGCGCGATCCGGACCATTATAACCGGTGTACCTTCACCTACAACCTGCCGGAACTAGTGAAGGGGACGGTGAAGGATGAGCGCCGGCTGGAGCGGATGTTGGAACAGTGACAGCCGCATGGACGGGAGCCGTCGGCCTCCCGTAACGACATACCATGATTTGAATCGCTTTGATATCATGGCGCTCCTGTCGGGTTGTGAAACCGGGCAGGAGAAAAGCAAGGAGGCTCCGCTCATCGGCGGAGCCTCTGTGCTGTAGAGAATCAGGTAATGCGATTACAGTAACCTCCGTAATTTCTTTTGAAGATGATAGACCACGATACCACAATATGGAATATACTGTAACTTACCGTCTTTAGGATGCATCGAGCTATACTTTTGTATGTATCTGGAAATAATAGTCTTATCCCAAGGCTTTCTATTCTTCAGAGCCAGTAGATCATTCTTTACAGTATCTCAGCTTTCTTTCCGGTTCTTTTTGAGTAATGGAGTATTGATTGGTAGTCAACTCCTGGTGTATGCTCTTTTCACTGGGCATCTTGTTCCTGTTGGCTGTCCTGATAGTAGTCATCGGCCTGAACCTGCGGCGGACCAAGCAGCGCAACCGCATCATCGCGAAACAGATTGACGAGCTGCTGTCGCAGCGGGAGGAGTTGCGGCGCAGTACGGCCAACGGTGCCCATACGGACGAGTCGCACCCGGAAATGACGGAAGAGTATGCTGCTTTCCTGTCCATGGAGCAGATGGTGATGGACCGGAAGCTTTTCTTGCAGCCCGACTACGGACGCGATGACCTGGTGGCCAATTCCTCGTTCAGCAGGAATGAGCTGGCCGGCGTCTTGAAGAAATATGCCGATGCCCGCAACGTAAGTGAGTACCTGGGGAAGCTCCGGGTGGAGTATGCTGTACGCCTCATGAAGGAGCATCCTCATTACAGCATCGATGCTGTGCTCGAAGAGGCTGGCTTCAAGAGCCGGACGACTTTCTACCGCACTTTCTACAAGGTGTTCGGCATGCCCCCTACTCAATACCTGAAATCGCTGCAGGAGTGAGTGGGGGCGGAGAGGGGTTGCCGCTCGCACCCTGACGACCGGGTTCGTGACCTCCTGACGACTGCGATTGTGACCCTCTAACGAACGCAGTCATGACCACCTCACGAACTCGTTCGTCAGACCGTCACGACTGCGTTCGTGACAGTGTAAGGATGCCTGTTGTTACCCTGCCAGAATGCCTGTCGTTAGGGGACTACAACAGGCATTCTGGTACTCTGACCATGGGCATTCTTGTCCCCCAAGGACAGGCATTCTAATTCACTGCGTTTTTTCAGCCTGCAAGAGCCGCTGACAGGAGAAGCAGCTACGCTCCTACCCGTATTTTTGTGAATGTTGCTGTCACCTACACTTTTTTCTTTTATTCCATTGATATATAGTAAGATAGTTAGGTGACAGAGGTGACAGTAAAATCACTAAATATACATTATTTAACTAAAATTTGTCGCCAAAAATCACTCTTCTGTACGGCATTCCTTGAAATGCATATCCCGCTCGGCCTTCTCTCTGGGGAAGACATAATACGTGCAGGTAGCCTCCGTGCAGACCGTTCCGGTGGAGTCGGAGAGGGTAGCGTCGATGGTGACGATGTTGCGCTTCTGTCCGGTGATGTGCGCGCGGAGCGTGAGCTGCGGGTCCGAGGTGGACACCGGCTTTTTGTATTTCGTCTCCATGCGCGAGGTCACCCCGGCCGTCTGGAGTTTGCGGGTGACCACCCAGCCGCAGATTTCATCCAACAGCAAGGCCTGTATGCCGCCATGCAGCGTGTTCACCCATCCCTGATAGTCGGGAGTGGGCTGCCAGTGACTGACGATGTCATCTCCGTCTTCGAAGAAGTGGAGGTGGAATCCGAACGGATGGTGGGGCGAACAACCGATGCAGTTGTAGCCCGGTGTTCCTGTCCAAGGGTTGATAATCTTTTTCATAATGAGTGTGTTTTCAGAAATTCCAGAACAATCGGAAGGACGGTGCCGTCATAGTCGGCCTGGCCGCCCAACAGGCTGCCCAGACTGCCCAGGTTCGCCTCGTTGAAGCCATGGTTGGCTCCTTGCACGGGATAAAGCCGGGCGTCAGGATAGAGGTCGGCGGCCTTTTCGGAATAGCTCATCGGGACGATGATGTCCTGGGTGCCGTGCAGGATGCACACCGGTTGGGCGAACCGGCCGATGTGTGACCATACATCAAAGTCCTTGAGGGTGCTGAGGTAGTCCTGGCCCATCGGCAGCAGGCCGGAGAGTCCGCCCCATCCGCCGGTCTGTCCGCCTGTCAGCGAGCTGAAGGTCCGTACCAGGTCCGGGATGTTGAAGGCAGGATAGAGCAGCACCATGCCGGCAAAGGCTTCGGGTGTCTCGTCGGCGAGCAGGGCCGAGACGAGGCCGCCCTGGCTGCTGCCCATCAGGAAGACCCTCGTGCTGTCCACGTAAGCTTCCGCCTTGACCGTCTTCACCACGGCCCGCAAGTCCTCCACCTCGGTGAACACGGTCATCTGGTCGGAGCTTCCGTCGCTCTGGCTGCTGGGGCTGCCGCCGCAGAAGTCGAAGCAATAGGCGGCAAAGCCGTGTTCCGCTATCTTCCTCGCGTAGTCCGCCATGGCGGCGTGGGTCAGCGAGCTGCTGTGCGAAAGGATGACGGCAGGCATCCGTTTCGGGGAGACGGTGCGGTACATGACACCGTAGATACGGTAGGTGTCACGGCGGCTCCACAGCTCCAGGCTGTCCACAGCGCAGGTTTCGGTGGTGGACTCCGCCTCGTCGCCGATGTTTTCCGACGAGCAGGCGGCGAGTCCTGCCGCAATGAGGGTCATGACTGTGCATAATAGTGTTTGAATCATTCGTTTCATGTCGATGATGTTTTAGTAAGCCGCTGGCAAAAGTAATGAAAAAAATCAAAATATCACCAACTGTCCATCAGTCAAGCAATATCGCTTTACATGTGGCAATTTCTTCTTGCCCGGAAAGTTGATGTTCCATTACTACTGGCAACTGGTCGCAATTTGCGACCGGTTTGCTTACCTTCATCTTTTCATTGTCTTTCGCCATAGCTTATAAATCTTGAAGTCGCAAATTGCGACTTCAAATTACATATTCAGTATTATACTATCACCAATTCTTTTAGATATACCCTTAATTCCGCACATAATTAATATAAGTTCCTGGGCAGCAAAATGTTGCCCAGAAATTTGTCATGTTAGACTTTTCACTTATCTTAGTGTTGCGAATCCAAAGGCAATAAAAAGCGTAGCAGACATGGCAAAGATAGCAATAAAATCTGAAAAACTCACTCCTTTAGCCTGCTCAACGCTTTTGCCAGAAATCGCATCAATAATTATTGGTTTTCGTCGGGCACTCTTACGTATCTTATCGAGATGCTCAGGAAGTTCAATGTAGTGCCTACTGACATCAGTAATATGGAAGTTCTTGCTTCGTCATTCGATGCACCGACTGAAAACATGACTTCCATCACTCCGCTGCTGTATCAGCGGTTATGTGACCATCAAGGACTATGACAGCACTTCGCTTCTTTACACGCTCGACATTCCCAATGGCGAGATACGTGTGGGACTGATGGAGAGCCTCCTGCCCAACTATGTCGAAACGCGTTCGGAAGCGGGCACTACTACCATTGCCAAGATGTATCGTGCCTTATACGATGATGACCTCAACGAGATGTTCCGCCTCCTGCAGGCTTATCTCCTTACCGTGCCCTACTGCGACAATGCCAATTCAGAGGGCCATTACCAGCAGCTGCTTTATGTCATCTTCTCGCTCTTCGGCAGATATGTCGATGTGGAGGTGCACACACCCATAGGTCGTGTGGATATTGTGATGAAGACCGCCAAGGCTCTCTATCTCTTTGAGCTTAAGCTGAACATGTCCGCCCAGGCGGCCATAAAGCAGATAGAGCTCAAGGACTACTCTTCGAAGTTTGCCCTCTCGGGGCTGCCCATCGTAAAAGTAGGAATAAATTTCGACCCTAATCGCCGAACACTCAGCGACTGGAAGATAGTGACAACTGAATGAGTGGCTACTTTAGTAATCGGCGTGAAAACGGCCCGTAAAATTGTGTAGTTCCAGAAATTGTTGTACCTTTACCCCCTCGAATATAATACGATATTGAAAGATGGCCATCATTATTCAGAAAGTAAGCTCCAAGAGTGAGCTGAAGAGATTCATACGCTTCAATTACGAGCTGTATAAGGACAATCCTTATTCAGTGCCCGACTTATACGACGACATGCTCAACACCTTCAACCCGAAGAAGAACGCGGCGTTCGAGTTCTGCGAGGCCGAGTATTTTCTCGCCTACAGGGACAAGCGGCTGGTGGGGCGTGTGGCCGCCATCATCAACCACCGCGCCAACGACACGTGGAAGGCGAAGGAGGTGCGTTTCGGATGGATTGACTTTGTCGATGACCTGGAGGTGTCCGCCGCCTTGCTGAAGGCGGTGGAGGAATGGGGCAAGAAACGGGGGATGACCGCCATTGTGGGTCCCTTGGGATTCACGGACATGGATGCGGAAGGGATGCTGATTGAGGGATTCGATCAGCTGAGCACCATGGCCACTATCTATAACTATCCGTATTACCCGCAGCACATGGAGCGGCTGGGCTACGAGAAGGCCACCGACTGGGTGGAGTTCAAGCTGAAGGTGCCCGACCAGCTGCCGGAACGCTTCCGGAGGGTGGCGGAAATCATCCTGCAGAAATACAAGCTGAAAATCGTGAAGCTGACGCGCCAGGAAATCAAGGAGAAGAACTATGGACAGCGGATTTTCGAGCTGATCAACGAGTCGTACGCCCCGCTGTACGGATTCTCGAAGATGACGCAGGGACAGATTGACCAGTATGTCAAGACTTACCTGCCGCTGCTCGACCTGCGCATGGTGACGGCCGTGGAGACCGAGGAGGGCGAGCTGGTGGCCATCGGCATCTCGATGGCCTCGATGTCGGAGGCACTGCAGAAGGCCAAGGGCCGCCTGCTGCCGTTCGGATGGTTCCACTTGCTGAAGTCGCTCTACTGGAAGCGGCCGAAGACGCTCGACCTGCTCCTCGTGGGCGTGAAGCCGGAATACCAGAGCAAGGGGGTCAACGCTCTGCTGTTCTATGACCTGGTGCCTGTGTACCAGCAGATGGGATTCGAGTATGGCGAGAGCAACCCGGAACTGGAGGACAACAAGAAGGTACAGTCGCAGTGGAGCGCGTTCGAGCCGGTGCTGCACAAGCGCCGCCGTGCGTTCCGGAAAGACATATAATATATAATAAGGTAGAGACATGGAAGAAGAGAGGAACGAACGGGAACTGACGACTCCTGCCGTGTCCTATACCGAGGAGAACATCCGGCACTTGAGCGACATGGAGCATGTGCGGGTGCGTCCTGGTATGTACATCGGCCGGTTGGGAGACGGGTCGCAGGCGGAGGACGGCATTTACGTGCTGCTGAAGGAGGTCATCGACAACAGCATCGACGAGTTCAAGATGGGGGCGGGCAAGCGCATTGACATCCGTATGGAGGAGGACCTGCGCGTGTCGGTCCGTGACTTCGGACGGGGCATCCCCCTGGGCAGCTTGGTGGACGCGGTGTCAATGCTGAACACGGGTGGAAAGTATGACACGAAGGCGTTCAAGAAGAGTGTGGGACTGAACGGCGTGGGCGCCAAGGCGGTGAACGCCTTGAGCCGGCATTTCGTGGCCCGGAGCGTGCGCGACGGACAGCTGCGCGAGGCGGTGTTCGAGCGGGGCGAGCTGATGAGCGACACCACGCGGCCTACGGACGAGGAGAACGGCACCTACATCTTCTTCGAGCCGGACAGCTCGCTGTTCCTCAACTACCGGTTCCGGCCGGAGTTCATCGAGACCATGCTCCGCAACTATACGTACCTCAACACGGGACTGGCCATCTACTACAACGGCCACCGCATCATCAGCCGGAACGGACTGGAGGACTTGCTGAACGACAACATGACGGCGCAGGGCATCTATCCCATCGTGCACCTCAAGGGGGAGGACATCGAAATAGCCTTCACCCACAGCCCGCAGTACGGCGAGGAGTACTATTCGTTCGTCAACGGACAGCATACCACGCAGGGCGGAACGCACCAGAGCGCCTTCAAGGAGCACCTGGCCCGTACCATCAAGGAATTCTATGGCAAGAACTTTGACTTCCAGGACATCCGCAACGGACTGGTGGCGGCCATTGCCATCAACGTGATAGAACCGACCTTCGAGAGCCAGACGAAAATCAAGCTGGGCTCGCTCACCATGGCGCCCGAGAAGGACTCGGACGGACAGCCTTATCCGTTGTCGGGGGTCAGCGTGAACAAGTTCGTGGGCGACTTCATCAAGGAGAACGTGGACAACTTCCTGCACAAGCATCCCGACGTGGCGGAGGTGCTGCTGCAGAAGATACAGGAGTCGGAAAAGGAGCGGAAGGCCATCGCCGGCGTGACGAAGATCGCCCGTGAGCGGGCCAAGAAGGCCAACCTGCACAACCGCAAGCTGCGCGACTGCCGCGTGCACCTGAACGACGCGAAGAGCGGACGGAAGGACGAGGAGGACGACCCGCGCTTGGAAAGCTGTATCTTCATCACCGAGGGTGATTCGGCGAGCGGCTCCATCACGAAGAGCCGCGACGTGAACACGCAGGCGGTGTTCAGCCTGCGCGGAAAGCCGCTGAACTCCTTCGGCCTGACCAAGAAGGTGGTCTATGAGAACGAGGAGTTCAACCTGCTGCAGGCGGCGCTGAACATCGAGGACGGACTGGACGGCCTGCGCTATAACAAGGTGATTGTGGCCACCGATGCCGATGTGGACGGCATGCACATCCGGCTGCTGATGATTACGTTCTTCCTGCAGTTCTTCCCCGACCTCATCAAGAAGGGGCATGTGTTCATCCTGCAGACCCCTCTGTTCCGGGTCCGCAACCGGAAGAAGGGGGTGTACGAGACCATCTACTGCTACTCGGAAGAGGAGCGGATAGCGGCCATCGAGAAGCTGTCGCCCAATCCGGAAATCACCCGGTTCAAGGGCTTGGGGGAAATCTCGCCCGACGAGTTCCGCCACTTCATCGGCAAGGACATCCGGCTGGAACAGGTGATGCTGCGCAAGACCGACGCGGTGAAGGAGCTGCTGGAGTTCTACATGGGCAAGAACACCATGGAACGGCAGAATTTCATTATTGACAACCTGGTGGTGGAGGAGGACATTATCGACGAGGCATGAGAAGAGCGATTTTTCCAGGGACATTCGATCCCTTTACGATAGGGCACTATTCGGTGGTGAAGCGGGCCTTGACCTTTATGGACGAGATTGTGGTCGGCATCGGGGTGAACGACGCCAAACGGACGTGGTTCCCGACCGAGCGGCGGGTGGAGATGATCCGGCAGCTGTATGCCGACGAGCCGCGGGTGAAGGTAGAGGCCTACAGCGACCTGACCATCGACTTCGCCGCCCGTCAGGACGCGAAGTTCATCATCCGGGGCATCCGGACGGTGCGGGACTTCGAGTACGAGGAGACCATCGCGGACATCAACCGGAAACTGTCGGGGATAGAGACCATCCTGCTGTTCACCGAGCCCGAGCTGACCTCGGTCAGCTCGACCATCGTGCGCGAACTGCTGCACTACGGCAAGGATGTCAGCGCGTTCCTGCCTGAGAACCTGAAGATTGAACCTTAAAACTGTGATGGACATGAAAACTGTCTGGATAGGAATACTGTGGGTGATGGGGACGGTGTCCCTCCTTGCCCAGAACAACAACAAGCTGCTGCAGTCGCCGGCCCGGAAACTGCAGCTGGCCGAGTTTGCCATCTCCCACCTGTATGTGGACGAGGTGGACGAGAACCGGTTGGTGGAGGAGGCCATCGTCCGTATGCTGGAGAAGCTGGACCCGCACTCCACTTACGCGGACCCGGAAGAGGTGAAGCGGCTGAACGAGCCGCTGCAGGGCAATTTCGAGGGCATCGGCATCCAGTTCAACATGGCGTCGGACACGCTGTTCGTCATCCAGCCCGTGTCGGGCGGCCCTTCGGAGAAGGCGGGCATCCTGGCGGGCGACCGCATCCTGGAGGTGAACGATACGGTCATCGCGGGAGTGAAGATGGGTACCGAAGAGGTGATGCGTCGGCTGCGGGGCCGGAAAGGAACGAAGGTGAAGGTGGGCGTACAGCGTCGGGGGGTAGCGGACTTGCTGCCGTTCACGCTGGTCCGCGACAAGATACCGGTGTACAGTCTCGACGCGGCCTACATGGTGGACGGCCAGACGGGTTACGTCCGCATCAGCCGCTTTGCCGCCACCACGGCCGGTGAGTTCGCGGACGCGCTGGCCCGGTTGCGGAAGCAGGGGATGCGCCACTTGGTGCTGGACCTGCAGGGCAACGGCGGCGGGTACCTGAACGCCGCCATTGAGGTGGCCAACCAGTTCCTCGGCAAGAAGGAGCTGATTGTCTATACGGAAGGACGCAAGAACCCCCGGACGGAGTTCCATGCCGAGGGCGACGGCAGTTTCCTCGACGGAAAGGTGGTGGTGCTGGTGGACGAGTTCTCGGCTTCGGCCAGTGAGATTGTCACCGGCGCGCTGCAGGACTGGGACCGGGCGTTGGTGGTGGGCCGCCGTTCGTTCGGAAAGGGCCTGGTGCAGCGCCCCATTGACCTGCCCGACGGCTCGATGATACGGCTCACCGTGGCCCGTTACTACACGCCGTCCGGACGCTGCATCCAGAAGCCTTACGAGAGCACGGAGCAGTACAACCGTGACCTGATAGACCGCTACAACCGGGGGGAGATGGTGAGCGCGGACAGTATTCACTTCCCCGATTCGCTGAAGACCAATACCTTGCGCTTAGGACGGACGGTCTATGGTGGCGGAGGCATCATGCCCGACTATTTCGTGCCCGTCGATACGACCTATTATACGAAGTACTACCGCCAGCTGCGCGACAAAGGAATCCTGGTGCAGCTCAACCTGCGGCTCATCGACGAGCACCGCGCGGAATGGAAGAGACGCTACAAGGACTTCGCCCGTTTCGACCAGGAGTTCACCGTGCTTCCCGCACAGTTGGAGCTGTTGCGGGACATGGGCGAGCAGGCCGGCATCGCCTTCAACGAGGAGGAATACCAGACCTCGCTGCCCCTCATCCGGACCCAGCTGAAGGCCCTTGTCGCTCGCGACCTGTGGGACATGAGCGAGTATTTCCAGGTCATCAACCGGCTGAACGAAAGTGTGAAGAAGGCGGTAGAGCTAATCAATCAAGAATTATTTCCGTAATCACTTGTATAAGACACGGAAATTACCTACATTTGCATAAAGTGTGATTGGCATTTTTTACGGAAATTTTAGTTCTAACAATTAAATAATTTAAATTCAATCATTTATGTGGTTAAGTAATTCATCTATTGGAAGGAAAGTGGTGATGAGTGTAACGGGTATCGCCCTTGTCCTGTTTCTGACATTTCACATGGCGATGAACTGTGTTGCCTTGGTTTCTGGCGAAGCCTACAACATGGTGTGCGAGTTCTTGGGTGCCAACTGGTATGCGCTGGTGGCTACAATGGGACTGGCCGCGCTGTTTGTGATTCACATTATCTATGCTTTCTGGCTGACTATGCAGAACCGTGCAGCCCGTGGTTCTGAACGTTACGCTGTGACGGCTACTCCGAAGAACGTAGAATGGGCTTCCCAGAACATGTTGGTGCTCGGCATCATCGTCATCCTGGGTCTGGCGCTGCACTTCTACAACTTCTGGTACAAGATGCAGTTTGCTGAAATCATCGGCAACCCGATGATGGGCGGCCTCCATGCCGCCGACGGATATGGCTATATCCAGCAGACCTTCTCCTGCCCGGTTTACTTCGTACTGTACGTGGTATGGCTGGTTGCCCTGTGGTTCCACCTGACCCACGGCTTCTGGAGCGCCATGCAGACACTGGGATGGAACAACAACGTATGGATCAACCGTTGGAAGTGTATCTCTAACATCTACTCCACCATCATCGTGTTGGGCTTCTTGTTGGTAGCTGTCGTATTTTTCTTCAAGGGCATGTGCTGCGGTGCTTGCTGCTAATTAACGTGTAACTGATTAAAATTGAAAAACATTATGACTAAGATAATCGATTCGAGAATTCCTGAAGGTCCCGTTGCTGAGAAATGGACCAACTATAAAGCTCACCAGAAACTGGTGAATCCGGCCAACAAGCGTCGCCTGGACATCATCGTGGTAGGTACCGGTCTGGCAGGCGCTTCTGCCGCCGCTTCTTTGGGCGAGATGGGATTCCGTGTGTTCAACTTCTGCATCCAGGACTCTCCGCGCCGCGCTCACTCCATCGCCGCTCAGGGAGGTATCAACGCCGCCAAGAACTATCAGAACGATGGTGACTCTGTTTACCGCCTGTTCTACGATACGGTAAAGGGCGGTGACTACCGTGCCCGCGAGGCAAACGTGTATCGTCTGGCCGAAGTGTCGAACAATATCATCGACCAGTGCGTGGCACAAGGTGTGCCTTTCGCCCGTGAATATGGAGGTACGCTGGCCAACCGTTCTTTCGGTGGCGCACAGGTATCGCGTACGTTCTATGCCAAGGGTCAGACAGGACAGCAGCTGCTGCTGGGCGCTTACTCCGCACTGAGCCGTCAGGTAGGTGCCGGTACGGTGAAGCTGTACACCCGTTATGAGATGGAAGATGTGGTGATTGTGGACGGACGTGCCCGCGGTATCATCGCCAAGAACCTCGTGACCGGTAAGCTGGAACGCTTTGCCGCTCATGCCGTGGTCATCGCTACCGGCGGTTACGGTAACGCTTACTTCCTCTCCACCAACGCAATGGCTTGTAACTGTACGGCTGCCATGGCTTGCTACCGCAAGGGCGCATGGTTCGCCAACCCCGCTTACGTGCAGATTCACCCCACCTGTATCCCGGTGCACGGTGACAAGCAGTCCAAGCTGACCCTGATGTCGGAGTCGTTGCGTAATGATGGCCGTATCTGGGTTCCGAAGAAGATTGAGGACGCCAAGGCATTGCAGGCTGGCACGAAGAAGGGCAGCGACATCCCCGAAGAAGACCGCGACTATTACCTGGAACGCCGCTATCCGGCCTTCGGTAACCTGGTGCCGCGTGACGTGGCATCGCGTGCCGCCAAGGAACGCTGCGACCACGGCTTCGGTGTCAACAACACCGGTCTGGCTGTCTTCCTGGACTTCTCTGAAAGTATCGAGCGCCTCGGCATCGACGTAGTGCGTCAGCGTTACGGTAACCTCTTCGACATGTACGAGGAAATCACCGACGTGAACCCGGGCCAGCTGGCCAACGAAATCAAGGGCGTGAAGTACTACAACCCGATGATGATCTATCCGGCTATCCACTACACCATGGGTGGTATCTGGGTGGACTACGAGCTGATGACTTCCATCAAGGGCTTGTTCGCTATCGGCGAATGTAACTTCTCTGACCACGGTGCCAACCGTCTGGGCGCTTCCGCTTTGATGCAGGGTCTGGCCGACGGTTACTTCGTACTGCCTTATACCATCCAGAACTACCTGGCCGACCAGATTACGGTTCCCCGTTTCTCGACCGACCTGCCTGAGTTCGCCGCTGCCGAGAAGGCCGTGCAGGACAAGATTGACCGCCTGATGAACATCAAGGGTAAGAAGTCTGTGGACTCCATCCACAAGGAACTGGGTCACGTGATGTGGGAATATGTCGGCATGGGCCGTACCGCCGAAGGACTGAAGACCGGTCTGGCCAAGCTGAAGGAAATCCGCAAGGAGTTCGAGCAGAACCTGTTCATCCCGGGTTCGAAGGAAGGCATGAACGTAGAGCTCGACAAGGCCATCCGTCTGCAGGACTTCATTACCATGGGCGAGCTGATTGCCTACGATGCCTTGAACCGTAACGAATCGTGCGGCGGCCACTTCCGTGAGGAATACCAGACCGAGGAAGGCGAGGCCAAGCGTGACGATGCGAACTACTTCTATGTGGCTTGCTGGGAATACCAGGGCAGCGACGAGAAGGCTCCTGAACTGCTGAAGGAACCGCTGGTCTATGAAGCCATCAAGGTACAGACCCGTAACTACAAGAGCTAATCAGAGGGGAAGTTAAACAATTAAAGAATCAAAGTAAAATGGATAAAAACATATCATTTACGCTGAAAGTTTGGCGTCAGAACGGACCGAAGGAAAAAGGTCATTTCGATACATTCCAGATGAAGGATATCCCGGGTGATACCTCGTTCCTGGAAATGCTGGATATCTTGAACGAGCAATTGATTGAATCAGGTAAGGAACCGGTGGTCTTTGACCATGACTGCCGTGAGGGTATCTGTGGTATGTGCTCACTGTACATCAACGGTCATCCCCATGGTCCCGCTACCGGCGCCACCACTTGTCAGATTTACATGCGCCGTTTCAAGGACGGTGATGTCATCACCGTTGAACCGTGGCGTTCCGCCGGTTTCCCGGTCATCAAGGACTTGATGGTGGACCGCACTGCCTACGACAAGATTATGCAGGCAGGTGGTTTTGTCAGCATTCCGACCGGCGCTCCGCAGGATGCGAACGCTATCCTGATTCCGAAGCCCATCGCCGACGAGGCCATGGATGCCGCTTCCTGCATCGGTTGTGGCGCCTGTGTGGCTGCTTGTAAGAACGGTAGTGCCATGTTGTTCGTGTCGGCCAAGGTGAGCCAGCTGAATCTGCTGCCGCAGGGTAAGCCCGAAGCGTTGCGCCGTGCCAAGGCCATGCTGTCGAAGATGGACGAGCTGGGCTTCGGTAACTGCACCAACACCCGCGCGTGCGAGGCTGAATGTCCCAAGTGTGTTTCCATCAGCAACATCGCCCGTCTGAACCGTGACTTCATCAAGGCGAAACTGAAAGACTGATTCACATTAGCTGAAGCTTTTATTTGATAATCGACCTGAATCCGGTCGGCCTTGTGCCGGCCGGATTTATTTTTGGGGGAGCGTCAGATTGTAACGGCGTGTGCGCCAACAAGTAGTTGTCTAAAAGATTTATAAATCTGTATCAATAATGCTTTCAAAGCTTGCATATCCGTGGCAAAGTCCATACATTTGCAGTGTGATTTTTTTCATAGTATTAGATTTAAGGTTAACAAGGTTGGGAGAAGGCGTTCTCCCGTCTTTTCTGTTTCTATGTGAATAGCAACAGAAATTAAAAGCGAAAACCGCCGGCCATCTTTTCCCAAGATGGCTTGCGGTTTTCGCTTTTAGAGAGGGTTGCCCGGAAGGGGGATGCCTTACTTGGCAATCACTAAGTAATAGTTCTTCTTGCCGCGCTGTACCAGCAGGTACTTGCCGTTGAGCAGGTCGGCCGAGGTGACGGTCTGGTCGAAAGCGGCCAGCTTTTCCTTGTTCAGCGACACGCCGCCTCCCTGTACTAGCTTGCGCATCTCCCCTTTCGAGGCGAATACGGCGGCCTTTTCGGCGAAGAGGTCCACCGCCTTGATGCCCGCCTCGATGTCAGACTTGGCGACCTCGAACTGCGGTACGCCTTCGAATACGGAGAGCAGGGTGTCCTCGTCCAGCTTCTTCAACGCTTCGGAAGTGGCGTTGCCGAACAGGATGCCGGAGGCCTCTACCGCTGCGTTGTAGTCCTCTTCGGAGTGCACCAGGATGGTCACTTCCTTGGCCAGACGCTTCTGCAGGGCGCGCAGGTGGGGGGCCTGTTCGTGTTCGGCCACCAGGTCATCGATTTCGTCCTTGCTCAGCGACGTGAAGATCTTGATGTAGCGTTTGGCGTCCTCGTCGCTGACATTCAGCCAGAACTGATAGAACTTATAGGGGGAGGTGTAGCGGGCATCCAGCCAGATGTTGCCGGATTCGGTCTTGCCGAACTTGCCGCCGTCGGCCTTCGTAATCAACGGGCAGGTCAGTGCGAACACCTCACCGCCGTTGGTGCGGCGGATCAGCTCGGCACCGGTGGTGATGTTGCCCCATTGGTCGGAGCCACCCATCTGCAGCTTGCAGTTCTTGGTCTCGTACAGGTGCAGGAAATCATAGCCCTGCAGGAGCTGGTACGTGAACTCCGTGAAGGAAAGTCCGTCGCGTGCCTCGCCGTTCAGTCGTTTCTGTACAGAGTCTTTCGCCATCATATAGTTGACTGTGATGTGCTTGCCGATGGTGCGGGCAAAGTCGAGGAAGGTGAAGTCCTTCATCCAGTCGTAGTTGTTGACCAGTTCCGCGCGGTTGGGGGCATCGCTCTCGAAATCCAGGAACTTGCCCAATTGCCGCTTGATGCATTCCTGGTTGTGCCGCAGGGTCTCCTCGTCCAGCAGGTTGCGTTCCGCCGACTTTCCGGAGGGGTCGCCAATCATGCCGGTGGCTCCGCCTACCAGTGCCAGAGGCTTATGGCCGCATCGCTGGAAGTGACGCAACATCATGATGCCACACAGGTGGCCAATGTGCAGTGAGTCGGCCGTGGGGTCAATGCCTACGTAGGCCGTTACCATTTCTTTTTCCAACAATTCTTCAGTGCCCGGCATCATGGTATGCACCATTCCGCGCCATGTTAATTCTTCTACAAAATTCATCGAATGAAATGTTTCGTTTTACATACTATTGTTTGGGATGCAAAAGTACGACACTTTATCAAATTAAGCAATTATTATCGGTTAAAAAAGAGGAAGTCAGCGGTTTGGGCGATGCGGGCCGTGAAGGCTTCCACCGGCATTCCCCGGAGGAGGGCTGCCCGTTCGTAAAGGGTGTGGATGTCGGCCGGGCTGTCATCGGTCTCTATCAGCAGCCGGTCGAGCGGGACTGCCTGTAGCGCGTCGGTGGCGTAATGGAGTCCGAACGAGAGGTAGCAGCCTTGCCGCAGCCATTCGGCGGCCAGTTCCTTTTTTCCTCGGAACCCGTGCAGGATCCAGGGACACTGGGGGCGCAGGCGCTTCCGGAGGGCGGTGATTTCGGCGGTGGCCTTGACAGCATGGATGACCAAGGGCTTGTGATGGCGTTCCGCCAGTCGGACGACGGCCGTGAAGGCTTCTTCCTGCAAGGAGAGGGGAGTGGCGCAACGTTTGTCCAGTCCGGTCTCTCCGACGGCCAGGACCCGAGGGTCGGCCAGCTGACGCTCCAGCCATTCGAGTTGGGAGGACAGGGTCCCGGCGGACAGGTGCCAGGGATGTAGCCCTGCCGAACGCCAGACAACACCGGAGGGGAGAGGGTCCGTGTCCGGAAAACAGCTCAAGAGAGCGGTCTCGGGACGGTCGGGGAGACGGTGGGTATGAATGTCGAGCAGCATCGGGAAGTCAGGGAACGGGGTCATAGCCCGACCCGCCCCAAGGATGGCAGCGCAGCAGGCGGCGCAAGGTGAGGTACAGTCCTTTGAGGGGACCGTGCTTCTGCAGGGCCTCTATGGCGTATTGTGAGCAGGTGGGGGTGAACCGGCAGGAGGGGGGAGTGAAAGGGGAGATGCACGAGCGGTAGAAATACACAGGCAACAGCAGCAGCTGCGTGAGCAAGGTCCGTATCATATCCGTTCGGCAGTGAGTTGCAGGAGCTTGCAGACTTTCTCCTCGACACGGGTGGAGGGATGCAGCTCGTTGTCCAACCAGATGAAGGCGATGATCAGTTTCTGTCCGGTGGCCTGCAGTTTGTCGGTGAGCAGCGATTTGTGCAACCGGTAGGCTTCCCGTATCTGCCGCTTCACTCGGTTGCGCTTCACGGCCCGCTTGAACCGTTTCTTGGGAACGCTGATAAGCAGGGAGACGGTGGGAAGTCCGTCCCCCTCTACAGGCATATACACGATGCGCAACGGAAACGCTGGAAGCGACTTGCTGCCTCCTGCGAACAGTTTATCAATGTAGATACGGCTGCTCAAGCGTTCCGTTTTCTGCAAGGTGTAGTTTCCCATTCTATTGATTGTTATGTTCGGCAATGAATTTGTCCAATGCGGCAGGCATGGAGGGCGCTTCTACCGTCGGGGCTTCCAGGTCCAGACGCAGACCGGCATCCTTGACGGCTTTGGCGGTGGTGGGGCCGAAGCTGCCGATGGCGATATCCTTTTGTTCGAAATCGGGGAAATTCTTCTTCAGCGCCTGAATGCCCGCAGGACTGAAGAAAATCAGCATGTCGTAGTCGAAGGCCTCGTTCGGACCGAAATCATTGCTGACGGTACGGTACATCACCGCTTCCGTGTGGTGAATCTTGTGACGATCCAGCAGTTCCTTGATTTCATCGGTATGAACGTCGGACAGGGGTACGAAATACTTCTCCGAGGAGTGCTTCACAATCAGCGGCAGCAGGTCGGCAAACTTGCCCGTATCGCCGAAGTGGACTTTACGTTTGCGGTACTGGACATATTTCTGGATGTACAACGAAATAGTTTCCGACGTACAGAAATACTTCATGGTCTCTGGAATGGTCACTCGCAACTCCGTGCACAGGTTAAAGAAATGATCAATAGCATGGCGGGAGGTGAATACAATCGCTGTATGATCTAAAATAGACACCTTCTGCTGTCTGAACTCTTTCGGAGTCACACTTTCCACTTTGATGAACGGGCGAAAGTCTATTTTCACGCCGTATTTCTCAGCTATATCGAAATATGGAGATTTCTCTGACGTGGGCTTTGGCTGAGAAACCAGAATTTTCTTTATCTTCAATGTCTTAAAATTTTAATATCAGCAAACTATTAATTTCCCCTATTCCTACCCATAGCAGGAAGGCTGGGATGATTTCGAGGGCACAAAAGTATAAAATTAAATGGAGAATGCCATAAAAATGGCTGAAAAAGTTTCTGACGCACTTGTAAAATAACAATATTTTGGCAAAACACCAGATTCCGACGCAAAAACTCTCGATTTGGACGGAGGGCAAGTCCAGGTAAACGGCCAGTAAAATGACGGGGAAAAGCAGCAGACACAGTCCGCTCCAAAGGTCGAAATACGTCTGGGACCACTTGTTTTGTTGTTCCTTTTCAAAGAAAATCCAGTTGACGAAGGAGTAGAGGCCTCCCTTCAGCAAGACATAGGCCAGCATGATGGTACAGTAGATGCCCAGGAGCAACGCGTGCGGCAACTGGCGTACGAGCATGGCCTGGTGCTCGATGGAGTAGTCGAAAAGGCACAGGCCGGACAGGATGCAGGAGATGAACGTCAGTGCCACCGTGTAACGGGTGTCGGAGCCCGTCGGGGTGTCGAAAAGACTGGGGCGCCGCTTGTGGACGAACAGGCGGCGCATGCGCTGGAAGATGTATTTCTTCCCGTTGCGCAAGGCGTAGGCCAGCAGGAGGAAGCTGACACAGATGACAGCGGTGATGGGCCAGTCGGCGCTCATGCGGTAGGGCAGTGGGATGCCTTCCATGCCTTTCGCCGGCCGGCTGCCGTACATCAACAGTTGGCGCACGTGCTCTTCCGCCGCTTCATGGAGCCGAACCAGTTCGCCGAACCCGAGGGAACAGGTCGCGGACGGGAGCGGCACGACGACACCTGGGGCGGCGTCTCCTGCCGTTGAGGGGACGTCGCCCGGTGTGTTCGTGTGCTGGATGCCTTGCTGGTTCATTAAAGTCCGAAAGCCTCCTTCACTTTATCCACGTAGTCCAGTTTCTCCCACGTGAAGAGTTCCACTTCCACGTCCTTGTCGCCTTCGTACAGCGATTCGAAATGTTTTGTCACCACTTTCGGTTCGCGGCCCATGTGTCCGTAGGCAGCGGTCTCACTGTAGATGGGATTGCGCAGTTTCAGGCGTTGCTCGATGGCGCGCGGGCGTAGGTCGAAGATTTCGTCCACTTTCCGGGCGATTTCGCCGTCGGTCAGGTTCACATGGCTGCGGTTGTACGTGTTGACGTAGATATTGATGGGACGGGCCACACCGATGGCGTAGGACACCTGCACCAGCACCTCGTCGGCCACGCCGGCGGCCACCAGGTTCTTGGCGATGTGGCGGGCGGCGTAGGCGGCGCTACGGTCCACCTTGCTGGGGTCTTTGCCCGAGAAGGCACCGCCTCCATGTGCGCCGGCTCCTCCATAGGTATCGACGATGATCTTGCGTCCGGTCAGTCCCGTATCTCCGTGGGGGCCGCCGATGACGAACTTGCCGGTGGGGTTGACGAAGTACTTGATTTCCTCGTTGAAGAGGCGCAGCACTTCCGGATTGTGGATGCTGGCAATCACCCGCGGCATCAGGATTTCGATGACATCCTGGCGGATTTGGGCCAGCATTTGTTCATCCGCCTTGTCCTGGGCCTCCTTGGAGGCATCGGCCGGCTGGATGAACTCATCGTGCTGGGTGGAGACAACGATTGTGTCGATGCGCACCGGACGGCGGTTGTCATCGTACTCGATGGTCACCTGGCTCTTCGAGTCGGGACGGAGGTAGGTCATCACCTTTCCTTCGCGGCGGATGTCGGCCAGCACCATCAGGAGTTTGTGGGCCAGGTCCAAGGAGAGGGGCATATAGTTTTCGGTCTCGTTGGTGGCGTAGCCGAACATCATGCCTTGGTCGCCGGCTCCCTGGTCCATCGGCTCCTCGCGTTCCACGCCTCGGTTGATGTCGGCGCTTTGTTCGTGGATGGAGGAGAACACACCGCAGGAGTTGCCTTCGAACATGTATTCGCTCTTGGTATAGCCGATACGGTTGATGACCTCGCGGGCTACTCGCTGCAGGTCAATGTAGGCCTTGGTCTTCACCTCACCTGCCAATACCACTTGTCCGGTGGTCACTAACGTTTCGCAGGCCACTTTCGAATTGGGGTCGTAAGCCAGCAGTTTGTCAAGCACGGCGTCGGAAATCTGGTCCGCCACTTTGTCGGGGTGTCCTTCAGACACTGATTCGGATGTAAATAAGTATCCCATGTTACTTCCTTTTTAATGGTTCGTAATGATTGTATTTATCCGTGTACGGACAAGAGTAGAGATGTTTTCCCTCCGGTAGCGGAAGGACGGATTGTGTTTTAGCATTTTTTTCCGTGGTTGCAAGCTACTCAAATCTTTCCACTTTCATTTCGGGCGCAAAGGTACGGATAATTCTTGGGATACGCTAACGATAAGCAGTATTTAACGTATGCAGGTCGCGACGGGACGTTCCGTCATGCGTCCGCCTTTTTGGCAGTACGGTGCCGGCGGCGGATGGTGAACAAGGTTTATCGAGGTTTAAATCTGTCGTTCCGTTGGCCAACAAAGTTTCCAGAAGTTTAAAAAGCCCGTTGCCGGGACTGCCATTTTGTGGCTTTGGAACGTGGTTTGTCCTTTATCGGGCGAATCCGGAAGCCGGAAGGCGGAAGGGTTCAGGAGAGTAAAACAACATACAAGAACTAAAAGATAGGAGATTACAACTATGATGCCCATTAGAAAGTACAACAATCAGAACTGGTTACCGACATTCTTTAATGATTTCTTCGATAACGACTGGATGGAGAAGGCTAATGCCACCGCACCTGCCATCAATGTGATGGAAGGCGAAAAGGAATACAAGGTAGAAGTGGCCGCTCCGGGTATGACAAAGGAGGACTTCAACATTCATCTGGGAGATGACAACGAACTGGTCATCACGATGGAGAAGAAGAACGAATCCAAGGAGACGGAGAAGGACAACAAGAAGTACTTGCGCCGTGAGTTCTCTTACTCGAAGTTCCAACAGGCGTTCGTCCTGCCGGAAGACGTGGAGAAGGAGAAGATCAATGCTACTGTCAACGACGGTGTGCTGACCATCGAACTGCCGAAGCGTACGCCGGAGGAAAAGGCCAAGGTGAACCGGGTGATTGAGATTCATTAAATCTGAATCACATCTTCTCTTGATTCGTGCAATTCACGAAATCCCCATAATTTTGTAGGGCAACTTTTTGGAGGGGCGTTTGGATATAGTTCAAACGCCCTTCTTCATTATTAACTAAAAAACTATATAGATTATGGGAATTATTTTAGCGAAGAAACCGCTCGTGAATGGACGTTTTTCATTGTATCTTGACTGTAACATCAATGGTCGGCGCAAGAAGGAGTACCTGGGTATTATCCTGGAAGCACCCACTACCAAAACCGCCCGCTTGGGCAACCAGATGAAGCTGCGGTTGGCGGGGCTGGTCCGCTTGCAGCGTGAGATGGGCCTGCTCAACGCCAAATACCTGGAACAATTGCCGGGACTGCAGGACCTGTCGGCCGCTCCTGTCATGGAATTGCCCTCTCCGGACTTTTTCAAGATTGCCAAGACCTACCTGTCGCTGTACACCCGCAAGGACAAACGGCTGGTGCAGGCGGTCTTCGACCAGCTCCGGAAGTTTCATGGCGCCTCCGAGCTCCCGCTGCGGGACATCACGCGCACGTTCTGTACCCGTTTCCTGGACTATCTGTACGACCAACTGAGAGGGACGACTCCCATCAATTATTTCAAGAAGTTCAAGATGTGCCTGAATTATTGTGTCGAGGAGCATTACATTGACAAGAGTCCGGCCGAACGTGTCCGTCTCTCCCAGTACAATGAGGTGACGAAGGAAATCCTGTCCACCGATGAAGTCCGCCAATTGGCGTTGACCTCTTGCCGCAACAAGGAGGTGAAACGTGCTTTCCTCTTTTCCTGCTACAGCGGTCTGCGTTGGTGCGATGTCCAGCAGCTGACCTACCAGCACCTGGATATTCCTTCGCGCCGAATGACGTTGATTCAGAAGAAGGTGGCCGCGCATTCCAGCAATCCGGTACTGCATCTTCACATGAATGACAGTGCCTTGCGGCTCATCAGCTTGCAGAGCGGAAAACCCTCGGACCGGGTGTTCCAGTTGCCTTCGCATTCGTATGGCTTGCGTGTGCTGAACGAATGGGTACGGAAGGCGGGCATCCAGAAGCATATCTCGTTTCATTGCGCCCGCCACACCTTCATCACGCATATCATGGCCACCGGAGCCAGCATCAAGACGGCTGCCTCGCTGGCGGGACATTCCTCGACCCGGCATACGGAGAAATACATCCATATCATTGACGAGGCGAAGCAAAAGGCGATGGACAGCCTTCCTCCCTTGCCGGAAAAGCTGGTTTAATGTTCCTGTTTACGCTTCTGTCCGACTTTTCTGCCATAAATTTGGCATTATCAAATCTTTTTGTTTACATTTGTGCGGAATTTATCCTGCTTGAGAAGTTGGACGAAATATAGAATTAATCATCTAATAAATAAAATATGAGTGAACTGAAAATTAGCTTGAGAAGAATTGCGGAAGACGGTTTTACACGCAATGACGAGATTTTGGCGGATGAGTCGAAGGTACTGGTGCCTCAGATCGGGTTTGATCTGTTGTCGGACATCAAGAAGAACTTGCTGACAGTCGTGACGCAAGTCGTATTTGTCACGCCGGAGAAGGAGGTGGCGGTGGGACTTCGTTTCCGCTATACCTTGGAAGTGGACAGCCTGACTGACCTCCAGCATGTGACCAATGCCGAGAAAGGTACACACGACTATCGTTTCCCCGATGGTTTCATGGAAGCGGTGATGACGGATGTCTATGCGACAGGCCGTGTGCTGATGGCGCAGAAGCTGGTGGGTACTCGTCTGGAGGGCGCTTATCTGCCGTTTGGAGGTGCCAACAACCTGATTCAGATGATGAAAAGAAAATAAAGTGGAGAGGTGCCGGATACGTTGGTGCGTACCGGCACACCTTCCTGTTGTTCCACTCATGACCGTCCTACTCCTTTTGTGCCATGGCAAGACGTATCGATGAACTGGATTTCTTGAAGTGCGTGTTCATCGTACTGATGGTCACTTTCCACCTTATATATATAGGTGACAAATATCCCTACGCCAAACAGCTGGTCTATACGTTCCATATTCCGGCCTTTCTGCTGATATCGGGCTATCTGGTCGGTCTGGACAAGACACCACGGGCCTTCCTGCGCAATGTTGGGTGGATGGCGGTGCCTTATGTCATCATGGAGAGCGGTTACATTGTCATGTCGGCTGTACTGCCGGTGCGCGACGGACTGGACCGGTTGGACGTGTCCATTTGGGCCAACAAGCTGCTGCTGCATCCGTTGGGACCCTATTGGTACCTCCATACGCTGATGGTCGGCAGTCTGGGAGGCTATTGGGCCTACCGTTGCCGACGCTGGTTGCCGGGCACTTACTCGCTGCTGTTGTGGCTGGCAGCTGTTTTGGGCGTGCTGTCTGTCGGATGCCGTCTGGCGGCCCCTTCCAGTCTGTTTTACCTGGGGGCAGGGATGGCGTTGCGTATCTGTCAGGTGCGTTTCACCACTTTTTTCCAGCCTTCATGGGGGGCTTTCCTCTTCTTGGCAGTGCTGGCGCTGGACCCGGAGCATCTCGACCGGTTCACGTTGGCAGGAGTCGCCATCACGTACTTGGCCATCAGTGCCTCCTTAGCGGTCTATGCCTCGTTGGGGACGTTCGTCCGCCGTTGCTGCCTGTTTGTCGGGCAGAACACGTTTGTCATTCTGGTCTTTTCCCCTCTCTTTACCCTGCCGTCCCGATGGATGGTGCCTTGGTTCCGGTTTGACGATTCGGGACTGGTGTTCTGGGGGGTGGCATTTGCGTTTGTGCTGGGAGGCTGTTTTGGCGTGGCCGCACTGATGGACCGGTGGCACCTGTCGCGCTATTTCTGGGGCAAGGAACGGATGCTGCAACGGTTCGGACAGGAAACGGAGGCAGGCGGCTGACAGGGTGGCAGAAAAATATTTCTCACCGGAAGGAACGGTTGTGGCACTTTATTTGTTGTCTATTCAGACGGATGTGAGAAACAGAATGACAGTATGAACTATTAAATACCTATAGATTATGATTTCAGAGAAATTAAACACAGCAATCAACGATCAGATTACCGCTGAAATGTGGTCGTCCAACTTGTATCTTTCCATGTCTTTCTACTTGCAGAAAGAGGGTTTCGATGGCTTTGCTTCCTGGATGCGCAAGCAGTCGCAGGAGGAGCTGGAGCATGCCTATAACTTGGCTGATTATGTGGCTAAGCGGGGTGGCCAGGCCTTGGTAGGCAAAATCGACGTAGTTCCGCAGGGCTGGGGCAGTGTGACCGAAGTCTTCGAACATGTTTACCAGCACGAGTGCCATGTGTCTGCCTTGATTGACGAGCTGGTCAATGTGGCTGCTGCCGAGAAGGACAAGGCTTCACAGGACTTCTTGTGGGGATATGTCCGCGAACAGGTGGAAGAGGAAGCGACCGCACAGGGTATTGTCGAGAAGCTGAAGAAGTGCGGCGACTATGCCGGCATCCTCTACCTGAACGACAAGTTGGGCCAGCGGAAGTAAGTCAGGCTTCCGGTAGAAGGGGCGGCAGCCCCGGTCTCGTACAGGTCTGCACCGCAGAGACGGCCGTTTCCGGTCGCTCGGCCGTGCAGACCTGCGTATGTTTATGCAATCCGGGCCGTTTTTCTTGCCTATCCTTCGAAAAAAATACTTTTTGATGAGGATATATGGCGCGATATGTGTATCTTTGTTGACAATGACAAAGAATGATAGTTATGCCAAATCTAATATCGCGTGTTGAAAACTGGTGCCGCCGTTTCCCCTACCGTAGGGGATATGGGGTGCATTCGCCGTCCGATTTCTACCTGATTACTTCCGTCATCTACGAGAAGTTGCCATTTTATGCCTACCAGTCGTTGCACGAACAGCGTCAGGCGACGGGAACAGGGTATCGGGAGAAAGTGGACCGGTTGCTGTTTCGGTTGGCCAACCATCTGCAGCCTCGGACGTGGGTCAATGATGTCGATGAGAATCATTGCACGGGTTGTTATATTGAGGCGGCCTGTCCTCGGCTGAGGTGTTGTTCGGTGAGCCAGGTGGAGACGGGGCATGTATGTCCGGACCTGGTTCATTTGGGCTCTGCACGTTATGAAGATACGTTCAACCGCCTGTTGCCGTGGGTGGGCAACCGTACGGTCTTCATTGTGGGGACACCGTATGCGACCAAGGAAAAGGAGCAGTGGTGGAAGAAGGTCATCGCCAATCCACAGGTCGGGGTGACGTTTGACCTGTATGACATTGGGTTGGTCTTTTTCGACAAGAAGCGCTGTAAAGAGCACCGTATTGTTAATTTCTTTTAGGAACCGGGAAAGATGGAAAAAAGCAAGATTTATACACGTACAGGAGACCAGGGACGCACTTCGTTAGTGGGAGGCACCCGTGTCAGCAAGACGCACGTGCGTCTGGAAGCGTATGGGACAGTGGACGAGCTGAACGCTTTCTTGGGGGGACTGGTCGAGCAGCTCTCCGGTGTAGAGGAAGAACGGGATTGCCTGCAGGCGGTCCAGCACCAGCTGTTCGCTGTGGGGGCTTACCTGGCTACCGGTCCGGGCGGGGCACCCTCGTCCGTTTCGGTCCTCAGCGACGGATGCGTCGCCCGGCTGGAAGCGGCCATCGACCGCTTGGATGCCTCACTGCCACCGCTGGCTGCCTTTGTGTTACCCGGTGGTTCGCAGGCGGCCTGCTGGGGACATATTTGCCGCACGGTCTGTCGCCGGGCCGAGCGCCGCATCTTGGCCTTGGAAGAGACAGAAGGCACGGAGATAGACGCGAACGTGAAACGGTTCGTCAACCGCTTGTCGGACTATTTGTTTGTATTATCTCGAAAAATGAATAATTTATCCAAAAAGGAAGAAATTATGTGGGATAAAAGTTGCAGATGAGGGAATTTGTTATACTTTTGTGCCCCCATATAAGAACTAAGTGAAATTTTTAAACTGACTATACTATGTATTGGACATTGGAATTGGCCTCAAAGCTGGAAGATGCTCCTTGGCCGGCAACAAAAGACGAGTTGATTGACTATGCGATGCGTTCGGGTGCTCCGATGGAAGTCATCGAAAACCTGCAGGAAATGGAAGACGAGGGCGAGATATACGAGAGTATCGAAGACATCTGGCCGGACTATCCGAGCAAGGAGGATTTCTTCTTCAACGAGGAAGAGTATTGAGCCGAAAAATGCTAACACAACTTGTTGGAAACCAACATTAAAAGCGAAAGGAGTGGGAACATTATTGTCCCCACTCCTTTCGCTTTTAATTACTGAAATACCAACTATTCGGCAGAGAATCTAGCGTTTTCCCAAATCGTCGTACGAGCTTTGGAGAATCGCTTTCCCTAATCGGACCCGTTGCTCGTTCGCCGATGGGAGGTCTTCCAACACGCGGCCAGCGGCGTTGTCGAACAGCGTGAAGCCGGTGCTGTCGGCAAAAGCGAAGCCATTGTTGAACGTATAGTAGGCGAAGGGGTAAGTATATTCTTCGCCCAGCACGTTGCGGCTGAACGTGAAGTCTTCGTGCGGCAGGTCCAGTTGTCCCAAGAGGGTGGCGGCCAGGTCCGTCTGGTTCATCAGGCAGTCGATGACCCGAGGCTCCCGGATGGCGCCGCCCAACCACAGCATGGGAATGTGATGGATGTCCCAGTCGTGCGCCGTGCCCTGTTCGGGATAGAAGATGCCATGGTCGGGCAAGCAGACAATGAGCAGGTCTTTCCATTGCGGCAGTTGCTTCAGGCGGTCAACGAACCGCCCTAAGCAGTCGTCGGTATAGGCGAATGCATTGGGCTTTTTCGCATCCAGCCGGTGGTAGGGCACCTCGAACGGCTCGTGGCTGCTCAGGGTGAGGAAGGTGGTGTGCCAGGGGCCTTCTGTCCGTTCCTTGATCACTTGGTACAGGTGGTCGAACGTGATGTCATCATTCACTCCCCAAGGGTTCTGCCGTTCCTGCAGGCTGAAGTCCGTGTCTGCGGTCAGCCGCTGGTAGCCGCCCTGGAGCAGGTAACTTTTCATGTTGGTGAAGTTGATGTCGCCGCCGTACAGGAAATCCGTGTGGTAGCCCTCTTTCACCAGTTGCTGGGCAATCGTGGGCAGTGTACGGCTCTTGGCCGGAATCTTCATCACCGACAGGTTCGGAAAGCTCTGGTAGCCGCTCAAGGCACAGACGGTGCCCCGGTCAGTGCGGTAGCTGTTGGCATAGCAACGGGTAAACCAGACTCCTTCCTTCGACAGTCGGTCGATGTTCGGACTGGCATCTTTTACGCCTCCCAGTGATTCCACCATTGTTCCGCCAAAGCCTTCCAACAGGACAATCAGCAGGTTGGGCCGCCGGTTGTTGAGCAGCTCGATGCGGTTTTTCCCACGGGTAGGGTAAAGCCCCTCGAAGAGCTGCGCCCGTTCCTCTTCGGGGAAGAAGTCAAACTGGCTGGCATAGTCTTTTGTCTTGCCGGCAGAGGCCAGCAGGCTGAACGCCGGATTGACCGCCGAGTGGTTCAGGAACTCATTGTTGCAGAAATAGACCTGTCCGATGTTGGCCGTGGACTCGGTGACGCCGCCTCGGATGATGACGAAGAGTGCGCCGCCGGTCAGCAGCAGGCCGACAGAGCCGGTTATCCGCCGTTTCAACGCCGGCAGCCGGACGGGGGTGAGACGGAACAGTGCCCCGGTGCAGAGGACGGCTAACAGCAGCATCAGTGCGGCACGCAGGAGGAGGTAGCCCATGGATACGCTGGCCATGGCGTTCTTGGGGGAGTCCAGGTAGAAGAATACCGACGCGTCGAGCTTGAATCCCCAGAAAGGATAGAGGGACAGGTCGGCCACAAAGACCAAGGCCAGGATGAGGCTGGCCACGGCGTAATAGCCGGTCAGCAGTTTGCGCAACGGGAACTGACGGAACCAGCAGCTGGCCAGCAGGGCCAGCCAGGGAATCACGGTCAGGTAGCCGGCAGTGGTCGCGTCGAGGGAGAGGCCGTTACCCATCACGCGCAAGGCGTCTGCGAGGCTCACTCCTTTTCCAAGGGCATCGTTGGCCAGCATGAACAAGGGTTTCTGCAAGAGGAAATAGCCCACGAAGGTGAGGAACAGTGACAGGAGATAAATGAATCGTTGTTTCATACCAGAAAGTTTTCGTAGATGTAGTCAGCGTCGGAGGAATGATTATTTTCGGCCGAAATCGGCAGGTACCTCGCCCCACTGGTCGGTTTCCCATTTCAGTAGCGGCGTGGTGTAGGTGTTGTTCTTCAGCCAGTTCTCGGCACGCTCGATGAGCTGGAACAACTGTTCGGTCTTCGGCGTGCGTGCCAGGGTGGTCTTGCACTTCTTTTTCTTGACCCACCCCAACGCGTTGCGGCTGTCGGAGTAGATGGGCATGGCGCTGCCTTTCTGCTTCAGCAAGGCGAGACCGTGGACAATGGCGAGGAATTCGCCGATGTTGTTGGTGCCATGCACCGGTCCGAAGTGGAACACCTCCTGACCTGTCAGGAGATACACGCCCCGGTATTCCATGGGGCCGGGGTTGCCGCTGCAGGCGGCGTCAACGGCCAGGCAGTTCAGGTTGAAGTTCTCCGGCAGTTGTTGCGACGGAGCCGGAGCAGTCTCTGCCTTCGTACGGGCGGCGGGACCTACGTAATGATGGGCGGGCGAGTTGAGAGCCTTTTCAGCCTCTTCCCGTGAGGCAAAGGATTTGTAGAGCGCCCCCTTGTAGTTCTTGATTTGCAGTTGGCAGTCGGTCCACGAGTCATAGACCCCTGGTTGGACCCCTTTCCAGACAGTGTAATATCTCTTTTTCATGACAATTAGTGTAGGGTGGATGATACTTCGGCGGAGAGTGCTTTCAGCCGTTGTTCCGCCAGCAGGCGGTCTTGTTCCATTTGCCGCACCAGTTCTTCGGTCGAAGCGAATTTCAGTTCGGGGCGCAGGTAGTCCACCAGTTCCACTTTCAGGGAATGCTGGTAGATGTTTCCCGAGAAACCAAGGATATGCACCTCGATGCTGGTCTGCGGACCGTTGTCAAGGGTGGGACGGCAACCGATGTTCATGATGCCTTCGTAACACTGTCCGTCCAGACCTACCCGCACGGCATAGACTCCGTGTGCGGGTATCAGTTTCTCGGGACAGAGTGGCCGGAGGTTGGCCGTAGGGAAGCCCAGCGTGCGGCCTATCTTGTGGCCGTCCACCACTTGCCCGTTCAGGTAGTAGGCATAGCCGAGGCAACGGTTGGCCTGGCGCAGTTGGCCCTGCTGCAACAGGTTCCGGATGAGGGAGGAGCTGACGGAGGCACCGTCTAAGCAGAGCGGCTCTGCCTGCACCACCTCCATGCCCAGCTCCTCGGCGTAACGGCGGTAGTCAGCGAACCCCTCGCAGCGGTTGTGGCCGAAACGATGGTCGTAGCCGATGACCAGCACCTGGATGTGGAACCGGTCGCGCAGGTGGCGCATGAAGTCGCGGGCCGAGAGCAGGGACAGCTCACGGGTGAAGGGGAGCAGCAGGCAGTAGTCCGCCGGTTGTTGGAGCAGTTGTTCCGTCTTCTGCGGCAGGCACGACAACAGTTCGGGACAATAGCCGCTCTGCATCACCTGCCGGGGATGGACAGGGAACGTAATCAGGGCACTGGCCATCTTCCGGCGCTCCGCTTCGGCGCAGACTTGTCCGATGAGGAAGCGGTGCCCTTGGTGTACCCCGTCGAAGCAGCCAATGGTCGCTACCAACGGGGGAAAGTTCAGGTCGTAGGGAGGTGTCAGTATCTTCATCGCTTGCCCTTTGTTCGTTGGATACCCCGGTACAATTCACCTACCCACAGCACGACGGAAGTGGCCGCCAGCAGGATGCCCCACTCTGTCAGCGACAGCGGTTCGGTGCGGAACACTTTTCCGCCCCAAGTGACAATCAACACCTGGCCGACGAGGATGATGAGGGCCACGCCCAGCATTCCTAATGCATGACTTGCGTCGCGGAAGATGGAATGGCAAGTCCCGAATACGCTGGCGTTGAACAGGTTCCAGAACTGCAGCAATACGAAGACCGTGAAGAAGACGGTCAGCCGGTGGGTGTCCATGCCTCCCGGCAGGTGGTTGAACCCAGCCAGCAGTCCCATCAGCAGGGCCAGAAAGACAAAGCCGGTACCGAAGATGCAGCGGCGCATGGCGGGAGTGATGATGAAGTCCGACCGGTGGCGGGGCGGTTCGTTCATGACATCCTCGCTGGGAGCGATGGAGGCCAGGGCCATGGCGGCAAAGGTGTCCATGATGAGGTTCACCCACAGCATCTGGGTGACGGTCAGCGGCAGCTCCGTCCCGAAGAACGCGCCCAACAGTACGCTGAGCAAGGCCACCACGTTGATGGTGAGCTGGAAGACGATGAACCGCTGGATGTTCTTGTAGAGCGACCGTCCCCACATCACGGCGGTGGCGATGCTGTGGAAGGAGTCGTCGAGCAGGGTGATGTCGCTGGCCTCCTTGGCCACCGAGGTACCCGTTCCCATGGAGAGACCTACCTGCGCGTGGTTCAAGGCAGGCGCGTCGTTCGTCCCGTCGCCGGTGACAGCCACCACGGCGCCCTGCTGTTGGAGCAGCTGCACCAACCGTTGCTTGTCCATCGGGCGCGCGCGGCTCATCACCTTCAGTTCTTTCACCCGTTCCAGGGCCTCCGCGTCCGTCAGTGCGGCAAACTCCGCTCCCGTGATGCGGTGACGTTCAGTGTCGCTGTCCTTCCACAAACCTATCTGGCGGGCGATTTCCGTAGCGGTGCCCGGTGTGTCACCTGTCACAATCTTGACCCCGATACCTGCCGACTGGCATTTCCGTACTGCCTCCGGCACGTCCGGCCGTATCGGGTCGCTGATGGCCACAATGCCGAGGAAGGTCAGTCCGCCTTCTTCCACTAACCGTGCGCAGTCCGTAGGCTCCTGCTCCGACACATACCGGAACGCCAGTCCCAGCGTACGCATCGCCTTGTTCTGATAGGCGGCCAGTGCCTCCTCGTGCTCCTCGCGCGTGCGGGCAGCCAGCCGGCAATGGCCCATGACGATTTCCGGTGCTCCTTTCACGTACAGCACCCGCTGTCCCTGCGAAGGCGATTCCACCAATGTCGCCATGTATTTCCGTTCGGTCGAGAAAGTCAGCTGGTCGATGACTGGGGTCGATTCGCGCAGTTGCAGGTAATCGCGTCCTTGTCCCCTCAGCCAGAGCAGCAAGGCCACTTCGGTGGGGTTGCCCACACCGGTCGGCAGCCCTCCCTCTTCTTTTTCTTCCAGGAAAGCCGTAGAGTTGGCGGCGATGCCTTCCGCCGTCAGTTCCGGGCGGGGTTCTTCCAGTCGCGCCTCGTACACCTGCATCCGGTTCTGTGTCAGTGTGCCCGTCTTGTCGGTACAGATGACGGTGATGGCCCCCATCGTTTCGCAGGCGTGCATTTTTCGTACCAAGTTGTGCGTTTTCAGCATCCTCCGCATGTTCAGCGCTAAGCTGAGCGTGACGCTCATCGGCAGTCCCTCGGGTACCGCCACGACAATCAGTGTGACGGCTATCATGAAGTATTTCAGGACGATGCGGGCGATTTCCATCCAGCTGTGCCAGCCCGCTATCTCGTGCCATTGGAAGTAGGCGTACAGGTCTTTGGCGGTGAAGGCCACGAAGGTCAGCGTGGCGATGGTGAATCCCGCCTTGCCGATGAGGTCCGCCAAGCGCTGCAGTTGTTGGTTGAGCGGGGTCTGTTCCTCGCTCTGCTCCGTGGCCTGCCGGGCTACCTTTCCGATTTCCGTTGCGTCGCCCACCCGTTCCACCTTCATCAGGCCGTGTCCGTCAGTGACCGTAGTGCCCCGGAGGACAGTGTTCGAAGGATACGTGGCTTCCGGGTCGAAGTCCGCTGGGCGCACCGTCTTGTGCACCATTGGCTCTCCCGTCAGCGTAGATTCGTTCACCTGCAGCGAAACGGCTTCCAGCAACTGTCCGTCGGCGGGTGCTTCCTCTCCCGTGTTCAGCCAGACGATGTCGCCCACCACCACCTCTTTCCGAGGGATTTCACGCACCTTTCCGTTGCGGGTCACGGTGACCGGCGTATCCTCGTTCACGGCGTTCAGCAAGTCAAATTTACGGTTGGCGTCGTATTCGAAGAAAAAGCCGATGCCCGTGGCCAGGAAGATGGCGCAGAAGATGCCAATGGTCTCGGCGAACTCGTTCTCAATGAAGGAGATGATGAGGGAGAGGGCGGCTGCCACGAGCAGCACCCGTATGACGGGGTCCTCGAACTTTTCGAGGTACAGTTTCCACAGCGAAGGCCGTTTGGGAGGAGTCAGGAGATTGTCTCCATGCTGTTGTCGGCTGGCCAGCACCTCGGCGTCGGTCAGTCCGGTCAGGCAAGGGTTCTGTACGGATTCAGACATAAATACAATATTCATTAGGTTGATAAGTCGGTGCAAAAATACAAACTATCTTCCAAAGCCTCATCCCTTTTTGCTTTTTTATAGTTTTTTTGGCAGTAAAACTTGGCAGATTGCCAATAAAGCATTACTTTTGCACCTGATTTCAGAAATTATGCTGAGACATCGGACTTGTAGCTCAGTTGGTTAGAGCAACAGACTCATAATCTGGAGGTCCTTGGTTCAAGCCCAAGCTGGTCCACGAAGAAAAAAGAACGCTAATTGCACTAAATCATGCAGTTAGCGTTTTTCTTTGGCCATCTATTAAGGTTATGAATCTATTTCCATCTATACCTTCTACCAAGCATTTTGCACTCTTTGTTTACCGCTTGTTTACTGCTAAACTTAAAGAGCAACATGTTGACAATCAATGCAGAAATCACTCTTTCCGTCATTTCGCTCCACAAGCGGTTCGCCGACTATGAGACATTCGGTGGGGTGTTTCGAGATATCCGCGAAGGGCTTCTGGAACTTACATTCATAGAGCGTCTGCTTCCGATAATTGCGGAACTGCTTGAGAAGATTGCATGCCTCTTCGGTTATACGCTCGATGATCTCCTTGAAAGCACCATGGCAGATGAAGAGACGAGGCATGTCCTCGAATGTATCCTCAGATATAATCAAAATTTCTTGAATGGAACCATTGGTTCTCTCAGCTTTGCCATTATTGGCACTTGTAACCATAGCACTGATGATACCTTTAAGGTGTCTCTTGAAGATGAAGACCACATCGTTGATTTCTCCTATGTTGTACCGCAAGGCATCAGCCATCCAGTCACCCAGCATACCGTAAGCCTCCATGTCACCGTGGTAGTGCAAACGGAGGAGATCACGAAAGGCTCTATAACGAATTGTATGGGTAATCGAGTTTTCTTGAATGGCGCAGGTCTGACTGCACATGGAGAAGGAAGACCCAGTCTCATAGCAAACGATTATTCACTATTCAAACCGAAATGCATTAAAAATTAGAATGCATAATGAACTATCACCCATACAATTCGTTATAGAACCCTCGCTCTGAGAATCGTGTCGGCACTGCATGTGCGAAGTGTCGGATGAAGCGAGAGGTAGTACATCAGATGAATGGTGACATCCTCTATGCATGAGCCGCCACAGAAATAAACGCTCATAAGCGAACGGATGATTTCGCTGTATTGATAACCATACAGCCTGCATCTCATACCGAGGGTTGAGTCTATT
>JAQXRG010000139.1 GCA_029218405.1 Bacteroidales bacterium
AGCAACGCCTACGAGGCGGGCGTGGCCATCATCAAGGAGTCGGGCCTCTATGCCGACCTGATGCAGGATAAGTCGCCCGAGGGAATGGCTCGCCAAGAGAATGTGGAGGAGATGACCAACGGCATGAAGGAGTTCTGCACCCAGCGCCTGGAGGAGGGCGACGAGCGGTTCACGCTATCCGACTACCTCTCAGAGGTCTCTCTGCTGAGCGACCAAGACAGCGATGACCAGGAGAGTGAGGAGCGCATCACCCTGATGACCATTCACTCTGCCAAGGGGTTGGAGTTTCGCAACGTCTTCGTGGTGGGCATGGAGGAGAACCTCTTCCCCAGCGCACGCGCCATGGATTCGCCCCGCGCCTTGGAGGAGGAGCGCCGCCTCTTCTACGTGGCCATCACCCGCGCCGAGGAGCATTGCTTCCTCTCTTACGCCAAGATGCGCTACCATTACGGCAAGATGGAGTTTTCAAGCCCCAGCCGCTTCCTGAAAGAGATAGACGAACGCTTCCTTGAACGCGATGAGGAGAGGCGCCCGTCGGCTTACGGCGGAGGTGATTCTCGCACATCGACTTATGGTTTTGGCGATGCTCGCACATCGGCTTATGGCGGTGGTGGGGGGCGCACATCGGCTTATGGCTTTGGTGATGGCCGCTCATCGGCTTATGGCAGTGGCGAGAGACGTTACGCTGGTAGTTCAAGAGAGGGTACATTGCCAAGTGGTGTCTCTCGTATCAGACAGGAGCCTCCAGCGGGGATGAAACGCTTGACGCCCTCCGCTCGTCCCTCGGCTTCGGGAAGCTCCTCTGCTCCCTCGAACGCTGTGGGAGGCCTCCGCGTCGGTCAGTTCATTGAGCATGAGCGCTTTGGATTGGGCGAGGTGGTGGATTTGCAGGGCGAGGGCGACAATGCCAAGGCCACGATTCAGTTTAAGAATGCGGGCGTAAAACAGCTGCTGCTCCGTTTTGCCCGTTTTAAAGTTGTACATTAATATAAATATAGATAGAGTATATGCCCATCGATTTTTCTCAATTTCCCTCGCCTTGCTACATCATGGACGAGGCACTACTCCGCCGGAACCTGACGCTGATACGCGACGTGGCGCAACGGGCCGACGTGGAGATTATCCTGGCCTTTAAATCCTTCGCCATGTGGCGCTCGTTCCCCATCTTCCGCGAGTATGTGGAACACTCCACCGCCAGCTCGCCCTACGAGGCCCGCTTGGCGCTTGAGGAGTTTGGCAGCAAGGCCCACACCTATTCGCCGGCCTATACCGAGGCCGATTTCCCCGAAATCATGCGTTGCAGCAGCCATATCACCTTCAACTCCCTCTCGCAGTTCGAGCGCTTCTATCCGCAAGTGGAGGGCTCGGGCGAGGCTATCTCGTGCGGCTTGCGCGTCAATCCGGAATATTCGGAGGTGGAGACCGAACTCTATAACCCCTGTGCCCCGGGTACCCGCTTCGGGGTGGTGGCCGACCAGCTACCCGATCAGCTGCCCCACGGTATCGAGGGTTTCCATTGCCACTGCCATTGCGAGTCCTCCTCCTTCGAGTTGGAGCGCACGCTCACCCATCTGGAGGCGCGCTTTGCCCGCTGGTTCCCGCAAATCAAGTGGCTCAACCTGGGTGGCGGCCATCTGATGACCCGTAAGGATTATGATGTCAACCACCTGGTGACCCTGATGCAAGGGCTGCATCAGCGCTACCCCCATCTGCGGATTATTCTGGAGCCTGGCTCGGCCTTTACCTGGCAGACCGGTGTGCTCGCCTCGGAGGTGGTCGATGTAGTGGAGAACCGCGGCATCCGCACCGCCATCCTCAACGTCAGCTTCACCTGCCACATGCCCGACTGCCTGGAGATGCCCTACCAACCCGTGGTGCGTGGCGCCCGCATGGACGGCGAGGGGCCTTACGTCTATCGCTTGGGTGGCAACTCTTGCCTCAGCGGCGACTACATGGGCCTTTGGAGCTTCGACCATCCGCTGCAGGTGGGCAACCGCGTAGTGTTCGAGGATATGATACACTACACTACCGTCAAGACCAATATGTTCAACGGTATTCATCATCCAGCCATCGCCATGTGGGGGATGGACGGCAAAGCCCACCTTTTCAAGGAATTTTCTTATCTGGATTATCGTGACAGAATGTGTTGATAAACAGAAAGATAGTTTGCGGAGCGAATTTTTTATTGAAAAAAAGTAGGCAAAACGCTTGCGGATTCAGATAAAATGCCTACCTTTGCAACCGCAAACGCGGAAATAGCTCAGTTGGTAGAGCACAACCTTGCCAAGGTTGGGGTCGCGAGTTCGAGTCTCGTTTTCCGCTCCAGTAGCAAAAATGCTCTTTGAAAGCTTGATTGCCCAGGTGGCGGAATTGGTAGACGCGCACGTTTCAGGTGCGTGTGTCGAGAGGCATGCAGGTTCGAGTCCTGTTCTGGGCACAAGGTTTTTCAAAGCGGTTCGCTCTATGAAAGATTTAAAAAATGGAGAGATGGCGGAATTGGTAGACGCGCTACTTTGAGGGGGTAGTGACAGTTTATGTCGTGTGAGTTCGAGTCTCATTTCCTTCACATTTGCTGCGAATGCGGAAATAGCTCAGTTGGTAGAGCACAACCTTGCCAAGGTTGGGGTCGCGAGTTCGAGTCTCGTTTTCCGCTCCAAGATAAGCCCAGGTGGCGGAATGGTAGACGCGCACGTTTCAGGTGCGTGTGTCGAGAGGCATGCAGGTTCGAGTCCTGTTCTGGGCACTATCTTGCGGAAATAGCTCAGTTGGTAGAGCACAACCTTGCCAAGGTTGGGGTCGCGAGTTCGAGTCTCGTTTTCCGCTCTTTTTTCATGGTGTGTTCATAAGATGAGAAGTATGAGAGGAGGTTCGTGTAAAGGAACTGATTTTCTTATTTCCCATTTTTTTTGTGTCCCTACGCCTCCTGTCTCCCTGTCCGTTTGTTGCCGATTCCTGCCGTTTCCCGAATTTTTGTTCATTTCTACGGACCGAAGCGTTCGTTTTCATAAAATTTCCGTATCTTTATCGCGCATTTGAAGAATATGATGATATGGAAAAAGAAAAGATAACGTTTGCGCCTTGCGTGATGGTCATTGATGCTGTTGCGCTCGATGGCGTGGTTGGGAACATGAGACGCTATTTCTCGGCGATCCTACGCAGGGAATTGCCGTTAGCTAACCTGGCGATGCTGCTGGAATATCTGGTGCTGGATGCGGGCTGCAAGCCCGATGCTGCCCGTCAGGTTCAGGTGATACTGGTGTATGAGAGCGGAAAGGAACGGCTCACTGCCTGCGAGCCTTCCGATTTCAGGACGGAGCTGCACGGACAGGCGTTCCAAGGCACAATGGGTGAGTTCTCCATCGGCGCGTATCAACCGTCGGGGATGACGACCCGCGAGGCCTTGTTCACGGAGACCTTGCAGCTGCTGGCCGAATCGAAAGAAGCGGAGCAGTGGATACTTGTGCCCGATCTGGATGAGTATGGTCGGGAATGGAGAAAAGCCCTTAAGGAGAAGAAGGAGAAAGTGAACTGTATGCTGTTCGGGATGGAGAATCCTGGAACACCGGAAGGAGTCGCATACGAACAGTTGGGATATGCCGTGCTGCGGGCCTTGGGCGTGCGGGCGGACGAATTTTAATCGTGGAGGAATAAGAGGATGAGATTGTTGTTTATGGGCCTCGGCATGCAGGAGATTGTGTTCATTGCCCTGATTGTGCTCCTGCTGTTCGGCGGAAAGAAGATTCCGGAACTGATGAACGGACTGGGAAAGGGCGTGAAGAGTTTCAAGGAGGGCATGAATGGGGTGGACGAGGCCGCGAAGGAGGCGGGAACATCCGCGTCTGCCGACAAGTCCAAGGAGGAGAACAGTGGAAAGTGAGGACCGGACGCAGGCATTGACGTTCTGGGAACACTTGGAGGAACTGCGCCGGGTGCTGTTCCGGATGGTGGCGGTGGCGGTGGCAGGTATGCTGGTGGCATTCGCCTTCAAGGAACCGTTGTTCGAGGTGGTCATGGCTCCCCATCGGCCGGACTTCTGGCTGTACCGGGGACTGCGGTGGTTGGCGGTGACAACGGGGATGGACGCGTTGGATCCGGGTGACTTCCACGTGAAGCTCATCAACACGCAGTTAGCGGGACAGTTTGTCACCCACATGTCGGTGTCGCTCTATGCGGGCATCGTGCTGGTGTCGCCCTATCTGCTCTATGCCCTGTTCGGCTTCATCGCTCCCGGCCTTTACACCCGCGAGCGGCGGTACGCGGTACGGGTATTGTCGGCCGGCTACCTGTTGTTTCTGACAGGCGTTCTGCTCAATTACTTCCTGCTTTACCCGCTCACGTTTCGTTTCCTGGCCCTGTATCAGGTGTCGGAGGAGGTGGTGAACACCATCACGCTGACCTCCTATGTCGATACGCTGGCGATGATGAGCCTGCTCATGGGCATTGTGTTCGAGATTCCGGTGGTCTGCTGGTTGTTGGGGAAGCTGGGATGGCTGAATGCCGCCCGGATGCGGGCTTGGCGCAAGCAGGTGGTGGTGGCGTTGCTGGTGGTGGCGGCGGTGATTACCCCTACTTCAGACGTGTTCACATTGCTGATGGTGGCGTGCCCCATGTGGCTGCTGTACGAGGCCAGTATTTGGATGGTGCGGAAATGAAGATGAAATGACTATGAAACAAAAGAAATGTATATATAATAAAGGTAAGGAGCGGCCGGGGAAGAGACCGGCTGCCGGACGAAGGAAGTGGACAGCATTGTCTCTTTGGCTGCTGAGTGCCGTAGTGGCCTGGGGCGTTCTCCCTGCCGGGGAGCTTCCTGTAGCCGATTCCTTAGTGTTCAGCCCGCCTTTCCGGTTCCCGATGCTGCTCAGCGCGAACTTCGGGGAACTGCGCCCTGACCATTTTCACAACGGCATCGACATCAAGACCGAGGGAGTGGTGGGCAAGCCTATCTACAGCATCGCCGATGGCTATGTGTCGCGGGTACTGGTGCAGCACGGCGGCTACGGGCAGGCCGTCTGCATCACTCATCCCGGAGGACTGACATCGCTCTATGGCCATATCGTGGCGTTCGCCCCGCAGGTGCAGGATTTTGTCCGCGCGTACCAGTATGCGAACGAGACGTTCACCTGCGACTTGACGTTGGAACCCGACCGCTTTCCTGTGAAACGGGGCGACCTGATTGCCTTGAGCGGCAACGAAGGAGCCTCGGCAGGGCCGCATCTGCACTTGGAGCTGCGCCGCACCGGTACCGGTGACTTCGTGAATCCGTTCCCTTACTTCCGCCACCTCCTGAAGGACACCCGCCCGCCGGAGGCCCAGTGGGTGGGGTTCTATCCCGTCCGTGGAAGAGGAGTGGTGGACGGTGCCCCATCCCGGCGCATCGTGCCCGTGAGCGAGCTGCAACGTACGCATACGGCTTGGGGAGACATCTATACGGCCATTAGCGCGAAGGATTTCATGGACGGTACGTCCAACCATTACGGGGTACATACGGTGAGGCTGACAGTGGACGGCCGGGAGGTGTTCCGCAGCACGACCGATGAGGTGGCGCCTGCCGAGAACCGGCGCATCAACGGCTTCATCGACTACGAGGAATACGCGTGCCGCCGACGGCTGCTCATGCGCTCGGCGCAGCTGCCGGGCAACCGCTTGCGGCTGGTCGGCGTGGGCGAGGACAGGGGCGTGGTGACCATTGACCAGGAGCGCGACTATGCGTTCTGCTATGAACTGACCGATGAGTCGGGCAATGTGCGGACCTACCGCTTCACGGTGCGCGGCGAGGCGCAACCGGTGCCGGCCTATGTGCCGAAGGGTCGGGTCTTGCGCTGGAACCGTACGAACGTGGTGCAGGAACCGGGGTTGGAACTGGAGGTGCCGCGCGGACAGCTGTACGACGATGCGGAACTGCGGACAGCGGTACGGGGCGACACGGCGGGCATCTCCTTCGAGTATGTGCTCGACCTGGGACATACGCCCCTGCACGGGTATTGTCCGCTGTCCATCGGCATCCGTCATTTCCCGGTGGCGGACAAGAGCAAGTATTACATCGTGCAGAAGTCCGGCAAGGGCAGTGGTTCGGTGGGCGGACAAGTGGACGGGGGCTGGATAAAGGCCCGTGTCCGTTCGTTAGGAACCTTTTCCGTGGCGGTGGACACCGTGCCTCCGGTCGTGGAGCCGGTGGGGCAGCCATCGTGGCGCCACCGCGGCGACATCCGTTTCAAGGTACGCGACACTCAGACCGGCATCCAATCGTATAAGGTGTATGTGGACGGACAGTTCGTCCTGTCCGCCCGGAAGGGCGGCACGCTGCGGGTGGTGGACATGGACCGCATCCGCAAGGGGGTGCCCCACGAACTGGAGGTGGTGGTGACGGACGGCTGCGGCAACGAGACCCGCCGTCGCTTCACGTTCTGAGTACGAAAAGAAGATATAAGAAAGACATGTATAACCAATTTCTAAAACAAGCAACAATGAAAAAACTGATTTCCCTCTTTCTGCTGCTGGCGGTGACCGCCGCCAACAGCTGGGCGTGCACCAACCTCATTGTCGGCAAGAAAGCTTCTGTCGATGGCTCGGTGCTGATTTCGTATTCCGCCGACTCCTATGGCATGTTCGGCTTCCTCTGCCATTTCCCGGCAGCCACTCATCCCGAAGGCGCGTTCCGCGACATCTATGACTGGGAGAACGGCCGTTACAACGGCCGTATCAAGGAGGTGCGGCAGACCTACAATGTCATCGGTAACATCAATGAGTTCCAGGTCAGCATCGGCGAGACGACGTTCGGCGGCCGCTCCGAGCTGGTGGACACAACGGCGGTGCTCGACTATGGCAGCCTTATCTACGTGGCCTTGCAGCGTTCGCGCACGGCCAAGGAAGCCATCAAGGTGATGACCGACCTGGTGAAGGAGTACGGCTACCGCAGCGGGGGCGAGTCGTTCACCATCGCCGACCCCAACGAGGTGTGGATTATGGAGATGATTGGTAAGGGACCCGGCGTGAAGGGAGCTGTCTGGGTGGCTGTGCGCATCCCCGATGACTGCATTTCCGGCCATGCCAACCAGAGCCGTATCCGCCAGTTCAACCTGAACGACAAGGACAACTGCCTCTATGCGCCCGACGTGATTTCCTTCGCACGGGAGAAAGGCTATTTTGAGGGCTTGAACAAGGACTTCAGCTTTGCCGATGCTTATTGCCCGTTGGACTTCGGCGGCGTACGTTTCTGCGACGCGCGTGTATGGAGCTACTTCAACCGTTTCAGCAAGGCGACCGGCCAGGCATACCTGTCCTATATCCAGGGCGAGAGCCAGGAAGCCATGCCCCTGTATGTGAAGCCCGACCGCAAGCTGTCCGTCCGCGACGTGCAGAACGCCATGCGCGACCATTACGAAGGCACCGCCCTGGACATCACGAAAGATGCCGGCGCCGGTCCGTTCCACATGCCCTACCGCCTTTCGCCGTTGACCTTCAAGGTGGACGGACAGGAGTATTTCAACGAACGTCCCATCTCGACCCAACAGAGTGCCTTTGTCTTTGTGTCGCAGCTCCGTTCCAACCTGCCCGACGCGGTGGGAGGCGTGATGTGGTTCGGACTGGACGATGCCAACATGACCGCGTTCACCCCCGTCTATTGCGCGACCAATTCCGTGCCCGCTGTCTATGACGAGCGCGAGGGCGACTGCGTGACCTTCTCCTGGAACTCGGCGTTCTGGATTTACAACTGGGTGGCCGACATGATTCGTCCCCGTTACGACCTGATGGTGGCCGACATGCGCGTCGTGCAGGACGGCCTGGAAGATACCTTCGCTGATGCACAGGAAGGCGTGGAAAGCCAGGCGTTGAAGCTCTATGCCGAGAATCCGCAGAAGGCCAAGGACTTCCTGACCCGTTACACCCACATGACGGCACAGACGGCGGTGGACAGCTGGAAGCGGCTGGGCGAGTTCCTCATCGTTCGCTACAACGACGGCGCCGTGAAGCCGGTCAAGGACGGGAAGATGGTCCGTCCCGCCTCGGGTCACAATGCCAGCGTGAGCCGTCCGGGCTATTCGGAAGACTTCCTGCGCAACTTAGTGAAGGAAACCGGCGACCGATACAAGTCCAAGTGATTTTCTTTGAAAAAAAAATGCCAAACATTAGGAAAAGTTCAAGGAAAGGTTTATTTTTGCTATCAGATAGTAAGACATCGAGGAAAACACATTAAATATACTTAAACATCATGGGAAACGAAGAATTGATTAAACAGTGCACCGAAAAGGCGCAGAAATGGTTGACACCTGCATACGATGCAGAAACACAGGCGGAAGTGAAGGCAATGTTGGAAAATCCTGACAAGACTCCGCTGATTGACGCATTCTACAAGGACCTGGAATTTGGTACAGGTGGCTTGCGTGGCATCATGGGAGCAGGTACGAACCGCATGAACATCTATACGGTAGGCGCTGCCACACAGGGCTTGGCCAACTACCTCAACAAGTGCTTCGCCGGCAAACCTGACATCGCTGTCGTAGTGGGTCACGACTGCCGCAACAACAGCCGCAAGTTCGCTGAAATCTCCGCCGACATCTTCTCGGCCAACGGCATCAAGGTTTACCTCTTCGACGACATGCGTCCCACTCCCGAAATGTCGTTCGCTATCCGCGAGCTGGGCTGCCAGAGCGGTATCAACATCACCGCTTCGCACAACCCGAAGGAATACAACGGCTACAAGGCTTATTGGGACGATGGCGCACAGGTGCTGGCACCGCACGACAAGGGCATCATCGACGAAGTGCTGAAGGTGACTTCTGTAGAAGACATCAAGTTCCAGGGCAATCCGGACCTTATCCAGATTGTGGGCAAGGACATCGATGACATCTATCTCGAAAAGGTGCATGGCATCTCCATCGACCCCGAAGTCATCCGTCGCCAGAAAGACCTGAAGATTGTCTATACTCCGATTCACGGCACAGGTATGATGCTCATCCCGCAGGCGCTCAAGCAGTGGGGCTTCGAGAACGTGCACTGCGTGCCCGAGCAGATGGTAAAGAGCGGCGACTTCCCCACGGTCATCTCGCCGAATCCTGAAAACGCTGAGGCCCTGACGCTGGCCATCAACCTGGCCAAGGAAATCGATGGTGACATCGTGATGGCTTCCGACCCCGACGCTGACCGTGTCGGCATGGCCTGCAAGGACGACAAGGGCGAATGGGTGCTCATCAACGGTAACCAGACCGCGCTCATCTTCTTGTACTACATCATCAAGAACCGCATCGCGATGGGCAAGATGAAGGGCAACGAGTTCATCGTGAAGACCATCGTGACTACCGAACTCATCAAGAAGGTGGCCGACAAGAACAACATCAAGATGCTCGACTGCTACACGGGCTTCAAGTGGATTGCCCGCGAAATCCGCCTGCGCGAAGGACAGGAACAGTACATCGGTGGCGGTGAGGAAAGCTACGGCTTCCTGGCAGAGGACTTCGTACGCGACAAGGACGCTGTTTCGGCTTGTACCTTGCTGGCTGAAATCTGTGCATGGGCCAAGGACCAGGGCAAGACCCTCTACGACATCCTGATGGAAATCTACCTGGAATATGGCTTCTCGAAGGAAACGACTGTCAACGTAGTAAAGCCGGGTAAGACAGGTGCCGACGAAATCAAGGCGATGATGGAGAACTTCCGTGCCAACCCGCCGCAGGAACTGGGTGGCTCGAAAGTGGTGTTGGCCAAGGACTACCAGACACTGAAGGCTACTGCCGGCGACGGCACAGTGACCGACATCGACATGCCGACCACTTCGAACGTGCTGCAGTACTTCACCGAAGACGGCACCAAGGTGTCTGTCCGTCCTTCTGGTACTGAGCCGAAAATCAAGTTCTACATGGAACTTCCGGGCGAGATGAAGTGTCCGAAGTGCTACGCTGCGGCACAGGCAGAAGCTACGGCTAAGATTGAGGCAGTGAAGAAGTCGCTGGGCATCTAAGCCTGCGTGCTGACTGAACCTTATTCATGACGTGGAGGAAGAAAGAAGTGGTCGGCCTGTGAAGGCCGGTCGCTTCGCTTCCTCCACGTTGTATTTGTATGCCGTCATGTCTATGTCCGGATGCTGTGGGCGGCGTTACCCGAACAGCTCCCGGAAGGCCTCCTCCACTTTTCGCACCGGCACCAGTTCAATGCCCAGCTTCTTGCGGTCCAGTCCCTGCAGGTTGTGCTTCGGCACCAGCATCCGCTTGAATCCCAGTTTCTCCGCCTCACCGATGCGTTGCTCGATGCGGTTCACGGGTCGTATTTCCCCGCTCAGTCCCACCTCGCCCGCCATGCAGACACCGGGCTCTATTTCCGTATCCATATTACTCGACAAAATCGCGCTGATGACCGCCAGGTCAATGGCCGGGTCGTTCACCTTCAGTCCGCCCGCGATGTTCAGGAACACGTCTTTTTGTCCCAGCTTGAAGCCCACGCGCTTTTCCAGCACCGCCAGCAGCATGTTCATGCGGCGGATGTCGAAGCCGGTGGCCGAGCGTTGCGGCATCCCGTAGGCCGCCGTGCTGACCAGGGCCTGTACCTCGATGAGGAAAGGACGGATGCCCTCGATGGCTCCGGCGATGGCCACGCCGCTCATTCCCTCATAGTCCTGCGAGAGCAGCAGTTCGGAAGGGTTGCTCACCTGCCGGAGTCCGTCCTGGCGCATCTCATAGATGCCCAGTTCCGCCGTGCTGCCGAACCGGTTCTTGATGCTGCGCAGGATGCGGTACATGTAGTGCTGGTCGCCCTCGAACTGCAGCACCGTGTCCACGATGTGTTCCAGCACCTTCGGTCCGGCTATGCTTCCCTCCTTGTTGATGTGGCCGATGAGGATGACCGGCGTGCCGGTTTCCTTGGCGAACTTCAGGATGGCCGCCGAGCACTCGCGCACCTGCACGATGCTGCCGGGCGACGAGTCGATGGACCCCGTCGAGATGGTCTGTATGGAGTCGATGATGACCAAGTCCGGGGCTGTGTTCTTGATGTTGGTGAAGATTTCCTCCAACGAAGTCTCGCAGGCGATGAGCAGGTTGTCCGTCTCCGGGTGCGGGATGCGGTCGGCCCGCAGCTTCAGCTGTCGGGTGCTTTCCTCGCCCGATACATAGAGCACCTTCAGCCGTCCTAAGCGCAGGACGGTCTGCAGCACCAGCGTCGATTTCCCGATGCCCGGCTCGCCGCCGATGAGGGTGAGCGAGCCTTCCACCAGTCCGCCGCCCAGTACCCGGTTCAGTTCGTCATCGCCCATGTCGATGCGCTGTTCCTCACTGCCGGTCACTTCGCGCAGCCGCACCGGCTTGCTGCGCACCGACTCGATGCCGTGCGCCACATGCTTCGCCACTGGTGCTTCCTTCCGCACGACTTCTTCTACAAACGTGTTCCATTGCCCGCACGAGGGGCATTTTCCCGCCCACTTGGGCGATTCCTGTCCGCAGTTGGTGCAGACAAAGACGGTTTTCTCTTTATTGACAGCCATAGTCAGCGTGATGGTTTAAGTTGGGAGATACGCTCCTTGCAGAGTCCGCTCAGTCCGCACTCGTCACATTTCGGGGCACGGGCGGTGCAGACGTAGCGACCGTGCAGGATGAGCCAGTGATGGGCGGTGGGCACCACCTCTGCCGGCAGGTATTTCATCAGGTATTTCTCCGTCGCCAACGGGGTGGTGCACGAGGCGGGCACCAGTCCCATGCGATGGCTTACGCGGAACACGTGGGTATCCACGGCCATGGCCGCCTTGTTGAAGACCACGCTTTGGATGACGTTCGCCGTCTTCCGTCCCACGCCCGGCAGGCGTACCAGCTCCTCCAAGGTCTCGGGCACCTCTCCGCCGAAGTCCTTCACCAGCATCCGTGCCATGCCGGCCAGGTGCTTGGCCTTGTTGTTCGGGTAGCTCACGCTGCGGATGTAGCTGTAGATGACATCCGGGCTGGCCTCCGCCATCACCTCAGGGGTAGGGAAGTCCCGGAACAGGGCAGGGGTGATGAGGTTCACCCGCTTGTCCGTGCACTGCGCGCTCAGGATGACCGCCACTAACAGCTGGAAGGGGTTCTCGTAATGCAGTTCCGTCTCCGCCACCGGCATTTCGCGTTGGAACCAGGCGATGACTTGTTCGTATAGCTCTTTCTTTCGCATATCGTTCAGTTTGTTTTTCGAGGCAAAAATACATTTTTCTTCGGGATTATTGCAGGAAAGTCTGTAAATAATGGTGGCTTCCTTGGATTTATTGTTCCTGCATGTAACTGTTGCGGAATCAAGGCAGACAAAAATACTCAAGTGGAACTATCTTGTCGAATGCAACTGATAAAATGTGAATTGTACCCAGTAAATTCTTTGACGATTATTACATGTGTTAATATTCATTATAAAGTCAAAGGTGAAAGGTGGTTCATACAATAGCCTCTATGAGAGTGCGCCCTTTGAGTTTTACAGGTGGCAGCAAGCCAGATTTCTTTGTCTTATTGAAGCAGAAACTGAGGAGATAACCTTGCTGGAGGTCGAAGTATTCAAGATAGCGGTATAGTTGTTCTTCGCCACGCTCGTTGTAAGCATTGCCACGCCAAATCTTCAGTTCGACAACATACTGTTTTCCGAGGTAATCAATCACTACGTCCATACGGTCATGGTCGCGCGTCTGCTCTTCGATGTGGTAACTTCCTATGCCGTTGATGATAGGGCGCAGGTAGGTAAGGAACACCTTGCGTGCATCGTTCTCTATGAACTCGTTGTCATGATCCATCTTGTAGGTCTGGTTCATGTGAACCACAAAGCGTTCCAAGAGGTGTGCCATGTCTATGACACCATTCTTAATGAATTGGTTCTTGTCAATTTGTCCTTGCTTATTGAAATCAGATTGTTCTTCTTTCTTGATAAACAGGTTGTAAAGACGAGTTTCCATGATTCTACAAGCAACGGCTATCTTACCTTCTTTATTGACAATGTAGTTGAACATGGAAGCAATCTGAATGTACTTCTCGTCAGGATTATAAGAACTGTCATTGCCCGAGAGAAGGATATCCTTGACTATCTGCTTAAGTTCCGGATACTCATCCAGCTTTTTCATCATATCGTCAAAGAGCGTATTACGTTCTAACAATATTGCATTCACGGCTTTTAGAACTCCGTCTTTATCCCACGAGTAGTGTTCCGCGTCTATAATCTGGCAGAGACGGCTGACAAGGAACGGGTAGCCGGAGGTATAGTCACGAATCATCTTGGCTACACTCTTTTCGTCAAAGTGCAAGCCTTGATCCGCTTTGTATTCTGCCAGCATTCCTGCTATGCCTTCAGCCGAAAGACTCATGTCCACATCAAAAGGAACGGCAATGTTCCAAGGGCTATTGTACTGGTGCTGTCTCTCTGTACGCATCTTCAGCTTGAGGTTCTTGATGTCGTAAACACCTGCGAGAATGACGGATTGGAAGGTGGGGACCACATCACGATTGAGGTACATCTTGCGAAATAAAGCCAAGAGTTTCAAAAATGATGGGTAATTCCCGGCTTGATCCACCTCGTCAATAAGAAGCACAATAGCTTTTTTATTGCGGTGGCAAATTGTGCTGACAAACTTAGACAGTTCTTTTTCTGTACATCTTTCGTCATGCGACTCCAAGAAGTCTCGAATCCATTCTCCTACCTCACTATCAAGCCCTTCAAGTGGAACCCATTCAAATGATTCTGCCAGACGATATACAAAACTTGCATACAACTTGTTCTCGTCTGCATAAGACGCATCATCCAAACCTTCAAAACTGATCTGGAAGACACAGTATTCGTCTGAAAACGTCTTACTGATTGCTTTGAGAGTGGTAGTCTTGCCATACTGCCTACCCCGATTGATGCAGAAATAGTCACCCTTGGCAACCATCTTGCGGATGATTTCCAAACGCTCGGTGATGTCCACCATATAATGTTCGTTCGGGCGACACGTACCCGCAGTATTGAATGTTTTCATATCTACAGTAGCGAAAAGCCTATCACTTTTGCTTTGTGAAGTTATATATAATCTCACAAACAAGTGAAAATGCCCTCGAAAAATGGTGCTTGTTTAGAACTTTATAACTTTCGTTATGCCAAACTGACATTTCCTGCTGGGACTTGCCGAAGTTTTTTCCTCTAAAGATAGAAAATGTAGGCGATTATGCAAAATTTAGATGCGGTTGCCCAGGCTTTTCCTTCGACTTATTAGGAAATCTCGAATAGAATCCATACCTTTGCATGGTTTCTTGTCGCCACTTCCTGCTTGGCAGGATGTCTGGCGATGAAAAGCAGACATATTGAAAGGCGTGTAGTTTAACGCTTTTGGTTGACTACTTCAAGCCTTACTTTTAATGTTGGTTGACCTGGTTAAACATTACTTTTATATTTGGTTGATACGTTTGGCTATATGACAAACATCATAAAGATTCTTCTATCAATGTTATGATGGGTAGTCCATGATAAGGGCATTTCATACAGAAAAGATTATAAACTCTCAGTTCATAAGAAATTTGACCTTTTTATTAGCTGTATTTCATGATGACCATAGAAAATCGTGAAATCTCTTGCTTTGCAACTATAGAATAGTTACTTTTGCCAAAGGAAAATGGAAGTATACGGGTACAAAAGAGAACTTGATAGAGCGCTTTAAAAGCCAACCAAAAGATTTCAATTGGGATGAGCTTGTACGATTGTTCTCCGTTCTTGGTTACAAAATAAGTAATAAAGGAAAAACAAGTGGTTCTCGTGTTATTTTTGCCAATGGCGAATGTTCATATACAGTGCACAAACCTCATCCAGGAAGTATCGTAAAAGGATATGTAATGAAACAAGTGCTTGAATTTTTAACTAAAAACAAATTAATATGAAAACTTTGACTTATAAAGGTTATGTAGGAAGCATTGAGATTAGCGATGAGGATAATTGCCTATATGGGAAAGTCCTTGATTTGCCTAAAGATACAATGATTTCGTATGAAGGTCAAACGGTATCTGAGTTGAAGGAAGACTTTAAAGGAGCGGTGGATGATTATATAGAATATTGCAAGGAAGCCGGAATAACTCCTCGTAAAAGTTATTCTGGTTCTTTGAATATTCGTATTTCACCAGATACACAT
>JAQXRG010000140.1 GCA_029218405.1 Bacteroidales bacterium
CAGCGTGTTCAAGGAAGGCGCTTCCCGGAAGTTCAAGGACTTCCAGCTCCACTGCATGATGGACGAAATCGGCAAGTTGCACCCGAACAACGTCAACGGCATCCTGAAGTTCGCCAACGACCGGAACATCATCCTCATCAACGGGTCGCCCACCGAACTGAACCGCGATGCGTACAAGCACGTGTACCTGCTCACCAAAGGGGCGCAGAGCAAGACACGCGTCGCACGGCTGGTATCGGAATTAGTGCCGTAGGCCCCGACGGAATTCGGCGCAGACCACTGCCGTCGCCACCGCCACATTGAGCGACTCACTCGTAGGAGCACCGACCGGATAATTGGGAATGAGCAGACGACGGTTCACAAGCCGGGCCACACCGGCACTGATACCGTTGCCCTCATTCCCCATCACCACCACGCCGGCAGCCGATAAGGGCTGGGCATAGAGATCGCTCCCATCCAAGAAGGTGCCGTACACCGGTGTACCCTCGGGCAGGGCCTGCAACAGTTCGGGCAAGGCGACGTAGTGCAGGCGTACGCGGGCCATCGCCCCCATGGTGGCCTGCACCGTTTTGGGATTGTAGAGGTCTGCCGTCCCTATACTGCAGAAAATGTGCCGGATGCCGAACCAGTCGGCGATGCGGACAATCGTACCCAGATTGCCGGGGTCCTGCACATCGTCCAGGGCCAAGCAAAGCTCGGTTGCCGCCACAGAGGGGTCGCAGGAATAGGCAGGCTGACGGAACACCGCCAACACTTCCTGAGGGGCTTTCAGCAGACTGGCGCGTGCCAGTTCGTCCTTGCTCACCACGACCGTCTCCTCGGCCGTCACCCCGGGATGCGCCGTCTGCCAGGCCTCCGTCGCCACCAGCAACCGGCATTCAAAATGTCCCAGCAGGTCCCCCACCAGTTTATTTCCTTCGGCCAAGAACGCCTGTTCTTCTTTGCGGTATTTCTTCTGTTCCAACGAACGGATGAACTTTATCTTATTCTTGCTTAACATACACTTGTCTTTTGTTCATTCTACTTTCATGCGGCAAAGCTAAGAAGATATTTTCAATTTATGGGCAAGTTGTCGGTGATAAAAAACGAAGTATCTTAGGATACATGGAATTTTTGCGTATCTTTGCAAGCAAATCGGAAAAAAGATTGAGTTGGCAGTCCATGAAGAAGACGGTTTCCTATATGTTGGCGGGATTAGGCGCCATCTTGACCAGCAGCTGTTCGGTGAGCAGGTTCATTCCTGAAGACGGCTATCTGCTGGATGCGGTGCGGGTTGAGTCGGACAACCGAGAGGTGAAAACGGCAGACCTGCAACCTTTTTTGCGTCAGTCTCCCAACGCCAAGTGGTTCAGTATGACGAAACTGCCGATGCATCTGTATTGCGCGTCGGGACGGGACTCGACAAAGTGGTTGAACCGTTTCCTGCGGAAAATCGGCGACGCGCCGGTCGTGTACGACGAGAAGGCGACCGAAGAGACCCGGAGCGAGATGCAGAAAGCGGTCCGGAACATGGGATACATGAGCGCCCAGGTCTCGGTGGAACGGCAGGTGAAAAAGAAGAAAAAGATGAGCTTGCGCTACCTGATTCGGACAGGAGAGCCCTACATCGTACGTCGACTGATATACGATGTCCCCGACCTGAATGTGCGCGACTATCTCTATGCCGATTCCACCACCACCCGGCTCCAGGAAGGTATGCGCTTCAATGTCAACCTTCTGGAAGAAGAGCGCCAACGCATCACCCGCTACCTGCAGGACAATGGTTTCTACCGTTTCAACAAGGATTTTATCGTTTTCCAGGCAGACACGATGCGCAACTCCCGGAAAGTGGACCTGACCTTCCGCCTCCTGCCGTACCAACGGCGGAAGGAGGACGCGCCTTCGGAACATCACCAATACCGGCTGAGAAACGTAAACTTCCTGCTGGATACAGACCTGTCCCAACTGGCGGACAGGGGCTTGTCAGGACTGGACTCTACCTCCTGGAACGGATTCCACTATTATTTCAAGCAGACACCTTTCCTGCGTCCACGGACGTTGGCCAACTATAACTTCCTGCGTCCGGGCCATCCCTACAGCAGCAAGGACGTACAGCTCACCTACGCCTCGTTGGCACGGTTGGGCATCCTGAAGTACAACAACATACGGTTCAACGAAGTGACCGGCAGTGACACGGCACAAGTGGACGCTTACATCACGCTGGCGCGCCGCAAGAACAAATCCCTGTCGTTCGAGGTGGAGGGGACCAACTCTGCCGGCGACCTGGGGGCAGCTGCCGCTGTCTCGTTTACCCACCGGAACCTGTTCAAAGGTTCGGAAACCTTCACCGTCAGGCTGCGCGGCGCTTACGAGGCGGTCACCGGACTGGAAGGATACACCAACGACAACTACGTGGAGTACGGTGTGGAAACCAGCCTGAGCTTTCCGGACTTCAAGTTCCCCTTCCTCTCGTCGGATTTCCGTCGGCGCATCCGCGCCACCTCCGAAGTCAGCGCCAAATACAACTCGCAGATTCGTCCGGAATTTGAGCGCACGCTGGCTGCCGCCGCCTGGAGCTACCGATGGTCCCGCCGGCAGAAAGCCACGCACCGGTTGGATGTGCTGGACATCAACTATGTATATATGCCCTATACCTCCGAGGTGTTCAGGGAATACCTGGAACGTATGGACCAGGTCAACCCCCTGCTCCGCCACAGTTACGAGGATTTGCTGATTGTACGCCTGGGCTATACCTACACGTACAACAGCGCGGGCGGCAACGCGGTAGTAGCCGCCAAACGCAATTCCTACTCCGTGCGTGTCAACCTGGAAGAGTCGGGCAACCTGTTGTGGGCCTTCTCGAAACTGGTCAACCATCATCCTCGCTATGGGAAAGCGTACCGGCTGGCCAACATCGACTTCGCGCAATACATTAGGGGGGACTTCGACTTCACCCGCAACCTGCAGATCGATGACCGCAATTCCGTGGTCTTTCATGCAGGATTAGGGATTGGGTATCCGTATGGCAACTCCAAAAGCCTGCCCTTCGAGAAACTGTATTTCTCGGGAGGCGCCAACAGTGTGCGCGGATGGCATGTGCGATCGCTCGGGCCTGGCGGCGCCCTCAGCACAGGCCAAGGCATCGATTATGTGAACCACACGGGGGACATCAAACTGGACTTGAACTTGGAATACCGCACGTTCTTGTTCTGGAAACTGAACGGCGCCGCCTTTATTGATGCAGGCAATATCTGGAACTTCGGCGACAAACAAGGGTTCCAACCCGAGGGGACCTTCCGCTTCAACCGTTTCTACCGGCAGCTGGCAGTCGCCTACGGACTGGGAATCCGCTTCGATCTGGATTTCCTGATTCTGCGCTTTGACGGCGGTATGAAGGCCATCAACCCGATGTATTCAGGTCGCGACCGTTACCCCCTGGTACATCCTAAACTCAGCCGCGATTTCGCCTTCCATTTCGCCGTCGGCTACCCGTTCTGACCGCTGAAGATTACCCAAACAATATACAATATGGAAAGAAAGAACGAAAGAACCACCTCCAAGGAGGAACTCGAAGCCATGAAGGCATGGCTGGACAGTCATCCGCTGCCGGATGCCTTGCAATTGGATGAGGCGACGTATATCCCCGACCTGAAGACAACCGTCGGGAGGCTGATGACCCAGGCGTACCTCTGTCATGAAAACCCCAGTATGCAAGGCAGCATCCTATTGCTTCGCCGCATTGTCGCCTTGCTGCAAACCGGAGCATGAACCCTCCGTATCATAGCGCTGCACCCCGCGAATCGCTTCGCAGGGTGCGCCAACAATAACTAACTTTTTACTACACTTGTGGTTACGTAATCTCTATGACTAACAACACTGCAAAGGTAGCGGCTTTCTCTTAGACCGGCAATACCTAAATTGTGGTATTTTCATCGCTGTCCGGAAGGGAGTGCGGACAACGGACGCCCAACAGATACAGGCCCGTGAAGGTCAGTAACCCGTTCAACATCAACAGCTCATACCCGAACTGATAGCCGGTGGCCACAAATACCCACCGCTCGATGGCGTAGCTCAGCAACGGAGCGGCCACCGCCACATACGGTACGTACCGGTCGCGCGGACGACACCGGGTGAAGAGACCCAGTCCGAACAACCCCAACAAGGGCCCGTACGTGTAGGAGGCCAGCACATAGATGGTGTCAATCACACTCTGGCTCCCTATCGCCTCGAAAACCAGGATGCAGGCCACGAACACCGCGGCGATGCCCACATGGACCCAACGGCGGATGCGATGGGCTTTGGCCTCGTCATAACGACCGATGCGCAACAGGTCAATGCAACAGCTCGTGGTCAACGCCGCCAAGGCGGAATCCGCACTCGAAAAGGCCGCCGCGATGATGCCTATCGTGAAAAAGACCAGTACCGCCGCCCCGAGATGTCCGTTGGCCGCGAACATCGGCAGAAGGTCATCCCCCTTGGCGGGAACGTCCAGCCCCAGCTGGCCAGCGGCCGCCAGCAACAAGATGCCCAACGACAGGAACAGGAAATTGACCGGCACGAACGAGATACCGTAGCAGAGCATGTTCTTTTGCGCCTCCTTCAAGTTCCGGCAGGAAAGGTTCTTCTGCATCATGTCCTGGTCCAGTCCCGTCATGACAATCGTAATGAAAATGCCACTGAAAAACTGCTTGAAGAAGTTCTGCTTCGACTGCCAGTCATCGAAGACAAAGATACGGCTGTGAGGGCTTTGGGCAATCAGGTCCACCGCCTCTCCCCCATCCAGCTGGAGCAACGCCAGCACCTGGTAGAGGATGAGGGCCAACGCCGCCAACAGGCAGAAGGTCTGCAGGCTGTCTGTCCACACGATGGTGCGGATGCCGCTGCGATGGGTATAGAACCAAATGAGCAACACCGTGCCGACCGCAGTGACCGCGAAAGGAATCCCCAAGGCATCCAACACAAAATGTTGGAGAATCAGACAGACCAAGTACAACCGGGCAGAGGCGCCCAGCAGCTTCGACAGCAAGAAGAAGGAAGCCCCCGTGGTATAGGCCCGGCTGCCGATCCGCCTCCCGAGATACGTATAGATGGAGGTCAGGTTCAGCCGGTAGTAGAGGGGCAGCAGGACACGGGCAATGACCAGATAGCCGAAGAAGAATCCCAGGCACGTCTGCATGTAGGTCATGTCGATGAATCGCACCATACCCGGTACCGAGACAAAGGTCACCCCGGAAAGGGAGGCACCGATCATTCCGAAAGAGACCACATACCAGGGCGACTGGCGGTTCCCTCGGAAGAAAGCCTCGTTATCGGCATGCCGTGCACCCGTCAGGCGCGCGATGAGCAACAATAGGCCAAAATAAGCCACAATGGTGAGAAGAATAAAAGTTCCGTTCATGATTTTTTGTTTTGGGGAACAAAGATACTACTTTTCTTCGTATCTTCGCACCCGAAAAAGAAAAGCGTAAGAAACATGAGCCAACCCTATCCTTCCGTCTTGTTGGAAAAGGCAGTAGGCGAGTTTTCCAAACTGCCCGGTATCGGGCGGAAGACCGCCATGCGGCTGGTGCTGCACCTGCTCCGCCAAGACACCGCCATGGTGGATGCGTTCAGCTCCGCCATATCCACCCTGAAGCACGAAGTCAAGTATTGTCGTGTATGTCACAACATCTCCGACACGGAGGTGTGCCGGATTTGTGCGAACCCCGCCCGCGACACGGCCACGGTATGCGTGGTAGAAAACATCCGCGACGTGATGGCGGTGGAGAACACCCAGCAGTTCCGGGGCCTGTACCATGTGCTGGGAGGAGTCATCTCGCCCATGGACGGCATCGGCCCTTCCGACCTGCAGATAGACAGCTTGGTGGAACGGGTCAAGGGAGGAGGGGTCAAGGAAGTGATCCTCGCCCTCAGCCCCACCATGGAAGGGGACACGACGAATTTCTACATTTTCCGCAAGCTGGCCCCCTATCCGGACGTGAAAGTGACATTGATTGCCCGCGGCATCGCCATGGGCGACGAACTGGAATATGCGGACGAGGTCACGTTAGGACGTTCCATCGCCAACCGCATTGTGTTTACGGGCAACTTATAGTAATTTTGACTTATGACATCACACATCAACCAAGTATTGAGACGATTAAAGGTAGAGTTCGCCCTGTTGTGGCTCTTGCCGTTGCTGACAGCCGCCTGTTATGAGACAGAGGGCTTGCCGCAAGGTATTTTTGTGGACCACGTGCAGGCCAGTTATTACCTGAACACGTTGGGCATTCTCCTGACCATCGTATGTATCCCGTTATCCCTGCGGCTGTTCCAGCTGTCACTGACCCGCTACGTCCGCCAGCTGCCCGTCCTGCAGGCCCTGCGGAGTTACCGACGCTGGAACGAAGTACGCATCTGCCTGTTGTTAGTGCCCGTGCTGTTGAACCTGTCGGTCTATTATTGGACCTTGGAGAGCACCGGACTGCTGTGCTGTGGGATGACGCTGACGGCATCGCTGTTCTGCCTGCCCAGCCGGCAACGGATGGAAAACGAGCTGGCGCTTCCGGCCGCCAATGACGACCTTGACACGACTGAAACCCGCCCCTCGTGATGAAACCGTTCTCCCTCTCCAACGACCGGATTCTCCTGCGGGCACCGGAACCGAAGGATATAGCGGTCATGCTGCGTTTCGAGAATGACGCTGAAGAGCTGGAGGCTACATCAGCCGCCACCGGCCCCTATTCCCGTTACCAGATGGAACGCTATATCCGGAACAACACCAACGACATCTTCACCGACCACGAGCTACGGTACATGATTGCCTGCGAAAGGGAGGGCCAACAAGAAGTGGTGGGAATGGTCGATGTCTTCAACTTTGACCCCCGTCACCGGAAGGCAGAAGTCGGCATCCTCGTCAGCCGTCCGTTCCGCCGCCAAGGCATCGCCTCCGAGGCGTTGCGGTTAGTGGCCGGACATTGCTTCCAGTGGATTGGGATGCACCAGCTGTATGCCTACGTGCGTGCGGACAACACGCCCTGCCTGCACCTCTTCCTTCGGGAAGGGTTCGTACAGGCAGGGCGGCTGCAGGATTGGGTGGCGCAAGGCCACCGCTACCACGACGCGGTGATTTTACAGAAGCTCGGCTAACTTGGCGGCCAATGCCTCTCCCCGCAGGTCGCGTGCGACAATGACACCTTCCTGGTTAACCAATACAGTGGCAGGAATGGCGCGAACACCGTACAGGCGGGCTCCTTCACACTGCCAGCCTTTCAGGTCCGACATCTGCGGCCAAGTGATGTTCAGGTCCTTGATGGCCTTTTTCCAGGCTTCCGCGTTGTTGTCCAACGATACGCCGACAATGCCGAATCCCTTGGCCGAGTAAGCGGCATAGGCCGCCACCACATTCGGCATTTCCATCCGGCACGGTCCACACCAGCTGGCCCAGAAATCAATCAGTGTCAGCTTGTTCTTCGCAATCAGTTCGCCCAGACGGAGGTCCGTGCCTTCTGGCGACGCCATGGTGAAGTCGATAAACGGCTGGCCTACCGCGGTCTTGGCGATGGTTTCAAAATACTCCTTCACCTTCTGGACTCCCGGATGCGCCTGATAGTCGGCGGGGATACGCTCCAGCAGCGGGGTCATCTTCTCGGCAGGGAACGAACTGGCGTACATCGAGAACAAGTCCACCCCCATGGCATTGGTGATGTTCGTTTCCATCGTACGCATCACCATTTCCATCGACAGGCTGTCCATGCGTTCCAGTTCTTTCATCTTCTCCGCACGGGCCTCGGCGGTCAAGGTCGTGTCGGCCTTGATCTGCTGGTAGAACGCGTTGACTTCCTGGTTGGCGGCTACAAACTTATCCATGAACTGCTGGTAAGCGTCGTTGCAAGGAGTGCCCGACACATGGTTCTTCTCCTCTCCCATCGACAGACGGATGGTCCCCTTCTCCAAGAAGACCTTCGCGGTGAGGCGTACTTCTTCTTTCTGGTAGGTCACATAGCGGGGCGAGGGAATCGAATCGGGCTGTCCTGCCATCATGAATCCACCTTGCTTGACCATGGCCGAGTCCTGCTTGACCAGTCCACCGTCCTGAACCACCTGCAAATATACCCAGTCACCTTCCTGTGCTCCGGCGACAGTGCCTTCCAGCGTATAGCCGGTCTTCTCCTGACAAGCCGCCAGTGCCAAACAACCGGCAGCCAAAAACATCCATTTCTTCATGTTCATTGTTATTAGTGATTGAATGCCGCAAAGGTACACATTTCTTTTGAGACCACACCTCATTCCCTCCGATAATCTTTCGCATCCGACGGAGCGCACAAGGCCCACAGGACCGCCACGGCATATCCGACCTGCCATCCTTCCTCTCCCACCCCCCAGCAGGTGAGCAGGCCCGTGTAACGCAACGAGGAAAAGAACAAGGTGACAAAGAAAAGCGTCACCAAACAGGTGGAACAACGCACAAACCCATAGGCCATGCCCCGGACGATGTCCCGCCCGGAATTGTAATAATCAGCCACATAGGCATATACCACCGCCATACATCCCCCTCCAAAGGAGAGCAGGAAGGCCCATCCCTCGTGCAAGGGAGAATGCGCCAGGGTGCCGGAGATGTTCCGCATCCCACTCCAAGGTCCGAAAGCCAGGAACAACAGCGATACGGCATAAGCCATCCCGACGGCCGCAGACACCTTCAAGGCCCGCCGCTCCTTACGGGTAGGCTGCCGCCGCCCCCGCACCAAGGCGCTGACCATCGGCCACCAGCCGGAATGGAGGCACACACCTACGCCCAGGCACAGCAGCAGCACCGGCCCCATGCAGGGGGCGGAGCAGAAATCCTCCTGCACGGTGCGCAACCGCCAGCGGATGCCTTCGGGACTCAGCAGACTCTGTACGCCCTCCCACCCATACACACTCCCTACCCACGACAGGAAGGCCGTCAGCAGGGTCAGCAGCAGGAAGACAGCGGCAGGATGCACCAGCAACGGACGGTTATTCCTCATCGGGCTCCAGGTTGTCTATATCGAGAATCCGCAGTTCAAAGGCACGGGTCACCAAGCGGCAGGCATTGACCCCCGTGCGTTCATCGGGACGGAAGAGCCGGTTCACCAGTTCGTTCTGGCGCTTCTCGATGGACTTGACCCCAAATGGCATGGCCTTGAGGTTGGTAATCATCTCCTTGGTATAGCCCAGGGCCAGGTGCCGCAGCAGCCGCTCGTCGTATTCGTCGATGTCGTAACTGATGATGGCCTCCTGACGGCGCTGCTCCGCCGCCACCGTCTGCTTGAACCGCTCCACAATCTTTTCCAGGATAGGCTGGTTGAACACGAGTTCCCGGCCCGCCATGACCGCCTCCACGTCAATGGCGGTCAACAGTTCGCCCGTTTTCAGGATGATGCCGTCGGCACCGGCGTTCAGGGCGTCCACCCACAGCTTCTCGTTCAGCACCTCGCCGGTAAAGATGAGCACTTTCAGCCCGGGCCGTTCGCGGTGCAGACGGGCGCAGATGTCCACGCCGATGGTCGTCGAGCCGCCCAAACCCAAATCGAGCAATACCAGGTCGGGCGTACAGCGCTCCAACAGCGGCCAGAAATCCGCTTCCGTCATGGCAGTGCCGATGACTTCGGCATTCGGTATCTCGTGCCGGAAAATCTCCTCCGTACCTTTCAGCTCCAACTTCACATCTTCTACTAAGATGACTTTGTATTTTTCCATATCTTTCAAGTTTCTATAATTTCAACGGTAAGGTGAACCAGACGGAGAACCCGCCGCCCTCCAAGGCGGTCGCGTTGATGCGGCAGCCCCGGCGGCCGGCATACTCGTCATGGTCACGGATAATCTGCTTGCAGACCAAGTACTCCGTACCGCACAGGCGGTCAGACTCGTCCACAGACAATCGGCGGAGGTCCGGATAAAACAGTCCGTCCAGCTCCGCCTGCGAAGGCGAACGACGGGAGTCTGTCCAGTCGAACCGTACAAAATCTCCCTGCCGCCGGGCGGTGAGGCGCAAGTGCCCGGACTGCGGACAGCGGCAGGCCTCGTCCACCAGGTTACGGAACAGGAAATCCAGCAGCACCCGGTCACCGATGACGGAGACA
>JAQXRG010000141.1 GCA_029218405.1 Bacteroidales bacterium
CCCCCCTGACAACCCTGTCATCCGCCCTCCAACAGCCCCGTCATCCCCCCTTGACTACTCTGTCAGACAGTTCCCACTCCTTCTCTCCTACTTGCGGTCTATTCAATAAAAGCATCCTAAACTTACAAATTATAAGCAAACTATTCATCAATAGATTCTATCTGTAAGTTTTCGTTCTCAGCTCCGTGATTTACCTTGACAAAAAGCAGCCTTCAAGAATCACTTTGCAATATATTTCCTACTTTTGCAGTCACAAATAGAGTTTATTCAATAGGAAGTTATTAAAAAGAAAGCAAACGCCAATGAAAGAGGTTACTTTTATCAGTAAAGAGAACGGTGCCGGCGCATACGGTCAGCCCCAAGGGGCAGGACTCTACGATGCCGCCAATGAGCACGACGCATGTGGTGTAGGTATGATTGTTGACATTCATGGGAACAAGTCGCACGAACTGGTGGACTCGGCCCTGAAAGTCCTGGAGAACATGAAACACCGTGGCGCAGAAGGCGCGGACAACAAGACCGGCGACGGTGCCGGCATCCTGCTGCAAATCCCCCACGAGTTCATCCTGCTGCAAGGAATCCCCGTCCCCGAGAAAGGGAAATACGGTACCGGACTCGTCTTCCTTCCCAAGGACGAGAAGATGCAGTCGCAGATCCTGAGCATCATGATTGAGGAAATCGAGCGCGAAGGGCTCTCGCTGATGCACCTCCGCACGGTGCCCGTCAATTCGTCCATCTTGGGCAAAAGTGCTCTGGAAACCGAACCGGACATCAAGCAGCTCTTCATCACGGGTACCAACGATGTGGAGAACTTCGAACGTACCCTTTACATCATCCGCAAGAAAATCGAGAAGCGCGTCAGCAACAAGGATTTCTACATCGTGTCGCTGTCGAGCAAGAGCATCATCTATAAGGGCATGCTCTCGTCCATGCAGGTACGCGAGTACTTCCAGGACCTGACACAGCCCTACTTCACCAGCGGACTGGCCATTGTCCATTCCCGCTTCAGTACCAACACCTTCCCCACCTGGAGCCTGGCACAGCCGTTCCGCCTGCTGGCACACAATGGCGAAATCAACACCATCCGGGGCAACCGCGGATGGATGGCCGCCCGCGAGAGCGTGCTCAACAGTCCGGCCCTGGGCAACGTGAAGGACTTCCGTCCCATCATCCAGCCGGGCATGAGCGACAGTGCCTCCTTGGACAACGTGCTGGAGTTCTTCGTCATGTCGGGCCTGAGCCTGCCCCACGCCATGGCCATGCTGGTGCCCGAGTCGTTCAACGACAAGAACCCCATCAGTGAAGACCTGAAGGCCTTCTACGAATACCACTCCATCCTGATGGAACCGTGGGACGGTCCTGCCGCCCTGCTCTTCAGCGACGGACGCTATGCAGGCGGTATGCTGGACCGCAACGGACTGCGCCCCGCCCGCTACCTGATTACGAAAAACGACATCATGGTCGTGGCCAGCGAAGCCGGTGTCATCAGCTTCGAGCCCGAGAGCATCAAGGAGAAGGGCCGCCTGCAGCCGGGCAAAATCCTGCTCATTGACACGCAGGAAGGCCGCATCTATTACGACGGTGAACTGAAGGAACAGCTGGCCTCGGCCCGCCCCTACCGCCAGTGGTTGTCGGCCAACCGCATCGAGCTGGACGCGCTGCGCAGCGGACGCAAGGTGGCCAACACCGTGGAGGAATACGACCGTCATCTCCGTGCTTTCGGCTACACCCGCGAGGACATCGAGCGCACCATCACCCCGATGTGCACCAACGGGGCCGAGCCGACCGCCTCGATGGGTAACGACACGCCGCTGGCCGTCCTGAGCGACCTGCCGCAGATTCTCTTCAACTATTTCCGCCAGCAGTTCGCCCAGGTGACGAACCCCGCCATCGACCCCATCCGTGAGGAACTCGTGATGTCCCTCACCGAATACATCGGCGCGGTGGGCACCAACATCCTGTTGCCCAACGAGAGCCACTGCAAGATGGTGCGCCTGCCCCATCCCATCCTGAACAACACGCAGTTGGACATCCTCTGCAACATCCGCTACAAGGGCTTCAAGACCGTGAAGCTGCCCATCCTCTTCGAAGTGAGCAAGGGCAAGGCCGGCCTGCAGCAGGCGCTCACCGCCCTCTGCAAGGAGGCCGAAGAGTCGGTGACCGATGGTGTGAACTACATCATCCTCTCTGACCGTGGCATTGACGCCGACCACGCCGCCATCCCATCGCTGCTGGCTGTCAGTGCAGTGCACCACCACCTTATCAGCGTGCAGAAGCGCGTGCAGACCGCACTGATTGTCGAGAGCGGCGAAATCCGCGAGGTGATGCACGCCGCCCTGCTGTTGGGCTACGGTGCCAGCGCCATCAATCCCTACATGGCCTTTGCCGTGGTGGACGACCTGGTGAAACGCGGCGACATCCAGATGAACTACGAGACCGCCGAGAAGAACTACATCAAGGCCGTCTGCAAGGGGCTTTACAAGATTATGAGCAAGATGGGTATCAGTACCATCCGCTCCTACCGCGGCGCGAAGATTTTCGAAGCCGTGGGACTGAGCCAGGAACTGCTGGGCACCTACTTCGGCACGGCCAGCTCGTCCATCGGCGGCATCCGTCTGGAGGAAATCGCCAAGGACTACATCGCCTTCCACGACGCAGGCTTTGCGCCCCAGGAAATTGACCCGCTGCTGCCCAACATCGGCCAGTTCTCCTTCCGCAAGGACGGCGAGAAGCACGCCTGGAACCCCGAGACCATCAGTACCCTGCAATTAGCCACCCGTACAGGCAGTTATAAGAAATTCAAGGAATTCACGCGCTTAGTGGACACGAAGGAACGGCCCATCTTCCTGCGCGACTTCTTCGAGTTCAAGCGTAACCCCATCTCCATCGATCAGGTGGAGCCGGTGGAAGACATTGTGAAACACTTCGTCACGGGAGCCATCTCGTTCGGTGCCATCAGCGAGGAGGCCCACGAGGCCCTCGCGCTGGCCATGAACAAGCTGGGCACCCGCAGCAACACCGGTGAGGGCGGCGAGGACTCCATCCGCTTCCACGACACCCACGACGGCATCTCGCTCTGCAGCAAGACCAAGCAGGTGGCTTCGGGACGCTTCGGAGTGACCGCCGAGTACCTGGTCAACGCACAGGAAATCCAAATCAAGGTGGCCCAGGGCGCCAAGCCGGGTGAAGGCGGACAGCTGCCGGGCTTCAAGGTCAACGAGATCATCGCCCGCACCCGCCACTCCATCCCGGGCATCTCACTCATCTCGCCCCCGCCCCACCACGACATCTACTCCATCGAAGACCTGGCCCAGCTCATCTTCGACCTGAAGAACGTGAACCCGAAGGCCAAGATCAGCGTGAAGTTGGTGGCCGAGAGTGGTGTGGGCACCATCGCCGCCGGTGTAGCCAAGGCGAAGGCCGACCTCATCCTCATCTCGGGGGCTGAAGGTGGTACGGGTGCCTCGCCCGCTTCGTCCATGCGCTATGCGGGCATCTCGCCCGAAATCGGACTGAGCGAGACCCAACAGACCCTCGTGCTCAACGGTCTGCGCGGACAGGTACGCCTGCAGGCCGACGGTCAGTTGAAGACCGGCCGCGACATCATCAGCATGGCCCTGCTGGGTGCCGAGGAATTCGGCTTCGGTACCACCGCCCTCATCGTGCTGGGCTGCGTGATGATGCGCAAGTGTCATGCCAACACCTGCCCCGTGGGTGTGGCCACCCAGGACCCGAAACTGCGCGAGCACTTCCGCGGTCACTACGAATACGTGGTCAACTACTTCCGCTTCCTGGCTCAGGAGGTGCGCGAGTACCTGGCCGAGATGGGCTTCAGCCGCCTCGATGACATCGTGGGACGGACTGACCTTATCGAAGTGAAGTCCGCACAGCCTGGCTCAAAGGCTGCCTTGCTCGACTTCGGACGCATCCTCCACAAGGTGGACAACGGCTCGGCCCTGCACAACGTGAGCGAGCAGCAGCACGACATCGAACGCGTGAAGGACGTGGCCATGATCGCCGCCGCCCACGACGCACTGGAGAGCCAGAAGGAAGTATCACTAGAGTACGCCATCGGCAACACCGACCGCTCCGTCGGCGCGATGTTGTCGGGAGCCGTCGCCGCCCGCTACGGACAAGCCGGGCTGCCCCAGCAGACCATCAACGTGAAGTTCAAGGGCTCGGCCGGACAAAGCTTCGGTGCCTTCCTGACCCACGGCATCAGCTTCAAGCTGGAGGGCGAGGCCAACGACTACCTTGGCAAGGGCCTGAGCGGTGGACACATCTCCGTGCAGCCGCCCGTACGCAGTAACTTCGACGCTGAGAAGAACACCATCGTGGGCAACACTCTGCTCTACGGGGCCACGAGCGGTGAGGTCTATATCAACGGACGTGCCGGTGAACGCTTCGCCGTCCGCAACTCCGGTGCCATCGCCGTAGTGGAAGGCGTAGGCGACCACTGCTGTGAGTACATGACCGGTGGACGCGTGGTGGTGCTCGGCGAGACGGGACGCAACTTCGCGGCCGGCATGAGCGGTGGCGTGGCCTATGTATGGGACAAGAACCATAACTTCGACTATTTCTGCAACATGGAGATGGTGGAGCTCTCGCTACTGGAAGACGCGACCGCCCGCAAGGAACTCCACGAGCTGGTGCGCCAGCATTACCTCTACACCGGGTCGCAGCTGGCCCGCACGATGCTCGACAACTGGAGCCGCTACATCGAAGAGTTCATCCAGGTGACCCCCATCGAGTACAAGAAGGTACTGGCCGAAGAGCAAATGCGCAAGTTACAACAGAAAATCGCAGAAGTGCAACGAGATTATTAATACAACTGAACGAAAGATAAATACAACTATACAATGGGAAATCCTAAAGCATTCTTAACCGTACCGAGACAGGAAGCTGGCTACCGTCCGATACACGACCGTATCCTCGACTTCGGCGAGGTGGAACAGACGCTCAACACCAGCGACCGCAAGCTGCAGGCCTCGCGCTGCATGGACTGCGGAGTGCCCTTCTGCCACTGGGCCTGCCCCCTGGGCAACCGTCCCCCGGAATTCCAGGACGCCATGTACAAGGGCAAGTGGGAAGAAGCTTACACCATACTGAGCCACACCAACGACTTCCCCGAGTTCACGGGACGTATCTGCCCCGCCCTCTGCGAGAAGAGCTGTGTGCTCAAGCTGAGCATCGACTCGCCGGTGACCATCCGTGAGGACGAGGCCGCCGTCATCGAAGCCGCCTTCCGCGAAGGCTATGTGAAACCCCAGCAGTACCCACGCAACGGCAAGCGGGTGGCCGTCATCGGCTCCGGACCCGCCGGACTGGCCGCCGCCAACCAACTCAACCGGCGGGGCTATGCGGTGACCGTGTTCGAGAAGCTGGAATACGTGGGCGGACTCCTCCGCTTCGGCATCCCCAACTTCAAGCTGAACAAGGCCATCATCGACCGTCGCATCCGGGTAATGGAGCAGGAGGGCGTGGTGTTCCAGACCAATGCCGACATCGACCTGAACCACCTGCCCGAAGGCTTCGACGCTTACTGCATCTGCACCGGCACCCCGCAGGCCCGCGACCTCAACATCCCGGGCCGCGAGCTGAAGGGCATCCATTTCGCCCTGGAGATGCTGGGACAGCAGAACCGCGTGCTGGCCGGACAGCAGTTCTCGAAAGAAGAACGCGTCAGTGCCAAGGGCAAGCACGTGCTGGTCATCGGCGGCGGCGACACCGGCAGCGACTGCATCGGCACGAGCCACCGCCAGGAGGCGGCCAGCGTGACCCAGATTGAGATCATGCCCCAACCGCCCATGGGCCACAACCCCGCCACGCCCTGGCCGCAATGGCCGATTGTGCTGAAGACCAGCAGCAGCCATGAGGAAGGCTGCACCCGCCGCTGGTGCCTCACCTCCAACAAGTTCATCGGCAAGAACGGACACGTGTGCGCCGTCGAGGTGGAGGAGGTGGAATGGCTGCCCAACCCCGAGGGCGGACGGCCCATCATGAAGCCCACCGGCAAGAAAGAGACCCTCAAGGCTGACCTGGTACTGCTGGCTATGGGCTTCCTCAAGCCCCAGCACCCACAGTATGCCGACAACGTGTTCCTGGCTGGTGACACCGCCACCGGTGCCAGCCTGGTGGTACGCTGTATCGCCGGCGGACGCAAGGCAGCGGCGGACATTGACGCTTACTTACAGAAAAAATGAAACAGAAACCCAGTAATCCGAACTTGAGCTATGTGTGGAATAGCAGCTATCTTCAATATTAAAGGACAGAGCCAGGAACTGCGCGGAAAAGCGCTGGCCATGGCCAAGAAAATACGTCACCGCGGACCCGACTGGAGCGGCATCTACTGTGGGCCGACCGCCATCCTGGCCCATGAACGCCTCTCCATCGTCGATCCCGAGAGCGGTGGACAACCCCTCTTCTCGCCCGACCGGCAGCAGGTGCTTGCGGTCAACGGTGAAATCTACAACCACCGCGACATCCGCCGGCAGTACGAAGGCCGGTACGAGTTCCAGACGGGCAGTGACTGCGAGGTCATCCTCGCCCTCTGGCGCGACAAGGGCATCCATTTCCTGGAGGACCTGAGCGGCATCTTCGCTTTCGCCCTCTACGACGAGGAGAAGGACGAGTTTCTCATCGCCCGCGACCCCATCGGTGTCATCCCCCTCTACATCGGACGTGACAGCGACGGCAAGGTGTATTGCGCCAGCGAGCTGAAGGCCCTCGAAGGCTTCTGCGAGTCTTACGAGCCCTTCCTGCCCGGCCACTACTACTGGAGCCGCGAGGGAGAGATGCGGCGCTGGTACACCCGCGACTGGATGGAGTATGATGCCGTGAAGGACAACCCGGCCTCCACGACTGCCATCCACGACGCATTAGAGGCAGCCGTGAAGCGGCAGCTCATGAGCGACGTACCCTACGGCGTGCTCCTGTCCGGCGGACTGGACAGCTCGGTCATCTCGGCCGTGGCCAAGAAGTTCGCCGCCCGGCGCATCGAGACGGACGGGCAGCACGCTGCCTGGTGGCCCCAGCTCCACTCCTTCGCTGTGGGACTGAAGGGCGCACCCGACTTGGCCAAGGCCCGCATCGTGGCCGACCACATCGGTACCGTGCACCATGAAATCAACTACACCATCCAGGAGGGCCTCGATGCCGTGCGCGATGTCATCTACTACATCGAGACCTACGACGTGACCACCGTGCGTGCCTCCACCCCGATGTACCTTCTGGCGCGGGTCATCAAGAGCATGGGTATCAAGATGGTGCTCAGCGGCGAAGGAGCCGACGAGGTCTTCGGCGGCTACCTTTACTTCCACAAGGCTCCCGACGCGAAGGCCTTCCACGAGGAGACCGTGCGCAAGCTCTCCAAGCTCCACCTCTACGACTGCCTCCGGGCCAACAAGTCGCTCTCCGCATGGGGCGTGGAAGGCCGTGTGCCCTTCCTCGACAAAGAGTTCCTGGATGTGGCCATGCGCACCAACCCTGCCGCCAAGATGTGCCCGGGTAAGACCATCGAGAAGAAGATTGTGCGCGAAGCCTTCGCCGACATGCTGCCCGAGAGTGTGGCCTGGCGCCAGAAGGAGCAGTTCTCCGACGGTGTGGGCTACAGCTGGATTGATACCCTGAAAGCTATCACCGCCCAGGCCGTGAGCGACGAGCAGATGGCAAAGGCTGCCGAGCGCTTCCCCATCAACACCCCGATGAACAAGGAAGAGTACTACTACCGCAGCATCTTCGAGGAGTACTTCCCCAGCGAGAGCGCCGCCCGCAGCGTACCCAGCGTACCCAGCGTGGCCTGCTCCACCGCCGAAGCCCTGGCCTGGGACGCCTCGTTCAAGAACCTCAACGACCCCAGCGGACGCGCCGTGGCCGGCGTGCACGAGGAGGCCTACGAAAAATAAGAGGAGGGACGCAGCCATGAAGATCAGATTCACTAAAATGCACGGGCTGGGCAACGACTACATCTACGTCAACACCCGGCTCAACCCCCTCCCCGACCCCGAGCAGGCCGCCATCCGCTGGAGCCGCTACCACACCGGCATCGGCAGCGACGGATTGGTGCTCATCGGCCCATCGGACAAAGGCGACTTCAGCATGCGCATCTTCAACGCCGACGGCTCGGAGGCCCGGATGTGCGGCAACGCCAGCCGCTGCATCGGCAAGTACCTCTACGAGTACGGCCTGACCGACAAGACCGACATCGCCCTTGACACCCTCTCGGGAATCAAGCTCCTCCACCTGGAGGTGAACGACGGGCACGTGGAGACTGTCACGGTTGATATGGGCATCCCCACGGGTATCCGTCCCGTGGACCTCGGCAACGAGTATCCTTATGCAGAAGGCGTGGCGGTTGATATGGGCAACCCCCACTTGGTCATCTTCGTCGATGACATCACCCGGGTGGACCTGCCCACCGTAGGACCCGTCCTTGAGCACCATCCGCTCTTCCCCGGCCGGGTGAACGTGGAGTTCGTCCAAGTGTTGTCGGACAACGAGGTACGGATGCGTGTCTGGGAACGCGGCTCAGGCATCACCCAGGCCTGCGGCACTGGCGCGTGTGCCACCGCTGTGGCAGCCGCTTTCACCCGTCGCTGCGGCAAGGACACGTCCGTCCACATGGACGGCGGCTCCCTCCGTATCCGCTGGACAGGACCCGGCAGCCGGCTCTTCATGACCGGCTCCGCCACCAAAGTGTTCGACGGCGAAATCGAGCTGGACGAACCGTAAGAACCCTCATTTGTTTTACCGTAAAAAAGCATACACTATATGGCATTTGTCAATGAAAACTTTTTGAAACTACCCGGCAGCTACCTCTTCTCGGAGATTGCCCGCAGAGTCAGCGCCTACAAGGGCGAGCATCCCGATGCCGACATCATCCGGCTCGGCATCGGCGACGTGACCCGTCCGCTTCCCCCCGCCTGCATCGAGGCCATGCACCGCGCCGTCGATGAGGAGGCCTCCAGCGCCACCTTCCGCGGCTACGGTCCCGAACAGGGCTATGACGTCCTTATCGAGGCCATCTTGCAGCACGACTATGCGGCGCGTGGCATCTGCCTCCGTCCCTCCGAGGTGTTTGTCAGCGATGGTGCCAAGAGCGACACCGGAAACATCGGCGACATCTTGGGACAGGCCAACACCGTCGGCGTGACCGACCCCGTCTATCCCGTCTATATCGACAGTAACGTCATGGCGGGCCGCTCGGGCGACCTCACAGACGGCAAGTGGAGCCGCATCACCTACCTGCCCTGCACCGCCGCCAACGGCTTTGTCCCCGCACTGCCCGAACAGCGTGTCGATATTATCTATCTCTGTTACCCCAACAACCCCACAGGTACGACCCTGACCCGCACGGAGCTGAAGAAGTGGGTGGATTACGCGAAGGCCAACGACAGCCTCATCCTCTACGATGCCGCCTACGAGGCCTACATCAGCGAGGAGGATGTGCCCCACTCCATCTACGAGATAGAGGGAGCCCGGCAGGTAGCCATCGAGTTCCGCAGCTTCTCGAAGACGGCAGGCTTCACCGGCGTGCGCTGCGGCTACACCGTGGTGCCCGAAGAGGTGACCGTCCGCACCGCCAGTGGCGAGCGCGTGCCCCTCAACCCGCTGTGGAACCGCCGCCAATGTACCAAGTTCAACGGTACCAGCTACATCACCCAGCGGGGTGCGGAGGCCGTCTATAGCCCCAAGGGCCAGCGGCAGGTCCAGGAGACCATTGCCTATTACATGGAGAATGCCCGCATCCTGCGGGAGGGTCTCCGCTCAGTCGGCTTTCAGGTGTATGGCGGCGTGAACGCTCCCTACATCTGGCTGCAGACTCCCCAGGGGCTCACCTCCTGGCAGTTCTTCGACGAACTGCTCCACCGGATGCACATCGTCGGCACGCCCGGCGTGGGCTTCGGCCCCAGCGGCGAAGGTTACTTCCGACTCACCGCCTTCGGACAGCGCGAGAACACGCTCCGAGCCATGGAGCGCATCGCCGGATGGAAGTGATGGGTGCGGCAGCCGTTTCTTGAAAGATGACGGATTGCGCCGTAGCCGCACAATGAAAGCTACAGACAGCACAGCGGGTGGGTCCTCCTGACGAGGCCCACCCGCTGCTGTCTGTACACTGCTCTGGTCCGTGAAAGGCCGGATGCAGTCTGTATCGTTCCAGCTTCAGCTTCCCCGCCCGCCGCACAGAGCGGCCGGCAGGGAGCCCGCCAAGGGCTTACTGGTGCTGCTCACGCAGCAGGTCGTTCACGGTCTTCACCGGGTTGAAGGTGCTCAGGGGCACTTCCACGAATACGGTGCTCCAGTCACTCATCGAGCCGTTCCACAGACCCGGCAGTTCCAGCGCCTTCAGCTCCTTGCCGTTCTTCGACTTGAAGGAGATGAAGCCCGTAGCCTTATCGACGTGCTTCAGCAGGTCGAATTTGTTGCCTTGATAGTCGCGCACGGCGCATACCAAATCTACCGGGTTGAAGTGAGTACCCTTCTCGAACATCGCCTTCTTCTCCGGATCCTTCATGTCAATCTGCGAGCTTTCCAGGATCTGCAGCGAAACGGTGCCGTCGGGATTGTAGGCCAGGAACGGACCGCCGCCCGGCTCGCCCACATTCTTCACCATACCACAGGCACGCATCGGACGGTTCAGCTTGCCACGCAGGTAGATGACCAGCTCAGCATCCTCCAGGTCCTTGATGTCGTCCTTACGGCAGCGCAGGTCGTGCTGCACAAAACGAATGATTTCTTCCAGGTCCTCGTGCGTGTACTGTCCGCCGTCGAGCAGGCGCAGGTAGCCGAAAGCCTTCTGCTGCAGGGTCACCAGTACGCCGGCCAGCAGTTTCTTGTACGTCACGGTGTCATCCTTCAGGCGGTCGGGCACCACGTTGTCAATGTTCTTGATGAACACGATGTCCGCGTCGAGGTCGTTCAGGTTCTCAATCAGCGCGCCGTGACCTCCGGGGCGGAACACCAGCTGGCCCTTCTCGTCGCGGAACGGCTGGTTGTCCATCGTGGCGGCCATCGTGTCGGTGCTGGGCTTCTGCTCGGAGAAGGACACCGAGTATTCCACGCCGTATTTCTGGGAGTATTCAGCCACCTTGGCCTCCACCAGCTTGGCGAAGAGCGCGCGGTGCTCCGTCGATACCGTGAAGTGTACGTTCACCTTGCCCGTCTTGCCAGCGGCATAGAGGGCACCCTCCACCAAGTGCTCTTCCAGCGGTGTGCGCACACCGTCAGCGTAACGGTGGAACTTCAGCAGTCCCTTCGGCAGTGCGCCGTAGTTCAGTCCGGCTGCCTCCAGCAGGTTGGCCACCACAGCCTTGTAGTTCTTCTCCTCCACCAGCGCGTCGATGGTCTTGCCGGTATTGTCCTGGCAGGCGGCGTTCAGGTCGTTGAAGAAGGCGAAGCTATGGATGTGGTCGAAGAACTTTTTCTCGAAGTCGGTGGTGGGCACGTCATAGTCGGCTCCGAGGAACTCGAACATATTCTTGAACATACGGCTGGCCGCACCCGAGGCAGGTACGAACTTCACCACCTTCTTGTCACCGTCCTTGTAGGCGTCCCAAGCGGCGAGGTACGCCTTCTGCTCCTCCCCGGTGGGGATGAAGATGCCTCCGTTGTCCACCGCAGCGGCGGCAGCCAGCTGAAGGTAGGGGAAACCTTGTTCAAAACATGCCAGTTGTTCCTGGATCTGCTGCTCCGAGATACCTTTCTTCGCGAGCAGCGCTTTGTCTTCTTGTGTCAACATATTCAATAAATTTAGGTAATATATACGGGTTACTGTTCTAATCCTGCCCAAAAATATAAAAAATTCCGAAGAAACACGAATGTTTTGCAGAAAAAAAGTACCTTTACCCCCAAGAACGCAAATTATCTATCGTATGGAAGAACAAAACTATTTCACTTCGGACGAGCGCAGGCAGCTTTTTCCCCTCTACAAGAAGCTGCTGCGGCTTTCGGGCGACACGCTCCAGAAAGACGACTGCCGCAAGCTCAAGACACTGCTGGCCAGTGTCATGGCCAAGGGCGACCTCCAGCGCAACGCCTTCGGGATGAACCCCATCCTCCGTGACATGCAGACGGCGGTCATTGTGGCAGAGGAAATCGGCATGCGCCGCGCCTCCATCCTCGGTGTCATGCTGCACGACGCGGTGAAATGCGGACGCTGCAGCCTGGATGACGTGGAGAAGGCCTACGGCAAGGACGTGGCAGGCATCATCCGTGGGCTGGTGCGCATCAACGAGCTCTACGCCAAGAGCCCCACCATCGAGTCGGAGAACTTCCGCAACCTGCTCCTCTCCTTCGCCGAGGACATGCGCGTGGTCCTCATCATGATTGCCGACCGTGTGAACCTCATGCGCCAGGTCAAGGACAGCCCCAACAACGAGGCCCGCCTACAGGTAGCCAACGAGGCCTACTTCCTCTACGCCCCCCTGGCCCACAAGCTGGGTCTCTACAAGCTCAAGTCGGAGCTGGAGGACCTGTGGCTGAAATACACGCAGCGTGACATGTACTATCATATTAAGGAGAAGCTCAACGCCACCAAGCAGACCCGCGACCGCTACATCAGCCAGTTCATCGAGCCCATCCGGCGCAAGCTCGAGGCCGCCGGACTGCACTTCCACATGAAGGGACGCACCAAGTCCATCCACTCCATCTACCAGAAGATGAAAAAGCAGGGCTGTCCCTTCGAGGGGGTGTACGACCTGTTCGCCATCCGGGTCATCCTCGAATCGGACCCCGAGAAGGAGAAACAGGAGTGCTGGAAGGTCTATTCCATCGTGACCGACATGTACCTGCCCAATCCCAAGCGCCTGCGCGACTGGCTCTCGGTGCCCAAGAGCAACGGCTACGAGTCGCTTCACATCACAGTGATGGGTCCCGAAGGCAAATGGGTGGAGGTGCAGATCCGCACCGAGCGCATGGACGAGATTGCCGAGAAGGGACTCGCCGCCCACTGGCGCTACAAGGGCGTGAAGGGTGAGACGGGACTCGACGAGTGGCTCAACTCCATCCGCGAGACCCTGGAGAGCGCCGACACCGACATGGAGTCCATTGACCAGTTCAAGCTCGACCTCTACAAGGACGAGGTCTTCGTCTTCACTCCCAAGGGCGATCTATACAAGCTGCCCCAAGGAGCCACCGTGCTCGACTTTGCCTTCTCCATCCACACCAACCTGGGCTACCACTGCTCGGGAGCGCGGGTGAACGGCAAGAACGCTCCCCTGCGCCAGCCCCTGAACAGCGGCGACCAGGTGGAAATCATGTCATCGGCCACCCAGACCCCCAAGCGCGACTGGCTGAACTTCGTCAGCACCTCGAAGGCACGGACCAAGATACGTCAGGCCCTCAAGGAAATCGCGGCCCGACAGACCCAGTTTGCCAAGGAGAACCTGGAGCGCAAGCTCAAGAACCGTAAGATTGACTACGACGAGCCCACCCTCATGCGCCTCATCCGCAAACTGGGCTTCAAGACCGTGACCGACTTCTACCAGAGCCTGGCCGACGAGACCACCGACCTCAACGGCATCATCGACCGCTACCAGGAGATGCTGCGCAAGGACGCCGAGGGCACGGAAGTGGTGTACCGCAGCGCGGAGGGATTCAATATCCAGCACGATGCGGAAGCACTGAAGGACTACAAGGACGATGTGCTGGTCATCGACCGCAACCTGAAAGGCATCGACTTCAACCTGGCCAAGTGCTGTAATCCCATCTACGGCGACGAGGTGTTCGGCTTCGTCACCATCTCGGGGGGCATCAAGATACACCGGTGCGACTGCCCCAACGCCACGGAGATGCGCTCACGCTTCCCCTACCGCATCGTGCGGGCCCGGTGGGCGGGCAAGAGCCAGGGCAAGCAGTACCCCATCACGCTCCGCATCGTGGGTCACGACGACATCGGCATCGTGACAAACATCACCTCTATTATAAATAAGGAGAACAACATCCTGCTGCGTTCCATCAGCATCGACTCCCACGACGGCCTCTTCTCGGGCATGCTCACGGTGATGGTCGATGACACCTCGAAGCTGGAGG